>JAEUHT010000229.1 GCA_016793265.1 Planctomycetota bacterium
ATCGGCCTGACCTTCGCGCGGATCCTGCGCGCGATGCTGCGCCAGGCGCCGAACGTGATCCTGGTCGGCGAGATCCGCGACAAGGAGACCGCCGAGATCGCGGTGCAGGCGGCGTTGACCGGCCACCTGGTGTTCTCGACGCTGCACACCAACGACTCGGCCTCGGCGATCACGCGCCTGATCGACATGGGCGTGAAGCCGTTCCTGGTGGCGGCGTCGGTGCAGGCGGTGCTGGCGCAGCGCCTGCTGCGCGTCGTCTGCAAGGCGTGCCGGCAGCCGTACGAGCCGTCGCCGACGGAGCTGCGCAGCGTCGGCATCGACCCCGGCAGCGCGGCGTCGGCGACCTTCTACCGTTCCCAGGGCTGCGGCGAATGCGGCCACAGCGGCTATCGCGGCCGGCTCGGCATCTACGAGCTGCTGCAGCTCGACAACACCCTGCGCGAGATGACCTTCCGCGGCGAGCCGATGGTGCGGTTGCGTGAGTACGCCTGGCAGTCGGGCGGCATGTCGACGCTGCTGCAGGACGGCGTGCGCAAGGTCATGCAGGGCCACACCACCATCCCCGAGCTGCTGCGCGTGGTCGCCGCGGTCTGACCGGGCGCCGGAGAATCACCATGGACATCATCGCCTTGATGGACGCCTGCCACTCGCGCGGCGCCTCCGACCTCCACCTCTCCGCCGGTCGCCGGCCGGTGCTGCGCATCAGCGGCCACCTGGTCGAGGTCGGCGACGAGGTGCTCACGCCAGCGGCCATCGCGGCGATGGCGAAGCAGGTCGCGCCGCAGCGCAACTGGGAGGAGCTCGAACGCGGCGGCACCACCGACTTCGGCTATGCGCACGGCGACAAGTGCCGGTTCCGCGTCAGCATCCTGACACAGAAGGGCTCGCGCGGCGTCGTCATGCGGCAGATCCCGCAGAAGCTGCTGAGCTTCGAGCAGATCGGCCTGCCGGAGTCGGTGCAGCAGCTGCTGAACCTGCACCGTGGCCTCGTCTTGGTGACCGGGCCGACCGGTTCGGGCAAGACGACGACGTTGGCGACGATGCTGGACTGGATCAACAAGCACCGCGACGTGCACATCATCACGATCGAGGACCCGGTCGAGTACTACCACAGCCACAAGAAGTCGCAGGTGACGCAGCGGGAGGTCGGCACCGACGTCACCTCGTTCGCCGAGGCGATGCGGCGCGCGCTGCGCCAGGACCCGGACGTGATCCTGCTCGGCGAGATGCGCGACCTGGAGACGACGTCGGCGGCGATCACCGCGGCCGAGACCGGTCACCTCGTGTTCGGCACCCTGCACACGACCGGCGCGGCGCGCACCGTCGATCGCATCATCGACCAGTACCCGCGGGAACAGCAGGAGCAGATCCGTTCGCAGCTGGCGCAGTCGCTGGTGGCGGTGATCTCGCAGATCCTGGTGCCGGCGGCCAGCGGCGGCCGCGTCGCCGCGTTCGAGATCATGCTCAACAACCCGGCGATCGAGAACCACATCCGCAAGTGTGAGACGTTCAAGATCCCGTCGGTGATCCAGACCAGCCGCCGCCAGGGCATGGTGCTGATGGACGACTTCCTGCTCGACCTCTGGCGCGGCGGCCGCATCGACAAGGAAGTGGCGCTCGAGCGGGCGTTCGATCGCAAGGCGCTGCTGACCCGCATGGGCGGCGGGACCGCGGAGTAAGCCATGGCGCCACGGCGACTGCTCGGCCAGATCCTGAAGGAGCTCGGCCTGATCCACGAGGGCATGGTCCAGGAGGCGCTGCAGGTGCAGCGGGAGAAGGGCGGCCGCATCGGCGAGATCCTGGTCGGCATGAAGTGCATCGAGCCGGTCGACGTGGCGCGCGCGCTGGCGTCGCAGGCGGGGCTCGGCTTCCACGACCTGGTAGCGAAACCACCGTCGCCGGAGGCGGTGGCGAAGGTCGACCTGGCGACGGCGCGCGCGTTCGGCATCCTGCCGGTGCAGCTGCGCGGCAAGGTGCTCGAGGTGGCGATCGCCGACCCGGCCAACGTCGCCATGCTCGGGGACCTCGGCTTCACCACCGGCTGCGAGATCCAGGGCGTCATCGCCGAGGGCGCGCTGATCCAGCAAGGCCTCGACCGCTACTACCGCGAGGACGCCGGCGACGCCAAGCAGCGCATGCAGCAGCTGGTGCAGGAGCTGCAGCAGCAGGGCGGCAAGATCGACCTCGAGGACAAGGCGGCGATGGCGTCGGCGGCGCCGGTCGTCAAGCTGCTCAACTACATCCTCTACCAGGCGATCCGCGACAAGGCCTCCGACATCCACCTGGAGCCGTTCGAGACCGACTTCAAGATCCGCTATCGCGTCGACGGTTCGTTGTTCGAGCTCGAAGCGCCGCCGCCGCACCTGGCCGAGGCGCTGATTGCGCGCGTCAAGGTGATGTCCGACCTCGACATCGCCGAGACGCGTTTGCCGCAGGACGGCCGCATCGAGCTGACCGTCGGCGGGCGCTCCGTCGACCTGCGCGTGTCGACCTTGCCGACCATGTACGGCGAGTCGACCGTGATGCGCATCCTGGACCGCTCGAACGTGTCGCTGAACCTCGACAACCTCGGCCTGCAACCCGAGGTGCGCCAGCATCTGCGCCGCTTCGTCGACTTGCCGCACGGCATCGTGCTCGTCACCGGCCCGACCGGCTCGGGCAAGACGACGACGCTCTATGCGATGCTGAACGAGGCCAACAACGAGGCGACCAAGGTCATCACCGTCGAGGACCCGGTCGAGTACGACCTCGAGGGCATCATCCAGATCCCGGTCAACGAGGAGATCGGCGTCACCTACGCCTCGGTGCTGCGCACGATCCTGCGCCAGGACCCCGACGTGATCCTGGTCGGCGAGATCCGCGACCGCGAGACCGCGCAGACGGCGATCGAAGCGAGCCTCACCGGCCACCTGGTGTTCTCGACGCTGCACACCAACGACGCCGCCTCGGCGATCACGCGCCTCGTCGACATCGGCATCGAGCCGTTCCTGCTCACGGCCACCGTGCAGGGCATCCTGGCGCAGCGGCTCGTGCGGCGGGTCTGCGCCGAGTGCAAGACCTTCTACGAACCCGGCGACGACGTGCTGCGGCGGCTCGGGGTCACCGTGGCGCAGGTGGCCGGCAAGAAGTTCGCGTACGGCAAGGGCTGCGCCACCTGCAATTTCACCGGCCACCGCGGTCGTATGGCCATCACCGAGATCCTCGAGGTCGACGACCGCCTGCGGGAGCTCATCCTCGCCGGCGCCAGCACGACGACGTTGCAGGACGCGGCCCGGGAGAAGGGCATGGTGTCGTTGCGCGAGAACGGGCTGCTGGCGGTGTTCGACGGCCAGACCACGGTCGAGGAACTGCTGCGCGAGACGATGTGAAGCCGGGCCGAACCGGCGGCCTGCTTCCGTGGCCGCGGGCTTCCGCGCGCCCCGGCGGCGGTTTAGAAAGCGCCTGATGACCCCGCCGACTCCGGCCGATCCCGCCTTGACGCCCTTCCAGGATGCCGTTGCCCACATGATCACGGAGCTCGATCCGGAGCCGCGGCGCGAGGGCCTGTTGCAGACCCCGCGGCGGGTCGAGAAGGCCTTCCGCTTCTACACCTCGGGCTACGCGCAGGACCCCAAGAAGGTGATCGGTGACGCGCTGTTCGAGGCCGAGACCGACGAGATGGTGGTGGTCAAGAACATCGAACTCTACTCGCTCTGCGAACACCACCTGGCGCCGTTCTTCGGCAAGGCCCACGTCGCCTACATCCCCGGCAAGAAGATCGTCGGCCTGTCGAAGCTGGCGCGCGTCGTCGACATCTTCGCGCGTCGGCTGCAGGTGCAGGAACGGCTCACCATGCAGATCGCGCAGGCGCTCGACGACGTGCTGGAGCCGCGCGGCGTCGGCGTCGTCATCGAGGCCTCGCACCTGTGCATGATGATGCGCGGCGTCGAGAAGCAGAACAGCAGCACGGTGACATCGTGCCTGCTGGGCCTGTTCCGCAAGGACGAACGCACCCGCGGCGAGTTCTTGAAGCTGCTGCGCGGGTAGTCCTGGCGCAGGGCTCGTGATGCGCAGCGGGTCGTCCCGCCTCGCCGGCGCGCCAATGCGCAGTGGTGCCACGGCAGAGTGCCGCACACGAATGCGCGACCGCGGTTGGGGTGCGGTGCGTATCGCGTTCGATGCGCGCGATCACAAGCACGTGGTGGTGGACGACGGCCGGCACCGGTGTGGTGTGCGGGCTCGCGACCTTCTGGTCGCCCTCGGCTGACGGCGCAGGCCTGGAACTGCGTTCGCAGTTGCCAGAGGTGATGCGCGGTGCGCACCTGGCGCGCGCCGCGGACATGTTCGCCGCCAGCCCGCTCGACGGCATCTGCGCGGCGGTGCTCCAGCCGACGCCCGAGATCGCCTACGTACGCGTGCTGCACGGGCGCACGGCGTGCCTGCCGGAGAACGGCCGCGGCGGCAACCCGATGGTCCACGTCGGTGGCGGCAAGCCGGCCGCGGGACAGCCGTTCGTGGTCGAGTGGTCGACCGTCGCCTGTGCGACGCCGGCGCCGATGCCGTTCCGACCCGCCGCCTTGCTGGTCGGGCTGACTCCAGCGGCAGCGCCCTTGGACCTGACCCCGAGTGGTTCGCCGGGCTGCACCCTGCTCGTCGAGCCGGAATTCCTGCTGGTGCCAGGGACCAGTGCCGCCGACGTGCTGTGGCAACAAGGGGGCACCGTGCGCCTCGACTGGACGCCTCCAGCCGGGCTGGTTGGCAGTACCTTCTTCGTGCAACTGATCGTGCTCGAAGCCGATGCCAATGCGGCGGGCCTGCTGGTATCGCCGGGGCTCGAGGTGCACGTCGGCAGCTGAGCCAACCCCAGCGGGGGATCCGGCAAACGGCGTCCGGCGGTTGGAAGTGGTAGCAGGAGCCGGACTTGAACCGGCGACCTACGGCTTATGAAGCCGCCGCTCTAACCAGCTGAGCTATCCTGCCGACCGTTGGTCTCGCGATGCGAGGGCCGAGCAGTATGCAGATCGCGGCGCCTGGACTCAAGCAAGAAGTGCAGCCACGGCGGGGTGCGAGATGCACGGCGCGCTTCGCTGTGGAAGAACCCCGCAGTCGCATGAGATGTGTAACTTTGCGACGTTTGCGGTGTATACCTTCCCGTAGCGGGTGGCATGGACCCGCAAACGAGACGAGGTGGGCTCCCTGGCTGGATTCTCCTCCCGATTGGTTCGACTGCTTCCCTCCTGATCCTGACTCGAATAGCACCCCCAGCCAGGGAGCCTTTTTTTCGGTGCGGCCGCCATCGGCCGCCACCGGCCGCCCAGTGCCGCAAACGGCCCAGGAGTGCAGGCCGGCCATCAGCCCGCTTTCCGACCTGCCGGCTTGCGTCCCGCAGCCGGTGCGGTAGGGGGAGCCCATGACCGAGTTCGACCCCAACGCCGCCGCGGCAGCCGACGGCATCTTCGGCCTGCCGTACGAGGAGAAGGACGCCTCCGTGGTGCTGATCCCCGTGCCGTTTGCCGCGACGGTCTCCTATGGCGGCGGCACCGAGCGTGGCCCTGAGGCGATGCTCGCGGCGAGCCGGCAGGTGGACCTGTTCGACCTGCAATACGGCCGCCTCTACGAGCGCGGGCTGTACCTGCAGCCGGCCGACCCGCGGCTCGCGTCGCTGCACTCGACGGCGCGGCGACAGGCCGAAGCGGTCATCGCGCGTGGCGGGCTGCCGGCCGGGGCTCCGGAGCTTGTGGCGATCGACGCCGCCGGCGCGGCCGTGAACGAGATCGTGGCGGCCGCGACACGGCGCGTGCTGGCCAGCGGCAAGATCCCGGGCGTGCTCGGCGGCGACCACTCGGTGCCGTTCGGTTCGATGCTCGCCTGCGCCGAACACCACCCGGGCCTCGGCGTGCTGCACCTCGACGCCCACGCCGACCTGCGCTGCGCCTATGAGGGTTTCCGCTGGAGCCACGCCTCCATCATGGACAACGTGCTGCGCGAGGTGTCGGGCGTGCACCGGCTGGTGCAGGTCGGCATCCGCGACTTTTGCGAGCAGGAGTTCCTCGCCATCCAGGGCAGCGGTGGCCGTGTGGTCACCCACTTCGATGGCGAGTGGCAGCGCCGGCGGCTCACGGGTGAGTCGTTCGACCGCCTGTGTGATGAGGTGCTCGCGGCGCTGCCGGCGAAGGTCTACGTCAGCGTCGACATCGACGGCCTGGACCCGGCCTTGTGCCCGCACACGGGCACGCCGGTGCCGGGCGGGCTGTCGTTCGCCGAGGCCACGCACCTGCTGTGGCGCCTCGCCCGCAGCGGCCGGCGCATCGTCGGCTTCGACCTCGTCGAAGTGGCGCCGGGCGAAGACGAATGGGACGCCAACGTCGGCGCCCGCCTGCTCTACAAGCTGTGCGGCGCGTCGCTGCACAGCGCCAGTGCCTGCGGCGGCTGAGGCCGGTCGTCGGGACCTGCGGCCCCATGGCGCCGGCCGCTCTGGGCCGGGTCGACGCACGTTGCCGCCAGGGCTCAAGTTCCCGCCGAACGGGCTCCGATGACCGCGCAGCAGCGGAGCCCAATGTCGATCCCAGGAATCCAGAGTCTCGGCCCTCTCGTCGATCGGGTGCGCAGTGAAGGCGGCCAGGCGACTGGCGACCTGGTGCGCGAGATGCGCACGGTGGGGGAGAGCGCGCGCGCCTCTTCGCTCGACGACCTGGCGCGCTTGTGCCGCGTGGCCGCGGAGACGATCGAAGGGCTCGCCAGCAGCGGCGCCTTCGACGAACACGCCGACCTTGTGCTCACGCACCTGACCAACCTCGTCGAGTTCGCCAGCAAGTGCGACGCCATGCTGACGGTCGGCGGCGACCCGAGCACGCTGGTGCCACCGTCGCTGCTGGTGCTGCAGGACGCCGACGAACGGCGCCACTTCGCCGAGACGCTGGCCATGTTCCTGTCGCAGGCGGTCGGCTCGATGCAGGAGCTGGAGGAGGAGATCCTCTCGCTGGAGACGGTCGACAAGCCAGAGGAGACGGTCGCCGGAATCCGGCGGTCGATGCACACGCTGAAGGCGGAATTCGGCGTGTTGAACATGAACGGCCCGCAGAAGCTCTGCCATCAGGCGGAGACGACGATCGACGCCTGCACCGAGCACGGCGTGCCGTTCCCCGTCGACCTGATGCTGCAGGTGGTCGACCAGCTCAAGACCCACCTCGAGGCGTTGTCGCGCGACACCAAGGCGTCGTTTGGCGACATCACTGCATTGCTGGATCGCCTGCGGGCAGTGGCCGAGCAGGCGTGTGGCGGCAGCGCCGGCCAGGAGCTCGTCAAGCTCACGGTCGGCGGCGAGTTTGCCGACAGCTTGACCGAGTTCGTCACCGAGGCTCGCGCGCACCTCACCGACGCGGAAGGGGCGATGGTCGCGCTCAGCAGTGACCCGGAGGACCTGGAGAGCGTCAACCTGACGTTCCGCGCCTTCCACACCATCAAGGGAGTGGGCGGGTTCCTGAACCTGACGCCGCTGGTCGAACTGGCGCACGCAGCCGAGACGCTGCTCGACGGCGCGCGTTCGCACCGGCTGACCTTCGGCACGATGGAGATCGACCTCGTGCTGGCGGCGGGCGACATGATCCAGCAGATGATCAACTCGCTCGAAGGCGCGCCGGGGCCTTCGCAGCGCGAGTGGAAGCTGCTGATCTCGCGGTTGGTCGCGGCGGCCGCCGGCGGCACCGTGCGCCAACATGCCGTCGAAGTGCCCTCCGCGGCGCCGCGCCATGAGGCCCCGCCGGCACCGAGTTCGCCACCGCCGGTTGCCCCGGCTGCCGTGGCGCCCCCGGTGCAGGAGCCGCCGGCGATACCCCCGAAGCCGGCGCCGAAGCCGGCGCCCGCGGCGAATCAGCGTCCGCCGGCGGCGACGCCGAAGTCGGCCCCGGCTCCGGCGGCCCCGGCCACGGAAGGGGACGGCAAGGGACCGCGCGTCGAGCGCACGATCAAGGTCAGCACGACGCGGCTCGACATGCTCGTCGACATGGTGGGCGAGCTCGTGATCGCGCAGTCGATGGTGCTGCAGGACCCGGCGATCCAGCGGCTCGACAGCCAGTCGTTGGCGCGCAACATCGGCCAGGTCGGCAAGATCACGCGCGATCTGCAGGAGGCGGCGATGTCGCTGCGCATGGTCACCGTCAAGGCGACCTTCCAGAAGATGGCGCGGCTGGTGCGCGACGTCGCCGGCAAGTCCGGCAAGAAGGTGGCCCTGGTGATCGAAGGTGAGGAGACCGAGCTCGACCGCAACGTCGTCGAGCAGATCTCCGATCCGCTCGTGCACATGATCCGCAACGCGATCGACCACGGCATCGAGGCGCCGGACGATCGCCGCAGCAAGGGCAAGGACGCCGAGGGCAGCCTGTCCTTGAGCGCCTACCACCAGGGCGGCTCGATCGTGATCGAGATCCGCGACGACGGCCGTGGCCTCGACCGCCAGAAGCTGATCAGCAAGGCGCTGGAGAAGGGCGTGCTGCCGCCGGACACCAACCCGCAGGCGATGAGCGACGCCGAGGTCTACAACCTGATCTTCCTGCCTGGGTTCTCGACGGCCGAGAAGGTCACCGACCTCAGTGGGCGCGGGGTCGGCATGGACGTCGTGCGCCGCAACATCGAGGCGCTGCGCGGCAAGATCGAGATCGACAGCCGCCCCGGCGAAGGCACGACCTTCCGCATGCGCCTGCCGCTGACGCTGGCGATCATCGACGGCATGGTCGTGCGTGTCGGCAGCAACCGCTTCGTGCTGCCGACCCTCAGCATCGAGCAGAGCTTCCGGCCGTCGGCCGACGACGTGCACCACCTCGTCGACCGCGGCGAATGTGTGCACGTGCGTGGCGCCGTGCTGCCGGTCTACCGGCTCAAGGACATCTTCGCCCAGGGCGACGGTCTCGACGACCTCGCCGAGGGCATCCTGATCGTGGTCGAGGTCGACGGCATGCGCAGCTGCCTGTTCGTCGACGAGATCCTCGGCCAGCAACAGGTGGTGATCAAGTCGCTCGGCATGCCGCGCGAACGGGTCACCGGGCTCTCGGGTGGCGCGATCATGACCGACGGGCGCGTGGCGCTGATCGTCGACGTCGGCACCCTCATCGAATCGGCTCTCAGCGCGTAGACAGGATCCACCATGACCAGCACTGCAGTCGCCCCGAACCAGGGGGCCGCCGGCGTCTTCGCCGCCGGCAAGTTCCTCTCCTTCCAGCTGTCGAAGGAGGAGTACGGCATCGCCATCCTCAAGGTGCGTGAGATCATCGGCATGGTCGACGTGACGCCGTTGCCGCGCACGCCCGACTACGTGCTCGGCGTGATCAACCTGCGCGGTCGCATCATCCCGGTGCTCGATCTGCGGCGGAAGTTCGGCATGGAGCCGGCGCCGTTCACCAACGAGACCTGCATCGTCGTCGTCGATGTCGGCAAGGACCAGGACAACGCCTTCCGCGTCGGCTGCATCGTCGACACCGTCAGCGAGGTGATGACGATCGGCGCCGAGCACTTCGAGCCGACGCCGCGCTGCGCCAACGCCGCCGGCGACTACATCGCCGGCCTGGCCAAGCTGAAGGACCGTGTGCTGATCCTGTTGGACATCGAGCGTGTCATCAGTGATCTCGACCCGACCCTGCTGAGCCAAGGTGCGTGACCCGTGGCATCGCCAGGGCTCCAGAACGCACAGATCGTCGGCGTCGCCGACATGGCGATTGCGCGCGAACCGCAGACGCAGCTCGTGACCTACGCGCTGGGTTCGTGCATCGGGCTCTCGGCCTGGGATCCGGTCACCAAGACCGGCGGCCTGCTGCACTACATGTTGCCGCAGCCCGCCGAGCAGGGGGATCCGAAGCAGCTCAAGCCGTTCATGTACGCCACCACGGGCATCCCGCTGTTGTGGCGGAAGTTGACCGAGAGCGGATCGGTGGCCTCGCGCTTCGTCGTCGTCGCCGCGGGTGGCGCCGAGATCCTCGAGGGCGCGGCGGCCATGGCGATCGGCAAGCGCAACCGCACCATCCTGCGCAAGGTGCTGTGGAAGATGGGGGTGACGTTGAGCGCCGAGGACACCGGCGGCGGCACCGCCCGCACCATGACGCTCACCTTGGCCACCGGCGAGGTGCGCATCCGTTCGCGCGAGGGAGAGAAGGTGCTGTGGGCGCCCGGCATGAAGGTGCCCGTGACGCGAGGAATCGAGCCATGAACTACCGCATCCTGATCGTCGACGACTCGCCGCTGCTGCGCGCCACCGCGCGCCGGGCGGTGCTGCAGGCCGGCGCCTCGGCCGAGAACGTGCGCGAGGCGCAGAACGGCAAGGAGGCGCTCGATGCGCTCAGCAAGGAGCCTGCCGACATCGTGCTGCTCGACATCAACATGCCGGTGATGGACGGCTACCAGTTCGTCGAGGAGAAGGCCCGCCGGCCCGAGCTCGCCGCGACGCGCGTGGCGTTGGTCACCACCGAGGGCAACAAGAAGCGGCTGGCGCGAATGACCGAGCTCGGGGTCGAGCACTATCTGCGCAAGCCATTCGAACCGGAGGACCTGCGGGCCCTGGTCGGCGTCATGTTCGAGGGCAAGTGAGATGGTGATGCATACGATCGGAGCCGAGAGCTTCACCGGCGTGCTGGCGAGCGCGCTCGAGCGCATGGCCTTCGTCATCTGCGACCCCTGCGACGAAACGCCCGGCGAGGTGATGGCGAAGTCGATCGCCCACGCCGTCGTCGGCGCCACGGGGCCGGTCGCGGTCAAACTCTGCGTCTCGGCGACGGCAGGACTCGTCGGCGAGGTCGCCAGCGGCATGCTCGGCATCGACAGCGAGGACCTCGACGTCGACGAACACGCGCGCGCCGTCGTCACCGAGCTGGCCAACATCTTCGGCGGCGAGCTGGTCATGAAGATGACCGAGGGTGAGGAGGGCATGGTGCTGAGCCTGCCGCAGGAGGTCGGCGACGACGAGGCGGGGGCGCTGCTCGACCGCGTCGACGCCGGGGGCTTCGCCATCTGCCTCGGCACCGACACCGGCCAACTGCTGGTGACCGTGGTCCGCGGCTGACCGCTGTTGCCGCCGCCGCCGACTCGGTGCTTGCGCGCGGCACGACCACACAGGAAGGTGCGGCGATGGCTGGTCTGCTGCCGCTGCAGGATGCTCGTGCCCAGGTGCTCGCCACGGCGTTGCCCCTGGTCGAAGTCGAACGCGTGCCGCTGGGGCGCGCCTGCGGGCGGCACCTCGCCGCCGCGATACACAGCGACGGGGAGTGGCCGGCGACCGATCGTTCGGCGATGGACGGCTTCGCGTTGGCGGCCGGTGCGTCGGGGCTGCCGGCGGGCAGCGAGTTGCCGGTAATCGGCGAGAGCCTCGCCGGCGCGCCGTTCGCGGGCGTGGTGCCAGCCGGTGCCGCCGTGCGCATCATGACCGGGGCGGTGGTGCCGGCGGGCGTCGACACCGTGGTGCCGGTCGAAGCCAGCAGCGGCTTCGGCGGCGCGCGCGTGACGTTCCCTCTCGCCATAGCGGCGGGCATGAACATACGCCGCCGCGGCAGCGAGCTGGCGGCCGGGCAGCGTGTGCTGGCCGCGGGGCACCGCATCGACGCCGCGGCGATCGGCGTGTTGGCGGTGCTCGGCCACCAGGAAGTCGTGGTGCGGCGCCGGCCACGGGTCGCCATCGTCGCCACCGGCGACGAGGTGGTGCCGATCCACGAGACGCCGGCGCCGCATCAGGTGCGCGAGAGCAACTCGTGGGCGGTGGCGGCGCAGATCGAAGCGTGTGGTGGCGAAGCGCTGCGCCTCGGCATCGCCCCCGATGAACCGGTCGCCCTGCAGCGGCTGCTCGCGCAAGGGCTGGCGGCGGCGGACGTGCTGGTGACGATTGGTGGCGTCAGCAAGGGCACGCACGACCTCGTGCACGGGGCGCTGGCGGCGCTCGGCATGCAGACGGTCTTCCACGGCATCGACCTCAAGCCCGGCAAGCCGACCCTGTTCGGCACCATCACCAGCGGCGCCGCAGCCGCTGACGCGCCACGGTGGGTGTTCGGCCTGCCCGGCAATCCAGCGTCGACGTTCACGGTGTTCGATCTGCTGGTGCGGCCGCTGCTGCTGCGCCTCGCCGGCGGCGAGGCCGGGGACTGGACGGCGGTGGCGAAGGTGAGCACCGGTTGGAAGGCCAACTCGCGCCTGCAGGCCAGCGTCGCCCGGCTGCGACTCGGCGCCGACGGCAAGGTCGTGGTCGAACTGCTGCGGCCGTCGGCGAGCGGCGATCCGTTCGCGCTGCTGCACGGCGACGTCTACGCGCTGATCCCGGGGCAGGTCCCGGGGCAGGTCCCGGGGCAGGTGGCGCCGGGCGCCGAGGTGGCCGTGTCCATCGTCGGCCGCGCCGATGGGGTGCGACTGCCGTGAGCGGCCCGAATGCGTGCGGTGGTGCCAGGTGGTCGGTGTGGGCGCTGCTCGGCGGGGCGGCGCTCGGCGCCGCTTCGCCGCCGCTGTCGACCCCGCTGGCTCTGGCGCCGCTGCTGCTCGGCCTGATGCTGTGGTTCACGATCGCGACCGCGAGCCCGCGGCCGGGGCGGCACGCGTATCTGTTCGGCTGCGCCCACATGCTGTGGTTCTCGTGGTCGGTGCGGCACTTCGCGTTCGCCGGGCTCTGCGCCATCGTGCTCGTCGGCGGCCTCTACTACCTGCTCGCCGCCCGCGTGACGCGCGCGGCTCCCCGCTGGCAGGGGACGGTCTTCGCGGTCGCCACTGCCGGCTCGTTCTGGCTGCGCGCGGGCATGCCGGAGATCCACTATCCCCACGGCCAGCCGTGCCATTCGTTGTGGACGCTGCCCGTGCTGCTGGCGCCGATCACGGTCGGCGGCGAAGCGTTCGTCAACGCGCTGCTGGCGGCGTTGGCGGCGACGCTGGTCCAGCTCGTACGCAGTTGGCGCACGGCGGTGCCGGCGTGGGGCCGGTCGTTGCGGGCCGTCGCCATCACCGTCGGCATCTACGTCGCGAGCGCCGTGCTCGGCACGCTGCTGCAGGCCGCCTGCGCCGGCGAAGGCAGCTTGCGCCTCGCCGCGATCGAACCGGGCTTCCACCCGCAGGACGAGTGGATCGAAGCCCAGCGCCGCGACGACCACGATGCCTGGTTGCGCCTGTTCGAAGAGCGTTACCTGGTGCCGAGCGAGCGGGAGCTCGCCGTCGCGGCGCCGGACCTGCTGGTGTGGCCGGAGAGCAGTCTGCCGGAGGTGCTGCGCGCTCGCGACATCGATGCCGGTCGCGCGCGCCTGGGCTTGCGCGGGCTCGACCGGCGGCTGCGGCTGGTGCACGCTGGCCCGACGCGCCTCGTGCTCGGGGCCGAGGTCGAGGGCGACACCGGCGAGACCCCGGCAGCGTGCATCGTCGACCTGAAGCGCGGCCAGGTGCTCGGCTATCAGCAGAAGCGGGTGCTGGTGCCGGCCGGCGAGTTCGTGCCGTTCGTCGGCCTCATGCCGGCGGCGCTGCGGTCGTGGCTGCAGACGCTGGCGCGGCAGACGTTCCACCAGGAGCTGCCAGCCTGTGTGCCCGGTGCAGAACGACCGCCGCTCGCGGCGGCCGATGGCACGCGCTTCGGCACGCTCTTGTGCTACGACAACGCCTATCCGGCCGCGGCCGCCGCCCAGGTGGCGGCCGGTGCCCGACTGCTGCTCGTGCTGTCGAACGAGTCGTGGTTCCGCGGCGGCAACGAACTCGACCAGCTCGTGGCGATGACGGTCTGCCGCGCGCTGGAGACCGCCACGCCGCTCGTGCGCTGCACCCAGGACGGCTGCAGCGTGGTGGTGGGGGCCGACGGTCGCCGGCGGGAACAACTGCCCGTGGTGGCAGGGCGCCAGCCGGCTGCGCGAATTCTGCGCGCCGAGGTCCCGCTCGGCGCCGGGCAGCTGCCGGCCATGGCATGGACCCGAGCCGCCGCCGGTCCGCTCGCCGGTCTCGGCCTCGGGCTGTTGTTCCTGCACAGCCTCGTGCGGCGGGCTAGACTCCGTTCAGCCCCACCGGCCTTCACGGCCGCGGCTGGCCCCGGTCCCTCCGGTGCTGCCCGCGGAAGTGGTTCTTGACGGTCCCGGGCATGGAGTTAGGATTCCGCGGCCCCCCGGCAGCCCCTCTCGCTGGGGAGCGGTCTCCACCATGTCCGGTTCGCTGGAACACGGAGGCCGCGGCAGGCCATCGATCGTCTTCCACATCCCCTCTGGTTGTAGTCCTTCCTGCATCGCTCGGCAGCAACACGGCCCTCCGTTCGCCATGCTGAGCAAGTGCAAGAGCTCGAGTTAGGAGTTACCTGGTCACCATGAGTCCCATCGGTCGCGTGTTCATCGTCCTCAATCTCGGTCTTGCGGTCGGCTTCCTGATGGTGTCCGGCACGCACCTGCAGACCTCCAACAACTTCAAGATCCGCCTCGAGGCCGAGCAGGCCGGGCGCAAGGCCGACCAGGAGAAGGCCGCGCAGACCATCGTCGGGCTGGAGAAGGACCGCAACAACTTCGAGAACGCCAAGACGGCCAACGAGACCGCGCTCGGCGAGGCTCGCAACCAGATCGCCCGCCTGATGGACGACAACAAGCGCCTCGAAGGGCTGACGTCGTCGCAGGAAGCCGACCTGAAGACGATGGCGTCGTCGCTGACGGCCTACCAGACCGACTCGAAGGCCGCCTTCGAGAAGGCCGAGGCCGCCTACAAGATGGCGATCGCCGACCAGAAGGTGAAGGACGAGGCGGTCAACGCCAAGAACGCGTCCGACGCCGAGAACCGCACGCTGCGCACGACCATCGCCTCGCTCGAGGAGACCATCAAGGGTCGCGAACTCGACATCGCCGGCCTGACCAAGGACAAGAACGAGCTGACCCTGCTGGTGCAGGTCGCCAAGGCCAAGGGCTTCATGGAAGCCATGGCGGTGCCGCAGCTCGCGGGCGTCGTCACCAACGCCAGCGGCAAGCTGTGCACGATCCAGCTCAGCGACAACCCCGGCAACGTCGATGTGCAGGAGCACGTCAACAAGGGCGGCCTGAGCTTCGCGATCTACGACGGCAAGACCTACAAGGGCGAAGCCGTGGCGACCAAGTTCGAAGCCAGCGCCAACGCGCTGCTCTGCAACGTGCGCCTCGTCAACGGCGTGATCCGCGAGGGCGACAAGGCCGCCACGCAGACCAACTGAGGCCTGGCCTCCGATTCCAAACCACAGGAGAACCTGCCATGGCCAAGAAGAACGCACCCGCCGCCGCCGCCACTGTCGATGACGTCGAAGTCGTCGCCAAGCCCGGCCTCGGCATCGACGAGGGCATCATCCTGACGACCTTCTTCGTGATGATCGGCGCCATCATGCTGGTCGTCATGGCGAACAAGGCATACGGGGCCTGATAGGGGCCTACGGGGCCTGATAGGGCCTACGGGGCCTGAGACAGTTAGGGGCCTGAGCCCGCCGACGCTGCAGCCGCGCGCTGCCGCGCACCAAGAAGACGATCGTGCACCGCCCGCGCCGGCCTGAGTTTCAGGTCGGCGTGGGCGGTGTCGTTTGCGGCGCTTGCTGCCGATCTCTGGCGCGCAGGCGGTTCGCGCCACGCCGAAGAATCCGTTGCTACCGGAGGCGCGCTCGCTACCCTGGCCGCATCGCCGTTTGGTCCACGGCGACTCGTCTGCTGGTCATGGTTCGCCCACGCCATCGAGGTGGGCCGCCCGAGGGGCATATGGTCAAACCTTTCGAATGGCTGCTGCGCGGCTTCTCGGTCGATCTCGGCATCGACCTCGGCACCGCCAATACGCTGGTGTTCGTGCGCGACAAGGGCATCGTGCTCGACGAACCCTCGGTGGTCGCCGTGCGCAAGGGCACCAGTGAAGTGCTGCTCGATGGCATGGCCGTCGGGGATGCGGCGCTCGAGTACCTCGGCCGCACCCCGCCGGGCTTCCAGGCCGTACGGCCAATGAAGAGCGGCGTCATCGCCGACTTCGAGATCACCGAGAAGATGCTGCGCTACTTCATGGCGAAGGCGTGCGGCGGTAAGAAGCTGGTCGGGCCGCGCCTGGTCATCGCCGTGCCGTGGGGCATCACCATGGTCGAGAAGCGCGCCGTGATCGGCAGCGCCGAGCGCGCCGGCGCCCGACGCGTGTTCCTCGTCGACGAACCAACGGCCGCGGCGATCGGCGCCGGCCTGCCCGTGCACGAGCCGCGCGGCTCGATGATCGTCGACATCGGCGGCGGCACCAGCGAGGTCGCGGTCATCTCGCTCGCCAACGTCGTCATCGCCGAGTGCCTGCGCGTCGCCGGCGACGACTTCAACGACGCCATCGCCCAGTACATCCGCGCCAAGTACAACCTGCTGATCGGCGAGATCACCGCCGAGCGCCTCAAGATCGCCGCCGGCAGCTGCCTGCCGCTCGAAGAGGAGATCCAGGTAGAGGTGCGAGGCCGCGATTCGCTGGTCAACCTGCCGCGTCGCGCGATCATCACCTCGGCCGACGTGCGCGAGGCGTTGATGGAGCCCGTGCGCAAGGTCATCGGCGCCATCAAGTCCGTGCTCGAACGCACACCGCCCGAACTCGCCGCCGACCTCATGGACGCCGGCATCACGCTGTGTGGCGGCGGTTCGCTGCTGCGCGGCCTGCCGGAGATGATCTCGCGCGAGACCGAGCTCGACGTCCGCGTCGCCGAACGACCGCTCGAAGCCGTGGCGCGCGGCACCGGCATCTTCCTCGAGAACCTCGAGCTCTACTCGCAGTTCCTCGAAGGTGGCGAAGACCTCGGATGATGGCGCGCCGGAGCGGCGTGGCGGGTTCTGCCCCGCCGGCTGGCCCGGAGGCATGAGGTGACCGCATGCGCGAACGGCCGCGGGCTTTCCCAGTCGGGTTGTACGGCATGCTGCTGTTCGCCTTGTGCTGGCTGACGCTGCCGGCGGTGTTCGCGCCGCTCGAACGCAGCCTGCTCGGCGCCACCTGTCTGTTGCCGCGCTGGTTCGCGCGCCTGGCCGGATCGCCGGCCATGGCGGCGGCCCCCGATCTGCAGCGGCAGCGCCTCGCGCTCAGCGAGCAGCTCGAGTCGCGCGCGGCCCGGCACGACCGCGCCGACGCCGGCGAACGTCTGGCGGCCGGGTTCGAGCCGGTGTCATGCGCGGTCTTGGTGGCCTCGCGCCGCGGCGGCGGTGGTCGCGTCAGCGAGCTGCTGCTCGACCACAGTCATGCCGAGCTGGCGGCGTGTTCGCCGTGGGTGACGAAAGGCGAGACGCTGTTGGGCTGGTTGCTGCGGCCCGGCTTCGGCGCCGCCGCCAAGGACAGCCCCGCGGATCCGGCCCGCGTGCAGTTGCTGAACGCCGCCGCGGCGCCGCCGAACCTGGCCGGCTTGCAGCTCGCCGACGGCGGCAGCTTGCGGTTCGTCGTCGGTCCGGCGGCGGCCGTCGATCCAGCGCCGCTGCGGGTGGAGCTGTGGGACGATCCGTACCGCGCCGCACGCTTGCAGCAGGACGGCCTCGAGGTGCGCACGTTGCCGCGGTCGGCGCTTGATGCCGTGCCGGCGGGCTTGCTGCTCGGCCAGACGCGGGTGTGGGGCTACCAGGCGACCGCCGACCAGCAGCCGCTGACGATCGGGGTCTACGTGCTGCCGCCGTTCGATGCGGCGGCGCTGTCGCACGTCGTGGTGTGGCGACCGGCGGCCGCGGCGACCGACCGCGTGGCTCCCGCGCCGTTCCGCAGCCGGCGGCGTGTGCCCGGCCTCGTACACGACCTGCCGGGCGCCGTTCACGGCCGCCACCTGTTGCTCGCGGACGCGTCGGTACCCACCGGGGCGGCGATCGTGCAGGACGGGCTGTTCGTCGGCACCGCGCGCGGCCTCTGGTTCGGGGGCGGTCTGGTGACCTCGTTCGCGTTGTCGCGGCAACGTTGGAGCCTGATCCTGCTGCCGGACGCCCCCGACCTTGCCCCGATCGAGATGGCGGGCGAGGTCGTCGACGGCGAAGACCAACGGGCCTACCTGCGCTGGCGCAGCGCCGACGCGCGGGTGAGCCCCCGGCTCGGGGCCGGTTACCTGTTCACGGGCAGCAACGGCCTGCACTGCCCGGCTGGGCTCTACATCGGCCGCGCCACACCTCACGCCGACGATCCCGAGCTCCTGATCGTGCGGTCGCCGCTGCGCCCGGGACCGCACGCGGTCGAGGTCATCGTCGGCGAGGCGGGGTCGTGAGGCGCTGGTTCTGGTGGTTCCTGCTGGCGCCGCAGGGCTTCCTGCTCGCCGGCGTCTGGCGCGACGCCGGGCTGCCGCCGATCGACATGGCCGTGCTGGCGTGTCTGTTCCTGGCCCTCGTCGCCGACCGCCGCGCCTTGCCGTGGCTCTTGCTCGGCGTCGCGCTCGGCCGCGCCATGGTCGACGAGGCGTCGCTGCCGGTGCAGATCCTCGTGCTCGGCGTGCCGGTCGCGCTGCTGTTGCCGCTGCGCGGCCTTGCGTTCCGCCAGCCCTGGCTGCTGCAGGCATTCGGCGCCGTGCTCGCGGCCATCGCGGTGCCGAAGTTGACCGGCCTGTGCGGGCAGTGGTTCCAGCAGCCGTCGTCGAGTGCGCACCTCGATGGCCTCACGATCGTCTGGGCGGTGTTGTTGCTGCCGCCGCTGCTGTGGCTGGTGCAGCGGCTGCCGCCGTGCCGCGCCTTCGTCGAGGTGGCACCGTGACCACGACCCGCACGCGCATCTCGGTGCTGGCGTGGCTGTTCGGCGCCGGGATCGGCGTCGTCATGCTGCACCTGGCCGCCCTGATGCTGCGGGACCACGCGGTGTGGGCGCGGCGCAGCCAGGAGAACCGCTGGTCGTTCCGCTCGGTGCCGAGCCAGCGCGGCAGCCTGCTCGATCGCTTCGGCCGCGTACTCGCCTACGACGAACCGAAGACCGAGCTGGCGGTGCTCTACGTGCGCTTCCGGCAGTGGCATGTGGTGGGAGCGGCGGTGCACGGCGCCACCCAGCTCGCGCGCTTGCAGCCGGGTGGCGAAGGCACCACCTACGGCTACCTGCCTGGCGCACTCGGGCCGATGCAGGCGGCACACGACCTGTTGGCGATGCCGACCCGCTTGCTGCGGCCGCGTGTGCTGTCGAAGGCCGTGGCCAGCGAACTCGGCCGGGCCGCGACGACGCTGCTGGCGAGCACTTCGGGGTACTCGCGGTCGCTCGTCTACGGCGCCCTGCGCGCCGCCGCACAGAGCAATGACGACAGCGTCGTCGGCGACGTGCTCGACGTGCCGGCGGCCCGGCTGATGGAGGCATTCCAGCACAGCCTGGACGAGCTGACCGCACTCGAAGCCACGCTCGCCGCCGAACGGCAGCGTCTGGCCCAGGGCGCCATCGACCCGCCGGAGCCCGTGCCAGGCCTGTTCGAAACGCTGGAGAGCCTGCGGCGGGCCAGCCTCGGCCGGCAGCGCGTGGCGTGGACGGTGGCCGGCAAGGTCAAGTACGGCAGCCTGATCGAAGAGGTCGCGCGCACCTTCGCCGACCAGGTGCCGTTCGAGCTGGCGGCCGAGCTGCGCATCGGCGCCCGTCGACATCCCGGCATCGAGGTGTCGCCGGCGGTGACGCGGCGGTCGGTGCGCCCGGCCAGCAGTTCCCTCGCGGTGCTGATCGGCACGGTGGCCGACCTCGACCGCCAGGATCTGCAGAAGGACTGGTTCGACGGCGTGCGCGAGCGGCTGCTGCCGACGGACTGGCTCGACGACCTGGTGCCCGAAGGGGTGGCCGAGCTGCCGCAGGAGCAGGAGCTGCTGCGCGCCGAGGCGGAAGGGGAGTACAAGCGGGCGATGATGCTGCGGGAACGGCGCGGCACCCGCGGCTTCGAGTCCTGGTTCGACGCCGAACTGGCGGGCCGGCTCGGCATGCGCTTCGTCGAGCGCGACAGCAAGAGCCGCGAGCACGTGCTGTGGAGCCACCTGCGGGTGCAGCCCGGCGACGACGTGCGGGTGACGATCGACGTCGACCTGCAGCAGGTCGCCGAGCGGGCGGTGGTGCGCGAGTGGCAGAAGAACCGCGATCTGCACGCCGACGCGGCGGATCAGGCCAAGGTCGAGGCGGCGGTGGCGGTGATCGACGCGGCGAGCGGCGACGTGCTGGCCTACGCCGGGGCTCCGATCGTCAGCCCTTCGGTGCCCGACGTGCCCGGCGTGGTCTGGCCCGGCAACGGCGCGCTCGGCTCGGTGGTGAAGCCATTCCTGCTCGTCGAACAGCTGCAGAGCATGGTGGTGGGGCGGCCACACTGCGACCTCGACAGCCTGGAGCCGTGCAGCAAGGACTTCCGCTTCGGCGGCACCGTGCTGCACTGCAGCCACGCGCACTGGCAGGCCGGTCGCGACCCGGTGCACGCGATCGGCGACTCCTGCAACTTCTTCTTCTATCAGGTCGGCATCGGCCTCGGCGAAGCGGGGGTGGCCCGCGCGCTGCGACGCTTCGGTCTGCAGCCTCCAGCCGCCGCCGACGATGCCTTCGCCGCCTGCTGGCAGGAGCGCGTGCGGGGCATCGGCGTCAGCGCGCCGCGGCACCTGGAGGGCATCGTGCTGCCGAATCGCGCCATCGGCTATGGCGTCGCAGCCTCGCCGCTGGCGGTCGCGCGCGCTTATGCCGCGATCGCCACCGGGGCGTTGCCGACGCTCGGCTTCGCGGCCGGCGAGCCGCGGCCGCGGGTGGCGCTCGACGATGTCGAGGCCGAACTCGAGGTCGTGCGCCGCGGCATGCGCGAGTGTGTCGAGACCGGCACGGCGCGCCGGTTGCCGCTGCTGCGTGAGCTGCAGGTGCACGCCAAGACCGGCACCGCCGAGGTCGGGCCGCAGGACCAGAACAACGGCTGGCTCGCCGGCTACCTGCCGCCCGCCGGCGAGGCGGGGGTGCAGCTGGTGTTCTGCGCCGTCGTCTACTGGGTCAAGGACGGGGTGCACGGCGGCGACGCCGCCGGCCAGATCGCCACCGACCTGTTCGCCGATCTGCAGGCCGACCCGACGCTGCGGGCGCGCTACCTGGCGCCGGAGGGCGGGCGATGAACGAATGGACACACTGGGCGAGCCAGAGCCGGCGCAAGCTCGACGTGCTGCGCCACGTCGACGGCTGGATCGTGCTCGCCGTCGCCGCAGTATGCCTGTGTGGCCTCGTCTTCATCGGCTCGGCGACGCGCGACGACGCCCTGTTCAGCGCCCAGCAGGGCCGGCAGGGGCTGTTCGTCGCCTGCGGCCTCGGCCTCGGCTTCTTCGTGCTGCTGCCGCACTACGTGCACCTGATGCGCCTGTCGTGGTTCTTCTACGGGGCGACGGTGCTGGCGCTGCTCGGCCTGCCGCTGTTCGCGCCCGAGATCAACGGCGCCCGGCGTTGGTATGCGTTCCCGGGCTTCTCGATCCAGCCGAGCGAGTTCGCCAAGCTCGCCGTGGTGCTGGCGCTCGCCGCGCTGCTGCGCTTCAAGAGCCGCGCCCACACCTTCGATGGCCTGTTCCTGCCGATGCTGGTCGTCGCGGTGCCGGCGCTGCTGATCCTGCGCCAGCCCGACCTCAGCAGCGCGCTCGTGCTCGGGCCGGTGTTGCTGGCGATGTGTTACGCCGCCGGCGCGTCCGGCCGCAGCATCCTGCTCGTGGTCGGCATCGGCGCCGCGCTGGCGGTGTTCGCCTACTTCGAACTGATGCACGACTACCAGCAGGAACGGGTCAGCGTCTGGTTGCAGCATTGGAGCTGGTCCGACGCCGACCTGCACAAGATCGAAGTGCGCCAGGTGCTGCGCGACGCCGGCTACCAGCCGTGGCAGTCGCTGATCGCGCTCGGATCGGGCGGGCTCACCGGCTACGGCCTCGGCCAGGGCCCGCAGAACCGCTACGACTTCCTGCCGTACCGCAGCGAGGACTACGTGTTCGCGGTGGTCGGGGAAGAGACCGGCTGGCTCGGTTGCCTGCTCGTGCTCGGCTGCATCGCCGCCGTCGTGTTCGGGCTCTTGTGGGTCGCGGCGCGCACCCGGGAACGTTACGGCCGCCTCGTCTGCGTCGGCGTCGCGGCGTGGATCGGCGCGCAGTCGTTGTGCCACGTCGCCGTGTGTGGCTGGCTGGTGCCCTCGACGGGCCTGCCGATGCCGCTGGTCAGCTACGGCGGCAGCTCCACCTGGGCTGGGTTGTTGGGCTTGGCCATCTGCCTCAACATCGGGGCGCGCCGCGAACCGATCCTCGCCGCCGACGGCTTCCGCTGAGCTCCGGCTGCGCTGCCGAGCCCGAGCGGACTGCACCACCGCGCGTCACTTGCCGCCGTTGCCGCGGTTCTGCTTGAGGTAGGCTTCCCAGTACTTGCGGTACTTCTCGGGCACCTTCGGCGATGAGCCGCGGTTCTTCAGGAAGTTCACGTAGCTCTGCAGTTCGCCCCAGCTGTCGGCGCCTTGGCCACGATTGCCGGGGCCGGTGTCGCCCTCCGGCTTGGCCGGTCCGATGCGGTTCTCGCCGGCGCCGGCGTCGGCTTTGCCGTCGATCGGCTGTTGGCCAGGGGACGGCTCTGGTTGCTGGCCCGGCTGCTGGCTCTGGTTCTTGCCCTGCTGCTGCTGCCCTTGCTCCTGCCCAGGCTGTTGGCCGGAGCGCGGCTGCTGTACGAAGTCGGGGGTCTGGTTCTCGCGGCGCTGGCCACCGGACTGCTGCTGCCCACCGTTTTGCTGCTGCTGCTGCTGGTCCTGTTGCCCCTGCTGTGAGTCGTTCGACTCGCCACCGCCACCGCCGCTCTGGTTCTTCATCTCGTTGAGCTTCTCGATCAGGCGGTTGATGCCGTCCTCGACCGTGCGGCTGTGTTCGTGGGCCTGCTGCAGCTTGCCCTTCGGCTCGCTGCGGGCCTGGTTCTTCTTGCTCGACTCGAGCAGCAGGCGGTCGATCTCCTTGAGCTGCTCGTCGACGGTGCGGGCGATCTCCTGGATCTCGCGGGCCGGGTCGGGTTGCTGGGCCGCGAGCGGCGCCGCCAGCAGCACCACGAGGCCGAACGGGAAGGCGAACAGGGGCATGCGCATGGGGTTCCTCAGCGTCCGGTGCCTTGGCCTTGGTCGTCGCCGCCCTGCATCGCCTGCAGGGACTGCTCGACGCCCTGCTTGATCTGGGCGAACAACTTGGTGATCTCGGCGTGGCGGTTGGCGAGCCGCTCGATCAGGTTGACCTCGGCGTCGGTGATCGCGTCGCCGCCGTTGGCGTCGACGAGGGCCCGCAGGTCGTCGGTGGCGCGGCGGGTGTCGACGCCGAGCTGCTTCAGCATCTCCAGCTCGGCGATCAGCGACACCAGCTTCTTGCGCTGCTCGTTGAAGCGGTTCTTGCTCTGGTTCGGCTGGCCCTGCTGCTGTTGCTGCTGTTGCCGGTCCTGTTCGCGGCGCAGCCGCTCCCTTTCGAGCGCGGCCAGCAGCTGCTCGGTGCGCCGTTCGACGTCCTGCTGCATCAGCGTGGTGAACCGGCCCGGGTCCGGGTTGCGCCCGGCCAGGCGCCTGGCGATCTCGCCGAGGTCGTCGAGATTGGCCTGCAGCACGGCGCGGTAGACCTGGCTGCCCTCCTCGCTGAGCGCCTTGACCATCTGGTCGACCTTGGCCGCGAGCCCCTGCTCTTCCTCGCCGAGCTGGTTCAGCTTGCGACGCACGGGGCGCGACAGCTCGGCACCGGCAGCCTGCGCTTCGAGCGTCGCCGCGGTCATCGGGCGCTGCTTGTCGAGCAGCGCCGTCAGCTCCTCCTTCATGCGGAACAGCAGCTCCTCCTGGCGCAGGTCCTGGTAGCGGTCCTTCTCCTCGTCGAGCTGCTGGGCTGCTTCTTCGAGCTTCTCGCGGGCCTGCTCCTGCTGCTGCTGGGCTGCGTCCTCGTCGCCCTGCTCCATCGCCCGCTGCGCCTTGCGGGCGGCATCGGCGGCCTGCTCGGCGGCGCGCTCGGCCGGCTTGTTCTCGCGCTTCTTCAGCTCCTCGGCCAGCCGCACGATGTCCTCGGCGAGCTGCTGCTGCTGCCTGGCCATCTCGGCCAGCTTCTGCTGCTGCTGCTTGCTCATCGGCTGGTGCTGCCGGATCGCGTCCATCGCCCGCTGCACGGCCTCGGCGGCGGCTTGCTGTTCGCGCGCGGCGCTGGCCTGCTGGCCCTGTTCGAGGCGCTGCTGCGCCGCCTGCATGCGCTGCTCGGCCTGCTGCATCGCCTGTTCGGCGGCTTGCTGCTGCTGCGGTCCGATCTGGCCGTCCCGGGCGGCGGCGGCGGCCTGCTCCTGCGCTGCCTTGGCCTGCTGGCGCAGCTGCTGTTGGCGCTCCGCGGCAGCAGTACGTGCCGCGGCGCTGTCCTGCCCGGCCTCGGCCAAGGCCTGTTCCAGCGCGGCCTTGGCCTGCTCGAGCTCCTGCCGCGACTGCGCAGCCCCGGTCTCGGCGGCGGGGCGTATGCCGGCCTGGCGCGCTTCGCCGACCTCACGTTCGACCTCACGCTGCGCCTGCGTGGCGGTGCACAAGTGGTCGGCGATCTTCTGCTCGGCGGCGCCGGCATCGGGAGCATTCTGCAGTTCCTGGGCGGTGGCGGCCGACTCGGCGGCCATCGCGGCGGCTTGCCGCGCGGTGTCGGGATTGGCGGCGCGGTGCTGCGTGAGGGCGCGATCGGTGGCGGCCATCGCCTTCTCGACCGCCTCTTCGGCCTTCTGCGTGTCCCCGGCGGCGGCGGCGCGCTGCGCTTCGGCGAGCTGCTTGCCCGCCTCGGCCGCGGCGTCCGCCGCCGCCTGTTCGGCGGTGGCGGGGGGCGCCTGCGGCTCCGTGGTCGGCCCGGCGGGCGCGGCCTGCTGGCTGGCCGCCGCCTGCTGCTGCGCCTCGGCGGCGTCCGCGGCCAACTTCTGCGCCGCGGCCTTTGCCTCCTGGCCACGCTGCTCGGCGTTGCGGCTGGTGCTCGACCTGGCCTCCTGCTGGCGCGCCTCGGCGAGCGCCGCAGCCCGTGCGGCCAGGTCCTGCAGCGCCTTCTGCGTCGCCTCGGCATCGTTGGCAGGAGTCGCCTGCAGCTGCTTCTGCAGCTCGCCCCAGTCCTGGTCGCGCGCCTTGCCATCGGGCCCTCGGGCGCGCTTTGGCGCCGATTGCAGCAGGGCCTCGAGCCGGTCGCGAGCCTCCTGCCGGGCCGCGGCGTCGTCGACGGCCATCGCCTGCTGCAGCTGCTGCGCCGCTTCGCCGAGCTGATGCTGCGCGCGCTGGTCGGCGAGGTCCTGCTGCAGCTCCTGCAGCCGCTGCTGCAGGTCGCGCAGGTCGAACTCGCGCGCGCGCGCCGTCGATTGTTGGCCGCGGGCCTCGTGGTCGAGGCCGCGCTCCAGGGTGGCTTGCTCACGCAGCAGCTCCTCGACCCGCTGCAGGGCACCTTCGAGGAACGGTCGGCGGGTGCCGGCCTGGACCGAGTTGCGCTGCGCCTCCTGCTGCTGGGCGGCGCGCAGCTCCTGCAGGCGGTCGAGCAGTTGCTGCTGCTCGGCGCTGACCTCACGCTGCAGCGCCTGCCGCGTGGCGTCGATCAGCTCCTGCTGCCGGCGTTCGAGCTCACGCGCCGAACGCGCCTGTTCGGTGAGCTGCTGCACCTGCTGGTCGAGGTTCTCGATCGACTTGCGCTCGAGCAGGATGTTGAGCAGCCGTTCGAGTTCGTCGACGACCTCACGCTGCTTGCGCAGCGCCTCGGTCCAGGCGGTGGCGGCGAGGTCGTCGCGGATGTTGGCGACCTCGCGCAGGATGCCCGATTTCTCGAGGTGTTGCAGGCCCTGTTCGAGCAGCTGCACCTGCTCGGCCTTCTGCTCGCGTTGGTAGCGCTGCAGCAGCCGCTGCATCATCGCCTGCAGCCGTTCCGCCTTGCGCAGGATCTCGTCCTGGTCGCGGCGCAGGCGCTCGATGCGCTCCGGGTCCTGGTTGCCGGCGGCTGCGGCGCGGGCCGGGTCCGTCGCCGGCGTTTGCCCCGGCGCGCGGCCGGCGAACGGCAGGGCTGCGAGCCCGAGCAGGGCGAACGGCACGCGGATGGTCGTCTTCATTGTCGGCCTCGGGCTTCTTCGGTGCGGCTCTGCAGTTCGCGTTGCTTGTCGCGCAGCGCCCGCACCTCCTGCACCATGTCCTGGTAGTCGTTCCACTCCTCGAGCCGCAGCAGCAGCTGCTCCAGGTCCGCCAGCATGGCCGCCTGGTCGGCTTCGGCGCGCTGCAGCAGCGGCGCGCGTTCGGCGTCGCGCGCGACCTGCGCCTCGGCGAGCAGGCGGGCGAGGGCCGGCGCGCGCGTCGAGGTGAGCACATCGGCGAGCTGCACCATGTTGAGGATCGGGTCGAGCGTCGTCGGCATTTCGCCGAGCGTGCCGGCGGCGCGGCGCGCGGCGAGGTCGCGGTAGAAGGCTGGGTCGGCGGCCACCGCTTCGCGCAGCGTGCGGCCGTGCTCGACGAACAGCTGCACCACCTTGTCGGCGTTCTGGCTGGTCTCCAGCCGGTTCCAAAGGTGCAGGTCGAAGGCGCGCATCAGGCCGAGGTGCACACGTTCGGTGGCGCTGCGGATGCGACCCTGGCCGACCTCGATGCCGGTGAGCTGCATGGGGAACTCACCGGTCGGTTGCCCAGTGCGGGCCAGCAGGTCCTGGAGGCGGCCGAGACGATCACGCTGCACGTCGACCGCCTGGGCGACCTCTTCGCGCAGGCCGCGGAACTGGCGGCCGATGATGGCGGCGAGCTGGGGCGGGTCGACGATCGGCACGATGCGCCGCGGCAGCTCGGTGGCCCCGGG
Organism: Planctomycetota bacterium; assembly: GCA_016793265.1. Taxonomy (GTDB): domain Bacteria; phylum Planctomycetota; class UBA1135; order UBA1135; family UBA2386; genus JAEUHT01. The sequence continues at coordinate 26,652 of JAEUHT010000229.1, forward strand.
TTCGGGCTGGCGGTTGTCGGCGAGTCGCAGGTGCAGCACGAGGCTGTCGTTCTCGGCCGCGGCGCCGCCGAGCAGATCCTTGACCTCGAACAGCGTGGTCGGCAGCAGCGACGTCACGGCGGCGGCGGTGGCCGGGTCGCCCGGGAGTGCTGCGGCGAGCAATTCCTGCTGCAGCGTGGTCTGGCCGGCGCGTTCGATCTGCAGGCTGGCGCGCACCAGGCCGAAGTCGTCCTTGGCCTCGAGGCGCACACACAAGAGACCGGTCGGCAACAGCGCGATGGCCTCGTCGGGCAACAGCCAGCGGCCGACCGGCGCGTAGTCCTGCAGCGCGGCGATCGGGTAGGTGCCGGGGTCGGGGTTGCGCAGGCCGTTGCCGCCGATCAGCTCACACTGGTAGCGATCGGAGCCCTCGATGCGGAAGCGTGCGCGGTAGACCGTGGCCGCGCCGCTGTCGTCTTGCGGCGCCACCGGCCCGAGCTCGATGCGGCGACCGCTCTCGAGCAGCACGAGTGCGGCGGTCGTCACCGGGGCAGTCGTGGTCAGCGACAATTCGACCTCGGCGCCGATCAGGCCTTCGATGGCGCCACCGCTCTGCGTGACCGCCGCCGCGCCGGTGTAGGCGGGCGGGGTGACCAGGGCGCTCAGCGTAGCCACCTGCGGCGGGTGCACGGTGCGCACCACGACGCGGCGGTCGCCATGTTCGTCGTCGCCGCCGCGGGCGTGGAACTCGAAGTCGCCGGCGAGGCGTCGGAAGACATGGCGGAAGCGGTCGCCCGGTCGCGGCGTCATCGACACCGACCGCGGTTCGTCGCCGCGGCCGGCGCGCAGCGTGCGCACGTCGAGCCAGACCTCCTTCGGCACGGTGCCGATGGCGAGCACCGACACGTGCAGGTCGGCGCCCGCCGGCAACACCAGCTCGGTCAGGCCGTCTTGGTCCGAGCGCTGCAGGTCCGCGCCGGCCGGCGGCAGTTCGAGCCGCAGCGTGGTGGCGCGCGGGTAGTCGACGGCGAAGCCCAGGTGCCGCCAGACGAATGCGTTCGTGGTGGCCGGGTACCACAGGGCGCCGAGGGCGGTGACGAGCGCCAGCAGCAGGGCTGCGGCAGCGAAGCGCCGGGTGCGACGGCTGTCGAAGAGCTGCTGCAGCGGCAGGGCCTGCACCGCGGCGGCGGTCTCTTCGAGCAGGCGCTCGATCATCGCCGGCGACTGGTTGCGCAGCGCTGCGGGCGGCATGGCATGCAGCTGGATCGCCGAGACGAGGCGCTGATGCAGGGTCGGGAAGGTGCGCTCGAACCACACCGCGAGGTCGTGGTCGGCGAAGCGCCGCGACAGCGGGTAGCGCACGAAGCGCACGGCGCCGTAGCCGAGCAGCGACACCAGCGCGAGGCTGTGCAGCAGGCGGATCGGCAGCGGCAGGAACAACCAGCGGTCCAGCCCGAACGCGAACAGCAGCGCCGCCAGCACGAGCGCCGACGTGATGCTGACGCCGTGGGCGAAGAAGCGCGCACGCAGACGCTGGTGCTGGGCACCGAGCAGGGGCCGCAGCACCTGCAGCACGGGATCGTTGTTGGCTTCGCGTTCGCTCACGACAGATTGCGCGGGGGCCGCCGCCTCAGCGTTGGAAGATCGGCAGGTACTGGAAAGGGATCTGCAGGATCAGCGTCGCCACGGCGGTGCCGAAGGCTGGGCCGGGACCTGGGTCGCAGCGCCACGAACCGTCGGGCAGCTGCTCACGCAGCAGGATGTCCTTGATGGCGCGGAAGTAATTCGTCCACTTCGGATCCCCCGTGATGTAGTAGGCCTGCACCGCATAGTAGTGGCCGTAGTAGAAGAAGTAGTGGTGCTTCCACTCGGCGCTGAACGACAGCATGCGGCGATCCATGTAGTCGAGCGCGTCGCGGATCACCGGGCTGTCGTATTCACCGGCGGCATACAGCGTGGTGACGCCGGCCGCGGTCAGCGGGAAGGTGGCGCGCGTCTGGTCGCGGTTCTGGTAGCGGAAGCTGCCGCCGTCGTCGCCGTAGGCCGCGGCGCCGGGCCAGCGGTTGACGCGTTCGTTGCTGCGCACGGCGCTGCGGTAGACGTAGTTCTGCGCGTTGCGGATGGTCGTGATCGGCACGTGGATGCCGACGTTGCGCGCCGAACGCAGGGCCAGCACCTGGCAGACGGTGATGGAGATGTCGGACTCGCGCGCGAACGGGCGGTACCGCCAGCCGCCCTCGGCGTTCTGCGAGTCGACGATCAGGTCGACCGCGCGCTGCAGCGCGCGCTTGACGTCGGGCCGGTCGACCATGCCGTAGACCTCGGCCAGGAACAGCGTCGCGAAGGCATGGCTGTACATGCGCGTGCCGTTGTCCATGATCTGGCCGTCGTCCTGCACGCAGCGCAGCACGTAGTCGATGCCGCGGTCGACGACCGGGCCGTACTTGCCGCGGTCGGGCAGGTGGCCACCGGCGAGGAAGCTGATCAGCGCCAGCGCCGAGACGCCGACGTGCGGCAGCGGCCGGTCGTCGAGCGTGATGTAGTCGTTGTTGAGCTTGTAGCCGACGAGTTCGGACCACGAACCGTCAGGCTGCTGGCGCGCCGCCAGCCAGACGTGGCCCTTGTTGACCGCTTCGCGCAGGCGTTCGTCGATCAACTGCTCGTTGCTGGCGCCGCGCCGCAGGGTCTCCTGGGCTGGCAGCAGGTTGCCGAGCAAGGCGAGCAGGTGGAGCAGCAACAGGGCGGTGGTGGGCACGCGGCTCATTTCGGATCGTCCGGGGAGCGCAGCAAGAGCAGACCCTGCCGCGAGGTGACGACAGTGTAGGCGCCGAAGCCCGCGACCTGGGGCCGGCTGGCGGTTTCGAGCCGCAGGTAGGGGGCGCCGCCCGGCAACACGCCTTTGCGGGTGACGAGGTCGAGCACGTAGAGGCGGGCCGGGGCGCCGGAGCGCAGTGGCTGCACGCCGAAGGCGACGAAGTCGGCGCCGGCCGCGGTCCGGCCGAACACCGGCGCCGGCTGCACCTCGCCGTCTTCGTTGCCGAGGCCGTAGACGAACACCGGGCCGTCGCCTTCGACCGGGAAGCAGAACAGCTCGCGCTGCCGGCTCTGCAGGTCGGCGATCGCCGACACCGCGAGGAACGGCGGCGCCGGGTTGGGCACCAGCGCCCGCTCCCAGTTGAGCCGCATGGCGTCCGGGCCGACCACGGCCGTGCGCTGCTCGCTGCCGTCGCCGGTGCGCAGCAGCACGATGCGGCCCGGTCGCTGTTCGCTGCGTTCGACGATGACGAGGCGGTCGCCGCGCCGCGCCACCATCTCGAGCTGCAGGCCGGCGGTGCCCTGCCACTGCCAGGCGATCGCACCCTGGCGATCGACCGCGAACAAGCGCGGTGGCTCGTTGCCGTTGGCCCCCTCGACCGGCAGGTAGAGGCGTTCCTGGTCGGCGCTGATGGCGAGCGGGTAGAGACCCGTGGTCAGGTTGCCCCGATCGAGGCGCAGGCTGGTCTGCAGCGCGCTGTCGAGATCGAGGCTGCGCACGACGCGGCCGGTGACCGGGTCGAGGCCGTCGACGTGCACCCCGTCCGGGCCGATGGCGAACAGCAGCACCTGGCCTTCGACCTGCTTGGCGCGCAGTTGGTCGGCCGTCATCGGCCGCCGCCACAGCACGACGCCGGAGGTCGGTTCGACGCCGAACACCTCGCCGGTGCCGTTGAGCGCCGCGGGGTGCGCCTGCATCTGCAGCACACCGCCTTCGACGCCGAGGCATTCGAGTTGGCGCAGGCTGTCGTTCGGCAGCGACCACAACACCGTGCCGGTGCGGTGGTCGAGCCCCTGCAGCCGCTCCATGTCGGGCAGCACGAGCACGTCGCCGCAGCGGTAGACCCGGTCGATGAAGTCGATGGCGGTGGCGAACGTCGCCACCGGCGGCGCGCCGCCCGCGGGCACTTCATAGGCGACCAGTTCGCGGCCACTGACCAGGTAGAGCAAACGGTCCCCGCGCGGCGCAAAGCCCCGGGCGTCGATGGTGTCGACCTGACGCGGATACTCCCCGGCGCGGCGCGGGTTGATGCGCGCGACGATGGCCGCGGGCAGGGTCGCGCCGGCGACCGGCGGTGCCGGCGCCTCGCCGCGCCGGGCCAGCACGGTGCCATAGTCGGCGCCTTGGTCGTCGGGCCAATCCGACGGTGTGGAGGCGAACGGACGCAGCAGCGCCGCCATCGCCGCGGCGAGGGCCAGGTTGCCGCGGCGCTCGGCGGCGACGAGCACCCGCCGCAGCACGCCCGGGGCCGGGCCGTCGCCGCGCAGGCCCTGCGCCAGCACCTCACTGGCGACCCGCAGGTCGCCGCGGCGCACGGCGGCGTCGAGCAGGCGCAGCCGCGCGTTGCGCGCCGCTTGGCTGTTCGGGAAGCGTTGGGTCAGCCGTTCGAGGGCCTGGTCGTCGTCGCCCGCCTCGGCCAAGGCGCGGTCGGCGCGCGCGGCGACCGCCGCGTAGACGCTGGCGCCGTGGCTCTGCATCAGGCGCTGCAGGTTGGCCTCGGCGGCCGCTGCCGCGGTCTCTCCGCCGAGGTCGACCTCGCCGTGGCCCTCCAGCAGCTGCTGCCACAACGCCACCGCCGCGGCCGGCTCGGCTTCGGCCGCGAGCGCCCGCTGCCACAGCACGTAGCAGCGCACCGGCACGCCCTCGCCGTACGGGAACAGGGCCGTCGGCGCCTGCCGTTCGAGGCGGTCGAGTTCGCTGCAGAAGCGCGGCAGATCACTGCGGCAGCGCTGCAGCAGCAGGGCCTGCATCTCCAGCCACTGGCGCTGGTCGGGCGCATCGTCGCGCGCGGCGGCGAGCAGGCGATCGGTCTCGGCCGCGTCACGCTGCAGCGCCGCCATCGCGGTGGCGCGGGCATGGTCGAACAGCTCCCGCTGCAGCGCCAGCCGCACCGGGTGGCTCGGCGGGTAGTTGCGGCGCCGGCAGCCGTCGAGGCCGCGGCGGTAGAGCGCCTGCAGCGCCGCCAGGTCGGCCTCGGCCGGCGCCTCGGCCAGCAGCGCGCGCCGCAGCGTCGCCAGGCGCAGGATCGCCGCCGGGTCGTCGGGGGCGGCGCGGTGGCGGGCTTCGACCTGCTGACGCAGCGCCGCCGCGTCGAGCATGAGATCGAAGTTGCGTTGCCGCAGCGAGACGACGATGCCGTCGACGAGCAGCAGGTTGCCGGGCTGCAGCCCCTGCACCGGCACCGGGGGGCGCGGGTTGCCGTCGCGGTCGAACGGCAACAGCCGACCGTAGCGCGAGAACCACAGGCCGTCGCTGGTCAGCGCCGGGCGCCCAGGCAGGGCCGCGTCGCGCAGCGAGCCCAGCGCCTCCGGATGCACCAGCTGGCGCACCTCGGGGCTGCGGCCGTTCTTGGTCGCCGGGCGCGCCTTGACCGCCACGGCGCCGGCGCCGCTGAGCACGAACTCGTCGCCGAGGCAGCCGGCGAGCCACATCACGCGGTTCGCCACGCGGTCGACGACGGCGTCGAACGACAGCCGCCACAGCAGCTCGCCGCCTTCGACGTCGAAGCCGAGCGCGTAAGGCGAGTCGAGCGGGGTCAGGCAGACGGTGCCGCCGGTGACGGCCGGCGCGTTGTTGGCGAAGTAGACCGGACGGTCCTCTTGGCGATGCCAGACGGTCTTCGGCATCACCACGACCTCGTGCGAGCTGACCCAACGCAAGGCGCCGGTGCGGGCGTCGATGGCGTAACAGACACCGAGGTTGCTGGCGCCGAACAAGACGCCGTCGGCGAGCGCCAACGGCGACGCCGCGAACTCCATGTTGGCGTTGCCGAACATGTTGACCTCCTGCTGGCTCGAGCAGACGAGGCGGCGCCACTTCGGTTGGCCGGTGCGCAGGTCGTAGGCGGCGACGGCGAAGGCGATGGCGCCGGAGCGGTCGTGCACCGGCACGTAGACGGTGTCGCCGGCGACCAACGGCGGGCCGCAGGCGTCGTGGCCGCGGAAGCGCCGCGTGCGCGGCCCGTCGATGTTGTCGAAGTGCGACCACAACAGCTTGCCCGAACTGCGCGCGAAGGCGAACGTGCGCCGCAGCGCGAGCTTGCTGATGACGCGCAGGCCACCGTTGAAGTTGATGTTCTGGCTGTTGTCGGGCACCTGCAGCACGGCGACGACGACGTCGTCGCCGACCGCCGCGGCCAGCACGGTGTCCGGGTTCAACCGGACCTCTGCGTCGGGGTTGAAGCGGCGACGGCTGCGGCCGCGATCGCCGCCGCTGCCGTCGTCGGCGTCGGCGTCGTCGCGCATCGGCGAGGGGGTCGCCCAGGCGAAGGCGTGCCGCAGCGCATCGAAGCACAGCAGCTCGCGACCGGTGTTGATGAAGATGCCGTCGAGATCGCCGACGGGGAACATGGCCAGTTCGCCGTGGTCGTTACGCTGGAACCCGGGCGCGGCGATGTCTTCGGTCCAGCGCCGGGCCGTCAGGTCGCCCGCCGGCGGCGCCATCGGCGTGCGGCCGGCGCGACCGCCGCCGATCGCGGGGTAGTCGTTGCGCACGGCCAGCGGCGGCAGCACCGCCAGCAGGTCGTCCACCGCGGCGGGCAGCGGTTCGGCCCCAGCGGCGGCGCGGGCGGCGCGCGGGTCGTCGAGCACGCCGGCGAGGTGCAGCCGCTCGGCCACGCGGGCTTCGTCGCGGCTGCCGAAGCGGGTGGCGTCGAAGGCGGCGCGAAAGTGACCCGCTGCGGTCAGGCCGTCGCCGGCCTCGAAGGCGAGGTCGCCGAGGCGGAGCCTGGCGGCAAGGCCGAGCTGTGACGGCGCGAAGCGGTCGGCCAGCCGTTCGAGTTGGGCGGGCGGCAGCGTGGTCAGATCGACGTCGGCAAGCGCACCGGCTTCGCGGCGCACGAGATCCTCGTAGGCGGCTGCCGCGGCCGGCGGCAGGTTGGCGAGCGTCTGCACGACCGCGAGGCGAAGGCCGAGGAAGCGCCCGGGGCTCACCGGTACGACGCCGCCGGTGTCGGCCTGCATCACGCCGTGCAGCCGCTGCACGGCGGCAGCGAAGTCGCCGGCCTCCAATTCGGTGAGCGCCACCTGCCACAGGTGGATCTGCTCTTGCGAGCGCACCAGCGAGAACAGGTTGTCGTCCTGGCTGGTGGTGAACTCGACCGGGTTGCACAGCTGGCGCTGTGGCGGCCGCTGCCCCAGCCCCGGCACGGCGAGTGCGAGGGGGAGCAGGCGCGCCAGCAGGCGCCCGGCGCCGCACCACGGGCGGCCTCGGCAGGAGTCGGCGGGCAGGTTCATTCGGCCATTCTGCATCGGTAGGGGAGCGGTGGCGACTGGCGTGCCGGAGCCGGAACCGGCGGCATCACACGAGTCGGGCACGTTTGCGCAGCAGCCACTCGACGGACATCACGGTCAGCAGGGCCAGCAGCGACCACACGTTGTCCCAGGCCGGCCGGGTGCGGGTGTCCTCACGGCTCTCGTAGGCCTTGCGCCGCGCGAAGTCCGCAGCCAGCGAGGCGGCATCGCCCAGGAAGACGTAGCGGCCGCTGGCATCGCTGCCGCCGCCGGTGGCCTCGGCGATGCGGCGCAGGGTCTCGGCGTCCTGGCTCGAGTTGGCGAGTTCGCGGTCGGGCACGCGCACCAGCACGTCCTCGCGGGCGATCACGGTGTCGGCGGGGTTCTGGTTGGCGAAGCAGAGGAAGCTGAAGGCGCCGGCGTCGGCCATGGTGAAGCTGCCCTGGTAGGCGCCAGGTTCGCCGGGCACCGCGCGCAGGATGCGCCGTTGCGTGGCGCCCGCCTGGTCGCGCAGGAAGATCGTCTGTTCGACGGCCACCGCCGGCTGCAGGGCTGCATCGTGCACCCGCAGCATCACCCGCAGTTTGTCCCCGGTTTCGAGCTGGTTCTTGTCGACGCTCAGCTCGAGCAGGTCGTTGCGGCGCTGCAGGCGGCCCTTGGCGAGGTCGCGCACGACGTTGCGCCAGAACGCGTCCATGTAGGTCTCGGCGTACGGGTCGCGCCAGCGCCAGGTCTCGTCGGTGCCGAGCCAGAAGGTGTTGCCGCGCGGATACGGGCCGACGACGGCGAGCGGGCGCTTGCCGTAGCTGTTGCTGTCGAAGGGGTGGCGCAGCAGCACGGTGGTGCCGGGCTTGGCGCGCTGCACCGGGTGGTAGACGTAGAAGCCGGGCAGACCCTCTTCCCAGAGCCTGCGGTTGAAGGCCGGATCGCGCTGCAGCAGCAGCATGTCGTGCGGCTGCCGTGGGTTCTCCAGCACCGGGTGGAACTCGCGGTCGCGCGGCGCCGGGTTCTGCCGCAGCCAGCCGCTGTCCTCGAGCACGACCGGCAGCAGGTCCTGGATCGGCGTGTTGCGGTAGCGCTCGGGCATCGCCGCGTCGCCGAACTGGAAGGCGATGCCGCCGCCGAACTCGACGAACTTGACCAGCAGCTCCATCCACTGCCGGCGGCCCTCCTCGGTCGGGGCGAGGCGTTCGGGCGGCACGTCGCCGAACACCACGACGTGGTAGCGGAACAGCTCCTTCTCGCTGCGCGGCAGGTCGCGCAGCGGCGGCAGGTCCTTCGAGTGTTCCTGTTCGAACAGCGGGCTGGCGTCGAACATCACCGCCTGCATCTCGATGCTCGGGTCGACGCGCTTGAGGGCGTTCTTGACGAAGCGGTAGTCCCAGCGCGGTCGGTCGTCGAGGAAGAGCACGCGGATCTTCTCGTCGTTGACGCGCAAGAAGCGGGTGTCGGTGTTGTCGTCGACCTGGCTCTCCTCGGGCAGCGGCGTCAGCACGAAGCGCAGCGTCCAGTCGCCGGCGGTGTCGAAGGCGTGGAACAACCGCAGCTTGGTCGCTTCGCCGGCCGCGGGCAGCGTGCCGCTGGCGGTGGCGAGGGGCACGAAGGCGCCGCCGTCGCGCGAGCCGTGCAGCTCGACGTGGGCCGGTTTGCCCTGCAGGCCCTCCGCGCGCAGCGTCACCTCGAGGCCGACCTGCTCCTCGCGCAGCGCCTCCTTGGGGCCGGCCGGGCCGACCAGCCAGGCGTTGCGCGGCGGCTCGGGATCGCCGACGCCGATGGTGTGGATGGTGATGCCGCGGGCGCCGTAGCTGCGCGCCACCTCGACCGGGTCGAGGCCGGCGTTGTTGCAGCCGTCGCTGACCAGCAGCACGGCGTCGAGATTGGCGCCGGCGGTGCCGCCGAGGTGCAGGTCGAGCGCATCCCCGAGCGCGGTGCGGTTGCCGCCGCCGGTCAGTTCGTCGAGTCCGCGCACAGGGGCCGGCTTGCGCTGCACGCCGAACAGCCGCACGTCGTGGGTCTTGCGCAGCTGCGCGAACAGGCCGTTCGGGTGTTCGAGGACGGCGCGCACGAGCTCCAGGCGCGTCGCCGCGCCGAGGTCGGCCGGGGCGCCGGCCGCGGTCAGCGCCCGCTGCTGATCGGGTTCCGGGTAGCGGTCCTTGCGCAGCATCGAGGCGCTGTCGTCGACCAGCACGTGCACCTGGTTCTGCAGGTGGCGGTAGGTCGTGATCTCGAACGCCGGCTGGAACAGCAACAGCACGCAGAGCACGACGGCGAGCCAGCGCAGCACCGACAGCACGACGCGGGTGCGCGGTTCGAGCCGCAACAGCCCGCTGTAGGACCACCACGCGAACAGCACCGTCGCCGGCAGTACGATCAGCGCCAACACCCAGGTCGGCGGCGCGCCGAGGAAACGGAACGTCTGTTCGACGTAGGTGGCGGTCTCGGCGGCGGCCGGGGCCGGATCCTGCAGCGTCAGGTGGGGGGATGGCATCAGATCAGCTCCGGCGCACCGAGACGAAACGGGCCAAGGCGCCTTCGCCGAGCACGAACAGCAGCGTCAGCCACAAGAACAGCGGGCCGAGTTCGTTGCTCTGGGCATCTTCGCTGGCGGTGGCGACGGTCGGCAGTTTGTCGCTCACCCGTTCGACGCCGGCGGCGCGGGCGTCGGCGTGCGACAGGTAGCGCAGGTCCCCATCCTCGGCATCGACGTTGACCGCGAACGGCAGCGACAGCGGCTCCTTGCCGGCCTGGCGGTCGAGCACGCAATCGAAGCCGTAGAAGCCGGCGTAGATGGTGTCGGTCACGATCGGCAGCTGGTAACGGCCGGCGGGCAGCGCGCGCGGCTCGTCGCCGACCGGCGCCTTCGGCCGGCCGTCGCGCTCGGGGCGCTGCAGCTCGATGTTCTCGGGCCGCGCCGGCAGGCTGCACGACAAGGCGCCACCGACCTGCACCTGGAAGTTGTCGATCGCCGGCAGCGCCAGCCATTGCACCAGGCCGTGCAGCAGCGGGAAGCTGACCATCGGGTCGTCGAGGCGGTTCCAGCGACCGGCTTCGAACTCGCTGGCCACCGGCGAGGTCAGCGCCACGAACCGGCCCTCGCCGAAGTCCCGCGCGACCAGCAGCGGACTCTGGTCGGCGTCGGTCAGCCGCGCCAGCACGGCGGCGTCGTCGGCCAACGACCCGGGGGCGACGCCGAACCAGCGCCACACTGGGATCGCCTGCAGCACTTCGCGGTAGATCTCCTCGTCGAACTCGGCGAACAGCGGGTGCTCCGGCAGCAGCAGCACCGGCGTACGCAGCACGCTGCCACCCGGCTCGCCGCCGCGGGGCTCCAGCAGGCGGAACGGCTGCGGACCTTCGCCGCCCGTGTGCAGGTGCAGGTTGTAGCTGACCGCATCGGTCTCGGGGCCGTAGGCGACGACGACGCCGCGCCCGGCGCGCAGCGCGTCGAGCAGGGCCTTGGCGGCGCTGGCGTTCAGGCGATCGACATCGGCCAGCACGATGACGTCGTGGTCGAGCAGCGACAGCTGGCCGCCGAGCAGTGCCAGGGCGTCGACGGCGGTGACCGCAAAGGTCGGCAACGACGTCGGATCGGGGTCGAGCCGACCGCGCCAGCAATAGGCGTAGCTCTTGAGCGGGTCGCCACCGGCGGCGCCGTCGACGAGCAGCACGCGGATGCGATCGCGCACCTCGACCGAACGGAACCACTCGTCGTCGGCGGCGAGGTCGTCGTTCTGCAGCGCTGCCCGCACGCGGCGGCGGCCGGGTTCGCGGAACACCACCTGGAACTCGGCCTCGCCTTCGGCGCCGGCCGGCACGGTGACGACCTTGCGCATCGGCTCGCTGCCGTCGACGTCGAGCGTGACCTGGCAATCGGCGGCGGCGACACCGCGGTTGTGCAGGCGGGCGACGAAGGTGACCGCGGTGCGCTGCACGGCCGCCGGCTGGTCGAGATCGAGCCCGGTGAGCTGCACGTTGTCGAGCGTGCCACCCTGCGCTGTGGCCCCGAACGGGCCGGTGTCGATGCAGAACAGCTCCGTCGCCTGCCGCTGCTGCAGCCGCGCCAGGTGGTCACGAACGGTGTCGTGCAGCTCGGGGCCCGCCGGCGCCGGCGCCACCGCGCCGCCGCCCTTCGCCAGTTGCTGGCCGAGCGAGCGCGCCTGCAGGTCGGTGAACAGGTAGACGCGCGTCAGCGGGTCCTTCGCCTCGTCGAGCGCCTCGGCCACCTGGTGCAGCGCTTCGCCGAGGTCACCGGCGCCGTCTTCGGGCCGCTGCGCCAACAGCCACTGGTTGCGCACGGCGTCCAACGACAGGTCGCCGCGGCACAAGAAGCGCGGCCGCACGCCGGCCAGCACGAAGGTCACCTTGTCGGTGCGGTCGGTGGCGCGTTCGAAGCCGTCGAGCAGCGCGCCGATCAGCGAGCGGGCGCGCTCGAACGGGCTCTGGCCGCCGTCTCTGCGAACGCCCATCGAGTAGCTGGCGTCGAGCACGACCACGTGGTGCACGACGCCGTTGCCGCCGAGCAGGTTGCTCGCGGCGTCGAGCAGCGGCCGGGCGATCGCCAGGGCCAGCAGGATCGGCACCAGGCACCGCAGCAGCAGCAGCAGCAGGTTCTCGTTGCGCAGGCGGCTGCGCTGCTTCTGGTAGGCGCGCAGCAGGAACTCCATCGCTGCCCACGGCCGCCGCTTGTGGCGCTGCCGGTTGAGCAGGTGGATGACGAGCGGCACCACGAACAGCGCCGCACCGGCCAACAACGCGGGTTGCAGGAACTGCACGGGCTACTTGCGACGCTTGGCTCGCGCCGCGCGCGCGCTCAGGTAGGAGGTCAGCACGACGTCGAGCGGCATGTGGTTGACGACGCGCACGTAGTCGATGCGCTGGCCCAGGCAGCCCTTGCGCATGGCCTCGGCGAAACCTTCGATCTCGGCGAGGTAGGCGTCGCGCAGCGACTTCGGGTCACACAGCAGTTCGGGCATCTGTTCGAGGCCCTGGAACAGGGTCATGCGTTCGAACGGGAACTCGACTTCGTCCTTGTCGAGCACGTGGAAGACGACGACGTCGTGGCCGCGGCTCTGGATCTCGCGCAGCCCCTTCAGCACCTCCTCCGGGGCGTCGAACAGGTCGCTGAAGATCAGCACCAGGCCACGCTGCCGGAACTGCGCCGAGAGGTCGTGCAGGATGGCGCCGATCTTGGTCTTCTGCTGGCGCGCCTTGGCCTGTTCGAGCGCCTGGAACAGGTTGCCGAGGTTGGCGCGTGTGTTCGACGGCGGCACCTGCTTGACGATCTTGTCGTCGAACAAGGTCAGGCCGACGGCGTCGGCTTGCTGCTGGATCAGGTAGGCCAACGACGCGCAGCCGGTGGCCGCGTAGTCGAACTTCGACATGCCGCCGTCGTGCGCGTAGTTCATCGACTCGCTCTGGTCGAGGAACAGGTGCGCGCGCAGGTTGGTCTCCTCTTCGTACTGCTTGACGACGAAGCGGTCGGCCTTGGCGAAGATCTTCCAGTCGAGGTGGCGCAGGTCGTCGCCGGGCACGTACTCACGGTGCTGGGCGAACTCGACCGAGAAGCCGCGGTAGGGCGACTTGTGCATGCCCGTCACGAAGCCCTCGACGACGAGGCGGGCGCGCAGCTCGAGCCGCGCGACCTTGTCGAGCACGTGCGGGTCGAGGTAGTTGGTGGGCATGGCGCTCATGGTGCCGGATCAGACCTCAGGGGCCGATGGGGGCGCAGACCGGTGGGGCTGGCGGCGCTCAGCCCTGGCTCAGCACGCGCGGCAGCTTGCCGTCGGCCAGCAGCGCGCTCTGGTTGGCGTCGGTCTCCGCCAGCAGGCGGTCGACGACCTTGTCGGTGGTGACACCATCGGCTTCGGCGGCGAAGCTGGTGATCAGGCGGTGGCGCAGCACCGGCTTGGCCACTGCGCGCACGTCCTCGGCGGCGACGTAGAAGCGCCCCTGCAGCAGCGCGTGCGCCTTGGCGCCGAGCACGAGGTTCTGGCTGGCGCGCGGGCCGGCGCCCCACTGCAGCCATTCCTGGATCCAGGCCGGCGCTTCCCCGGTGGTCAGGCGCGTCTGCCGCGTCAGGCGCAGCGCGTAGTCGAGCACGGCGTCGGCGATCGGTACGCGCCGCACGATGTGCTGCAGCTCGAAGATCTCGTCGGCGCCGAGCACCGGCTTGATCTCGGTGCTGCGGTCCTCGGTGGTGCGGCGCAGGATCTCGCGCTCCTCCTGGGCCGACGGGTAGTCGACCTTGACCATGAACATGAAGCGGTCGAGCTGGGCTTCCGGCAGCGGGTAGGTGCCTTCCTGCTCGATCGGGTTCTGCGTGGCGAGCACGAAGAACGGCTTCTTCAGCTCGTGGCGCCGGCCGGCGACCGTGACCTGGTACTCCTGCATCGCTTCGAGCAGGGCGGCCTGGGTCTTCGGCGGCGTGCGGTTGATCTCGTCCGCCAGGATCACGTTGGCGAACACCGGGCCGGCGAGGAACTTGAACTCGCGCTTGCCGGTGGCCTTGTCCTCCTGGATCACCTCGGTGCCGGTGATGTCGCTCGGCATCAGGTCGGGCGTGAACTGGATGCGGTTGAAGGACAGCGACAGCACCTTCGACAGCGTCGAGATCAGCAGGGTCTTGGCGAGGCCGGGCACGCCGATCAGCAGGCAGTGGCC
>JAEUHT010000279.1 GCA_016793265.1 Planctomycetota bacterium
TCAAGTAGTCACTGCCCTGGAGCTCGGCGAGCAGCTCCGAGGTCGGCTGGCCGTAGATGATCTGCGCGATCTCCGAGGCGCCACACGCTGGGCAGGCGATTGGCTTGCGCAGATTCACCATCGGCGACTGTCCGTCCAACGGATCAGCCGCTCAGCCGCGAGCGCCGTTGCGGCGCTCGCCGGCTGCAGCGGCGAGTTGGACCGCCGCATCATGGCGCACCTCGACGGCGGGAGCCAGGATGCCGAGCGCTCTCTCGAAGCTGGCGCATGTAGTCCTGCATCTCCTGCCACGCGCGCGCCAGGGCGGGCGGCATCAAGGACTTGGCCCAGGCAGTCTTGCGCCCCTCGAACAGCAGATGCTCAAGGAAGGAGACATTGACGGCGTTGACCACGGCGTCGTCTCCGTGCTGCAGCAACCACTCCGCAAATCGGAAGCAGTCGCGAACCGCTGCAGCATCACCCGCGCGAATCGCGTCCTCGGCGTGGCGGCAGAATGCGCCCACCTCAAGGTGAAGCAGCCCGCACTCAATATCGGGGTCGATCTCCGCGGCCGCCGCTGGAAACTGCGCGCGCAGGGCATCGATGAAGTCAGCGTGAGCTACCTTGGCGCGCATCTGGACGGTCCAACGTCTTTGACGCTGAGCCGCGAGCGCCGCTGCGGCGCTCGTCGGCTCCTGCGTCGTGTTGGGCAGTCTATCGACCGAGCTTGCGATGGTGGAGCCTCCACTGGTAACCCAAACCCGCCACGGCACCGAGAGCCCCACCGCCTAGGTCATCAGCAAGAGTGGACCGACCCAGTTGAACGGTGGCTCGTGAGGCCAGGGATCGAACAGTCGATCGACGGCGATGAAGGCCCCGCAGCCGACACCACACCCCAGGCCGAAGCACAGCGCACAGAAGATCGACGCCAACACGACATCCCGGAGAGTCAGAGATAGCCTCATCGATCTGCCCAACTTCGAATTCACGGGAAGTGCCGACCTCCGGAACTTCCAGTTCCACACAGCCTAACTCCGACCCCGCACGCCGCAAGTCGTGGTTGAGCCGAACAGCCCAACTCCGCGCATCGGTGGCTCCAAAGCACCCCCGATCCGCCGGCGCATTCAACCTTCGACCTCAGCCAGAGCCCCCCGCTCGCCGCCGTCCCCGCAGTTCGATCACGAGCCACGTCACGAACACGGCGCCCGCGAGATACAGCCCGGTGCCGGCGCCGACGCCATTGGTGCTGACGCAGGTCAGGCCGGCCAGCGTGGTCAATGCGAGGCCGGCGGCGAGCGCGATCGGCACGGCCGGCGCAATAGCCGGCAACAGGTACTGGCGCAGCGTCACGAAGATCGCCGCGAGCGCGGCGCAAGCGGCGGTGAGACCCACCGGCAGGCTCTGCACGTCCGTGAACCAGCCGAGGCCGCGCGTGCCGGGATTGAGTGAGGTCGAGAACTCGCCGAACAGGCCGCCGCCGTTGTAGTTCACGATGCCGATGCTGTAGGTGGGGCCGAGGCGCAGCCACGGCATCCAGTTCGCCGCGGCGATGAGCCCGGCGCCGAGCCACTCCGGCCACGGCAGCCGCCGTGTCGACCGCGACATGCCACCGCCTGGCACCAGCGCCGGGTGCTTCGCCGCATCGGCCGTGCTGGCGTCCTGCATGTCGCGCTTGACCTCGCGCGCGGCCTGATAGCGCTGCCCCGGATCGCTCTCGAGCGACTTCATCACCACCGGGTCGAACGCACCCGGCGGCTGGAAGCGCCCGATCGGCAGCCTGCCGGTCAGCATCTCGTAGACGACGACACCGAGCGAATAGAGGTCGGCGCGGTGATCGACCTTCGACGGCGCCGTCATCTGCTCGGGCGCCATGTAGAGCGGGGTGCCGAGGTGCTGGTTGGTCTGCGTGAGCTGCGCAGCCGAGGCGCCGGGCACGACCAGCTTGGCGAGACCGAAGTCGGCGATGCGCACGCGGCCGTCGCCGTCGACGAGGATGTTCTCGGGTTTGATGTCGCGGTGCACGATGCCGTGGTCGTGCGCGTACTGCAGCGCGTCGCAGAGCTGGCCGACGAACGCGAGCACGTCGGTCGAACGCAGGCTGCCCTGCGCGAGCAGCGAGCGCAGGTTGGCGCCGTCGACGTACTCCATGATCAGGAAGAACCACGGCCCGGCGCGGCCGAAGTCGTAGAGGCCGACGATGCCCGGGTGTGACAGCCGGGCCAGCACACGCGCCTCGGCTTCGAACCGCGCCGCGAAACCGGGCTCCTCGACGAGGTCCGGCAGCAGCAGCTTGATGGCGACGAGGCGGTCGAGCTTCTTCTGCCGGGCGCGATAGACGGCGCCCATGCCGCCGCGGCCGATCAGGGCCTGCAACTCGAAGTCCGGGAACAGCGGCTGCAGCTCCTCGAGCGGCGGCATCGCCGGGCCGGCGGGCGGAGCCGCCGCGGTCGGCGCCATCGCCTGTTCGAGCAGGCAGGCGGGACAGGCCGCGCCCGGATCGCCCGGGACGGTGGCGCCACAACGTGCACAGCGGGGAAGACTCGACTCGGCTGGTTCCATACGCCCTTCATGAACCGGTCGGGGAGTGGCCGTTACCGGGATTCCCGTCGAACTTGGCGCGCGCCGGCCGGCCGCCGGCCAACGCGTCGCGCAGCGCCCGCAGTTCGTCGTCGATGCCGGCCGGATCGTCGACCGTCTGCGCCACTTCCTCGCGCACCAGCTCCCGCCAGCGCTGCCGCAGCCGGTGCAGCGCGACCCGCACCGCACCTTCGGTCGTGCCGAGTTCGCGCGCGACCGCAGCGCTGCGCCCGGCATCCTGGCCGAGCAGCGCCGGTTCGAGCCGCGCGAGCAGCCGCTGCTTCGCCGGCGTGTCGTAATCGGCCCGCAGCCGCAGCCGCGCCCGATCGAGCAGCGCCCACGCCCAACGCTGCTCGAACAGCCGCTCCGGCTGCTGCCCGTCCGGCCCCGCCAACGCGGCCTCGTCGAGCTCGACCGGCGCCACGCCGCCGCCGCGCGCGAGCGAACGTTCGGCGCGCGCCTCGTTGCGCAGGAAGTTGCGGAAGGCACCGAGCAGGTAGTTGCGGAAGCGGCCCACCGCGCGGTCGGCACCGTCGACGCCGCCGCGCTGCAGCAGCTGCAGGCAGAACGACTGCACGCGATCGCGGGCGGTGTCGTCGTCGAGCCCGAGCCGGCAGGCGAACGCGTGCAGCGGCGCCCAGTAGGCCTCACACAGCTCGCCGAGCGCACGGCGCGCCGTGGCCGGGTCTGCAGCGGCGGCGCGCGTGACGACGGACCAACGCGTGGTGGGCAGGGCCATGGCGACCGGCGGGTTGTAGCGCCTGGCGCACGGTTCGCGAACCGCCGCGACGGGGTTGCCAGCCGCCGCACCGTGGCGGACCATCCCCCGGCCCCACCCCGCCGCATGCCGCCTCCCATCCGGCCCCTCGCCGCCCTTCTCTGCTCCGCCGCCACCCTGGCCGCCCAATGCCCTCCTGGCGCGGCGATGCCGAACGACCTCACGCAGGAGACCACGGTGGCCCCGTCGGGGCCCGCGGCTGCCCGCTGGCAAGCCGGCAAACAGGCGCTGGCGAAGGGCGACATGCCCGCCGCACGCGAAGCCCTGCTGGCGGCGCTGGAGTTCCATCCGTCGGCGGCGCCGCTGCTGCTCGACCTCGTGCTGGCCTGCCGCGACGACGCCGACCTGGTGGCGATCTGGAGCGAGCGCTTCGTGCGCGCGGCGAGCGACGCCAGCGGCAAGCTCAAGCTCGACGCCGCCACCAGGAAGGCCACGGCCGCGGTGCCCGGCCTCGATGCCGCGATCAAGACCGCGGCCGACCTCGAAGCACAACGCGCCGCGGCCATCACGGAGCTGGCGCGCTTCGTCGACAAGCAGAAGCCGACCGGCAAGCAGAACGCGGCCCGCGCGCTGCTCGTGCGCTGGGCGGGCGAACTGCTGCTCGAAGCCGGTCGCGGCGCGCCGGCGGCCATCGGTGCGGTGGCGGCCCCGGTCGCCAAGACCACGGCGGCGTTCGTGCCCGACCATGACACCGTGTTCACGGCGCTGTCGCGCGTGATGGCGCGCACGCTGCCGCCGGCGAACGCGACGGCCCCCACCACCGGCCCCGCCGTCGACGCCGCGGCGATCGACGACCGCCGCGTGCGCGCCGCGCGCATCCTCGTCGGCCTGCGGCGGCAGGGCGCGTTCAAGGACCTGCAGGGGCCGGCGGCGCCCGACCTCGGCAAGTTCGCCGACGACGCCCAGCAGCTGCTCGACGCGCAGCGGGAGCAGGCGCTCACCGCCGGCAAGGTGTGGTCGATCGACGAGCTGGCGGCGATGACGCCAGAGCAGGCGGCGCAGTTCACACAATCGCACCGCGACTGGCACCGGCCCGGCATCGCCATGAGCACGACCGGCCGCTACCGCATCGAGACCATCTGCGGCCACAGCACGCTGCTCGGCGTCGCGCGCACGGTCGAGCAACACCACGCCCGGCTCGTCGACCACTTCGGCAGCGACCCGTTCCTGCAGCGGCTCGGCGTCGTGCGCATCGTGCCCGAGTCGAGCGACCTGGAGACCGAAGGGGCACCGTACTGGTGGGCCGGCGGCTTCCAGGGCGGTGATCGTACGACGCTGCGCTTCGCGTGGGGCGACCTGCCGGGCCTCGGCCGCGGCCTCACCCACGAACTGACGCACCGCTTCGATGGCGTGCTGCGGCCGTTCCTGCCGTCGTGGTACGGCGAGGGCCACGCCAGCTGGACCGGCGGTCACTACGCCCACACCAAGGACCCGAAGTTCGTCGACGACTACCTGCAGACCGGCACCCCGGCGCACACCTACTACAAGGGCTACGCCGACCGGCGGAAGTTCGAGGAGCTGCTGACCGGCAAGGTCGAGGACTACCGCGACAACTACTTCGCCGGCTACTCGCTCTACGCGTTCCTGCGTTCGTTCCCGCCGGGCCAGCCGCGCTACCGCACCGCCCTGGCGACGTTCGAGAAGAACGCGCGCGCCGGCCAGAAGGACCCGCTCGGCTTCTTCACGGCGACGTTCTGCGACGGCAAGGAAGGGCGGCCGGCGACGTTCGACGAGCTGTTCACGCAGTGGCAGTCGTTCGTACGCGGCTGCTACGAATGGCTCGACGACAAGAAGCAGGGCAACGAGTGGGTCGCGCGCTACGGCCAGCTCGGCAAGCTGGAGCACGGTGCTCAGGTGATGGACGAGCCGACTTGGTCGTGGGCACGCACGCGCGCCGAGCCGTTCTTCGGCCAGGATCACGCCGCGGCGGCCCTGCTGCTGCTGCACGAGGTCGGCGACCACGACGGCGCGATCGCGGCCGGGGTCTGGTCGCTGACGGTCGACGGCTGGCGGCCCGACACCGCCACCGCGCTGCTGGCCTCGCTGCGAGCCACGAAGGCGCCGGACGCCGCGGCCGCGGCCGCCGCCGTCGTGGCGCTGGCGCGGGCACGCTTCCCGCAGCTCGAAGTGCCGGGCGATGGCACGGCGCTGCTGGCGGCGCTGCCGAAGACGAAGGCCCTGCTCGACGCCCTGGCGGCGCGCACCACGGCGCTGGCCGCGGTGCCGGCCAAGGCCGCGGCGGCGACGACGCTCGACGACCACTTCCGGCTCGCGCGGCTGTTCTCGTTGCCGCGCCTGGCCGGCGAAGACCACGCGCCGCCACCCCTGCCGCGCCACCTCGCCGCGCACGGGCTCGACGAGACCGACCTGATCGACTTCCACGACCGCCGCGTCAAGGGCCTCTGGTACACGACGCCCGAAGGCGACCTGCACGTCGGCCGCGAGAAGCCGCGCGACGCCACCGGCACGCTCGATCGTTACGCGCACCAGCGCGACGCCTTCGTACTCGGGGTCGAGTGGCAAGCCCCCGGTGACTACGTGCTGCGTGGCCGCGTGCACTTCACCACCTCGTTCGTCTCCGGCGCGATCGTCTTCGGCCACACCCGGCGCGACCGCGACCTGCGGCTCGGCTTCTCCTCCGGTGACTTCGACTACGCCACCGGACGTTCCGAGCAGAACGGCGCCAGCGGTCGCGTCGGCTTCTGGCTGCGCGGCCGCTGGGAACGCGACCAGCAGCTGCCCGACACGGGGCCCAACCAGGGCGTCGAGCTGCACCAAGGGCAATCGTGGTTCGACTACGAGATCCGCGTGCAAGGACCGCGGGCGACCGTGCTGATCAACGGCGAGCCGCTGCTGCGCTACGCCGAGCACGACGGCACGCCGATCGAAGGGCAGGTCGGCTTCGCCATGGGCATGGGCGCGATCCGCGTGCAGTGCCCGACCGTGCAGCGGCTCGACTCGGCGAGCTCCAGCTTCGTCGGTCTCGATCTGGCGACGCCGACCACGGCGCCGCTGGACCAGCTCATGCAGCTGCCGACGCGCGGCGTGCCGCGCGGCCCGAACGGCACCATCGTGCTGCTGCTGCCGAAGCTCGCCGATGCGCCGGCCGACGAGGGCCTGATCGGCGCCCTCATGCAGGCCGCGAAGCTGCTGCGCACGCCGCTCGAGTTCCCGCAGTCGTGGGTGCTGGCGGTGCCGCGCGGCACGCCGGCCGACGTCGTGGCGGCGGCGACGCGCGCGATCCAGGAGATGCGCGACGGGCCGCTGCCGGTGGTCGAGCACGCGCAGGGCAAGCCGTTCGACGGCCGCGAGCCGTGGTTCCTGTTCGTCGACGCCCAGGGTGTGCTGCGCGCGACGGCGCTGACCGGCGACCCGGACCTGCTCACCAAGGTGCAGGCGTGGGCGCGCAAGTTCCGCGACCGCCAGTGAGCCGGCGTCAGTCGAAGACGACCGCGATCGAGCGCGCCGAGAACTGCTGCGTCGAGTCGTCGAACGTGCCCAGCGCGCTGACCCGCGCCACCGGGATGGTGTCCACACGCGTCAGCACCGCGCTGCGGAAGGCCGCGAAGTCCGTGTAGGCGATCACGCCGTGGTCCCGGACGATGCGGTAGAAGCCCGTGCTGGCGGCGGGCTCGATGGTCGGCACCGGGGAGTCGCTCAGCGTCACCGGGCCGAGGCCATCACCGACCACCTTCGTCGCCGCCCCGCTGACGTCGAGCGCGAGCTGGCCGACGCTGGACGCCGCGTCGATGGCGGTGAGGCTCGCCGGCGTCCACCGGCACAGCAGCACCTGCGTGCCCGCGCTGCGGCCGACGATCGTCACCGCGGTGGCGTCGGCGCCGCTGCCGCCGACCGCGTTCGGCCAGCCGATCACGCGCAGCCGGGAGCCCGTGGTGATGCCGCTGGTGGCGAGGCCGGTCACGTCGACCGTGTAGGCGTCCGGGTCCGCCTGCACCTGGCCACTGACGTCGAAATCGAAGGCGCTGATGTCGCGCCGGTCGAAGCGCGCGACGTCGAGCGTCAAGGTGTCCCCGGCCACGGCGCCGCCGGCGACGCCGAAGATCGAGGTCGGCAGCATGCGCACGACGCCGGTCGCGGCGCTGGCGTCCATCGCCGTGCCGCTCAGGTCGCCGAACACCCACACCAGCTGACCGATGTTGACGGCGTCGGTATCGAGCGAGTTGCCTTCGCCGCGGCGCAGCACCAAGGTGTCCGCCAACGCCGTCGTGATCGTGTGCGAGGTGTTGTAGGCGTGGGCGCCGGTGCCGACGTCGTGCGAACGACCGAGCACGGTCAGCGTCGCGTCGACGCCCGCGCCACCGCTGCGCGCGACGACGGGCCCGAACACCCAGTCCTGCCCGTTGCCCGGCACGCCGGCGCCGGCCTCGACGGCCACGGCCGACAGCACCAGCGCCTGGGCATCGAAGGTGCCCTGCACGAAGACACGCTCGCCGATGGCGCCGGCGAGGCCGCCGAGGCCCGGGGCGCCGATGGCCACGACGCCGTCGATCTGGAACACCGTGCTGCTGTCGGTGGCGACCGTGAAGGTGTTGACGATCGTGCCGTCGGCGGCGCGCCGCTGCACGGCGAAGGTCAGGGCGTTGAGGTCGACGCTGTCGAGCACGCCCGTGGTCGTGATCGGCCGCGGCGCGCTCGGATCGGCTTCGACCGAGAACACCGGCGAGAACGTCACCGTGTTGTTGCCGGCGTCGACGGCGAGGCTCTGGTCGAGGTCGAGGTCGAGCAGGAACAGGTGCCCGGTGGCGGCGCGGGCGCGCGGCCGTGCCCCGGTCGGCAGGTCGATCTGCACTGCCACTTCGCCGGTGATCGTATTGCCCTGCTGATCCAGCACCGTCGCCGGCGTGGTCTGCCCGGCGATCAGCACCTCGGCGCCGGCGAAGTCGAGCGTCAGGTCGATGCGCTGGTAGAAGCCCGCCGGCAGGTTGCGCGCCGCGACCAGCTCGCCTACCGAGTCGAGCTGCAGGAAGTCGATGCGCTGCGTTCGCGGCATGACGCTGACCCGACCACCGCCGGCGCGCGTGAACTCGATGTCGCGCACGTCGACCTCGAACTGGGTCAGCTCGTCGGTCGCGCTGTCGGTCAGCACCAGGCTGACGGTGCCGGTGCCGGGATCGGCGTCGGCGCCGTTGGAGCCGCAGGCGGCGAGACCGAGGAGCAGGAACAGGGAGGCAAGTCGCTTCATGGCACGAACCCAGGGAGTGTCGACCTCATCGGCGGATGCACTACGCAACCGACAGGTCTCGCGGCCCGATTGCTTCGGCCAGGCGGCGCGGGGACGCCGGAGGCCACCGCGTCCCGGTCAGGGAGCTCGCCGTCCCGGCAGCAGAACCGCCGTTTCGGCGCCTTCCGGCACCGGCGCCGGCGGCTGTCGCGGCGCCGTGCGCAGCTTGCAAGCGAGACGGCGACCGTTCAGCGGCGACGCTGGCCCGGCATCGGCACCGGGTCGACCGGCAGCGGCCCGAACTCGTAGCTGTCGGGCCCCCAGCGCTCCTCGTTGTTGAGGGCCTCGTCCCAGGTCACCGACTTGCCGGTGTAGGTCGCCATGCGACCCATGATCGCCGACAGCGTCGCCTCGGCGACCCGGCGCCCCTCATTGAGCGGCGTGCCGCCGCGGATGGCGGCGAACAGCGCGTCGTGCTCCGCCTGGTAGGGGTCGTTGTTGGCGCCGGTGTACTTCCACTCGTTCTGGCCGGTGATGCGGAAGCGGCCGTCCATGTGCGCCTCGCCGAGCGTGCCGTAGACGTGCTCGCTGACGTCGTTGAGGCAGCCGTCGATCTGCCGGCACTCGCTGAAGCCGAAGGCGCCGTTGCCGTACTCGAACTGCACGGCGTGGTGATCGAAGATGTGGCCGAACTTGGCGTCGGTGCGCACCTGGCGACCGCCCATGCCGCGCGCGCGCACCGGGTGGTCCTGCAGCGCCCAGTTGACGACGTCGATGTTGTGCACGTGCTGCTCGACGATGTGATCACCCGACAGCCAGGTGAAGTAGAGCCAGTTGCGCAGCTGCCACTCCATGTCGCTCCAGTTCGGCTCGCGCTCGCGCACCCACAGGTAACCCTGGTTCCACGAGCAGCGCGCGAACTGGATCTTGCCGATCGCGCCCTCGTGGATGCGCTGCATGGTCGCGAGGTAGCCGTTCTGGTGGTGCCGCTGCAGGCCGCAGACGACGCGCAGGCCGAGCTTGTCGGCGGCCTCCGCCGCGGCCAGCACGGTGCGCACGCCCGGGCTGTCGACGGCGACCGGCTTCTCGAAGAAGACGTGCTTCTTGGCGCCGATCGCGGCCGCGAAGTGAGCCGGCCGGAAGTGGGGCGGCGTCGCGATCACGACCACGTCGCAGCCCGAGGCCATCACACCCTGGAAGGCGTCGGCGCCGACGAAGCGGCGCTCCTTCGGCACGTCGAGGCGGTCCTTGAAGCCCTCGTTCTCGCCGAGCGCGTCGAGGCAGCCGTCGATGCGCTCTTCGAACATGTCGGCGATCGCCACGAGCCGCGTCGGGCCCTTGGTGCTGAGCGCCTGGGCGATGGCGCCGCTGCCGCGGCCGCCGCAACCGACCAGGCCGATGCGCAGCTCGTCGCCGCCTTGTCCCTGCCCGGCGGCGCCGGCGAGGCGCTGGCCGATCGCCGTGCTGGCGAGCGTCTGGGCGGTGGCGGCAGCAGCCGCGGTGTAGAGGAAGGAACGTCGCGAAGTGGTCATGGGGAGAGGGGGCAGCAGAATGGGCAGCGGTCGCAGAGCTTAGCCGGCGCGCCCCAGCCCGGCCCTTCGCCCGAAGGCGGTGGCGGCACCGGTCACAAGGCCTCGAAGCGCGCGCGCTCTTCGGCGGTCGGCTCGCGCAGCGGCCGCACGACGCGGAAGCCGACGTGCTGGGATTCGGTCAGGTACCACCAGCTCTTCGGGATCTGCGGGTCGCGCGAGTTCCACTCGGTCTCCGACGCCGCCCGCGCCGCCGAACGCAACGCGGCCGCCGGCTGCCGCCAACTGCCGCCGCGCAGCACGTGGGCGAAGCGCACCGGGCGCCCCTTCTTGTCTTGGCCCGGCGGGAAGAACGGCGCCTGCCGCGGCCCGGCGCCGTGGGCTTCGGCATAGGCGTCGGCGAGGTAGAGGTCGGCACACCACTCGGCGACGTTGCCGGTCATGTCGCAGAGCCCCCAGGCGTTGGCCTTCTTCTTGCCAACCGGGTGGTAGGCGGGCACCGGCTCGCCGCCGGGTTCGAGCTGGCGCGCGCTGTTGTCGGCGTACCAGGCGAAGTCGCCGAGCTGCTTCTCGTCGCACGGCCACGGCGTCGTGGTACCGGCGCGGCACGCGTACTCCCATTCGGCCTCGGTCGGCAGGCGGTAGAAGTGGCCGGTCTTCTCGCTGAGCCACTTGCAGTACTGCCGCGCCGCGACGTGCGACATGCAGATCGCCGGGTAGCCGTCGCGCCCCATGTTGAACGTCATGTCCATGTAGGGCGGCGTCGGCCGCGACAGGCCGTCGGGCTTCTTGTTCTGCGGCACCGACTCGTCGGTGTTCCACTGGTCGTACTCGCCCCAGGTCACCTCGCAGCGCGCCATCCAGAACGGCTCGATGACGACCTCGACCTCTGGGCCCTCATCGTCGTTGCGCAGCGGCTCGTCGGCCGGGCTGCCCATGCGGAACTTGCCGCCGGGGATCGGCACCAGGTCGAAGCCGGGTCGCCCTTCGCGCAGTGGCTGGTGGTAGGCGACGAACTCGGGTCCCGAGGACTCCGACGCCGCGGCCTGCTGGGCGGTGAGGGCCGCGCCACCGGCGGCGGTCAAGAACGCGGAGAGCACGAAGGTCGACGGGGAAGGGCACACGCGGCGCAGCATAACCACGGGCCACGGCCGCGCAGGTAGGGACATTCGCACCGCGGAAGCGCCCTGCGGGACGTCCCCTAGCCGCAAATGCCGCGCGGTCGGTCTCAGGAGACCGCGGGCTCGCCGCCGATGGCGTGCAGCAGGAGAAACCGCATGAAGAAGATACTCGCTCTGTTGTCGTTGATCGCTTCGCTGCCGGCCCAACAGGGCGTCAGCGCGAACGAGATCGTGGTCGGTCAAGCGTGCGCGCTGAAGGGTCAGGCCGCAGGCCTCGGCACCGGAATGCAGACCGGACTGCAGGTCTGGTTCGACAAGGTCAACGCCGCGGGCGGCGTGCACGGCCGCAAGCTCAAGCTCGTCAGCGTCAACGACGGTTACGAGCCCGAGCGCTGCGTGCAGGCGGTCAAGATGCTGATCGAGCAGGAGAAGGTGTTCGCGGTCGTCGGCGGTGTCGGCACGCCGACCGCCAAGGTCGCGGTGCCGGTCTGCACCGAGGCGAAGGTGCCGTTCATCGGCGCGTTCACGGGCGCCGAGCTGCTGCGCTCGCCGCACAACCGCTACGTCGTCAACCTGCGCGCGAGCTACTACCAGGAGACCGAACAGCTGGCGGCGTGGCTCGTCGACGGCCACGGCATGCAGCGCATCGCCTGCTTCTACCAGGACGACGCCTACGGCCAGGCCGGCCTCGAGGGCATCAAGCAGGCGCTGGCGCGGCGCAAGATGGAGCTGTGCGCGACCGGCACCTACAAGCGCAATACGCTGGCGGTGGCCGAGGGGCTGCAGGCCGTCGGCGCCGGCAAGCCGCAGGCGGTGGTGCTGGTCGGCGCCTACGCGCCGTGCGCCGAGTTCATGCGCCAGGCGAAGGAGAACCCGGCGCTCGCCACCACGACGATGTGCAACATCTCGTTCGTCGGCACCGACAACCTGCTCAAGGCGGTCGGCCCGGCCGGCAACGGCAGCCTGATCAGCCAGGTGGTGCCGTTCCCGACCGACGGCAGCGTGCCGGTGGTCAAGGAGTACCTCGCCGACATGAAGAAGGCCGGCAAGGAGGCCGACGTCGGCTTCATCACGCTCGAGGGATACCTGGTCGGCAGGTTCTTCACCGAGATGGTGCAGCGCGCCGGCAAGGAGCTGACGCGCGAGGCGCTGCTCGACACGGTCGCGGCGACCACGTCGCTCGACCTCGGCGGCCTGCAGCTGGCGTTCGGCAAGCAGGACAACCAGGGCAGCGATTCGGTGTTCTTGACCACGATCGAGAACGGCAAGGTCGTGCCGGTGCCGATGCCGAGTGCTTCGCCCGCCAAGTGAGGGCCAACGGCCGCCGCCGGCGCCAACGAGACCGACGTTGAAGCAGACGTAGACGCAGAGAGCCAGCACCATGCGCAACTGGAGCATCCGTTCGAAGATCGTCCTGGCGAGCGCCCTCGGCCTCGCCGTCAGCACCGGCGCCGTGACCGTGCAGGCCACCCTGGCCATGCGCGCGAGCAGCGAGGCAGAGGGTCGCGACGGCATCGCCGCCACGGCCCGCACGCTCGCCATCGGCATGCAGAGCCGCATCGACGCGGCCATGCAGGGCGCACGCACGCTGGCCGAGGCGTTCAGCGCGGTGAAGGACCCGAGCACCAACCTCGACCTGCCGCGCGAGGCGGCCTTGGGCATCCTGCGCATCGCCCTGGCCACGCACCCCGAGTATGCGGCCGTCGGCACGGTGTGGAACGCCGGCGGCTACGACGACATGGACAGCGGCTACCGCAACTCGCCGGGCCACGAACAGTCGGGCCGCTTCGTGCCGCAGTGGCGGCGCAGCGGCGACGGCAAGCCCGAGTTGATCGCCAACGTCGACTTCGACGACCCGGTGCAGGGCAAGAGCTTCCAGGTGCCACTGACCAAGGGCAGACCCTACGCCGGCGTCGCGCCGGCGACCGCAGGAGGGCGCCCGCCCGTGGCGCAACTGTCGGCGCCGGTGGCCGTCGCCGACAAGGTGTACGGGGCCGTTCGCATCGACCTGCCGCTCGACTTCGCCGACCGGCTGCTCGCAAGCGGCAACCACTGCCGGTTCTTCCTCGACGACCACGGCGCCGCCATCGCCGCCGCCGGCGCCGGCCCCGAACTCGAGGCCGTGCTGGGCGACGCGGCGACGACCGCCGACCTCGGCAAGGGCGAACCGTTCTTCCGCGAGATCGGCGACCACGTCGCGCGCTTCGAGCCGATCGACGTCGGCAACGGCGCCGCGCGCTGGTGGTCCGGCGTGCTGCAGCCGACGTCGAGCTACATGGCCGCTGCCAACACCATGCTGTGGCGCAACCTGCTGCTCGGCGCCGTCGCCAGCGGCACCGCCCTCGCCCTGTTGTGGTACCTCGCCGGCCGCATCACGCGTCCGATCGCGTTCTCGGCCAGTCGCCTGCAAGAGATCGCCGGCGGCGAAGGCGACCTGACCCGCGACCTCGAGGTGCTCGGCGAAGACGAAGGCGGCCAGGTGGCCAAGGCCTTCAACAACTTCCAATCGGTGCTGCGCGACCTGCTGCGGCAGGTCACGACGACCGCGGAGACGATCGCCTCGGGCACCAGCGGCATGTCGTCGGCGAGCGTGAGCCTGTCGAACCTGTCGCAGGAGGCCGCCAGTTCGCTGCGCGAGGCCACCGACACCATCGCCAACTTCGCCAAGGACAGCAAGTCGACGGCCGGCCACGCCGGCGAAGCGCGCAAGCTCGCCGATTCGACCGTGGGCCTCGTCGATGGCGGCCTGCGCGACATGGCGCAGATGCACGCGACGATGCAGGAGATCCAGGTGGCCAGCCGCGAGATCACGCAGATCGTCAAGGTCATCGACGACATCGCCTTCCAGACCAACCTGCTCGCGCTCAACGCGGCGGTCGAAGCCGCGCGCGCCGGCGAGGCGGGCAAGGGCTTCGCCGTCGTCGCCGAGGAGGTGCGCAATCTCGCCCAGCGCAGCGCCGAGTCGGCGCGCACGACCTCCGACATCGTCGCCAAGGCCAACGAACGCGCGGCCGCCGGCGGAGCGCTCAGCGACAGCGTGCACGGCACCCTGCAGAACGTCGCCGGCGCCGCCCGCCAGGTGCAGCAGCTGATGACCGACATCGACCGCGCGGCGGACAGCCAGGCCGGGGCGATCGAGCAGATCCGCCACTCGTTCGAGAAACTCGACGAGATCTCGCAGAGCAACGCCGCCTGCGCCGAGCAGCTGTCGAGCTCGACGATGCAGAGCGCCGACGACATCAAGGGGCTGACGCGGCTGATCGGCCGCTTCAAGATCTGAGCGGGCGCCGGGGCGAACGCGGCGGACGGCGGGAACTGGGTGCGGCACGGCTCGGGCGGTAGAACACGACCCGCCATGAACCGACGCACCTTCCTGCAAGCGGCCGGCACCGGCCTCGTCACCGCCTCCGTCACCACCGCGGCCACGACGGCCGCGGCCTCACCACGCCAGCGCGCACCGTTCCGGCTCAAGTACGCGCCGCACTTCGGCATGTTCGCGAACCACGCCAGTGCGCTGGTCGACCAGCTGCAGTTCGCCGCCGACCAGGGCTTCACGGCGTGGGAGGACAACGGCATGCCGGGGCGCGACGAGGCGACGCAGCGGCAGCTCGCCGCCAAGATGCAGCAGCTCGGCATGACCATGGGCGTGTTCGTGGCCAGCGCCGACTTCGGCAAGGCGACGTTCGCCGCGGGCGACGCCGGCCACCGCGAGCGTGTGCTCGCCGAGATCGAAGCCGCCTGCGACCTCGCCGCGCGAATCGACGCCCGCTGGTGCACGGTGGTGCCCGGCACCTTCGATCACCGCCTCGATCCCGGCTTCCAGACCGCCAACGTCATCGACCTGCTGCGGCGCTGCTGCGACGTCATCGCCCGCAAGCAGAGCGACCTCGTGATGGTGCTCGAGCCGCTCAACCGCCGCGACCACCCCGGCCTGTTCCTGACCGGCATCCCGCAGGCGTTCGCCATCTGCACGGCCGTCGACAACCCGCACTGCAAGATCCTCGACGACCTCTACCACCAGCAGATCAGCGAGGGCAACCTGATCCCCAACCTCGATCGCGCCTTTGCCCACATCGCCTACTTCCAGGTCGGCGACAACCCGGGCCGCAACGAGCCCGGCACCGGCGAGATCAACTACCGCCGCGTCTTCGAGCACCTGCACGGCAAGGGCTACGACGGCGTCGTCGGCATGGAGCACGGCAACGCCAGGCCCGGCAAGGAAGGCGAACTGGCGCTGATCGCCGCCTACCGCGACGCCGACGCGTGGTGAGGGCGGCTCAGCGCCTGCGGATCGCCAGGTGCTGCGGCGGCCAGGCGTAGCCCGGCACGCGCCGCTCGTTGGCCTCGCGCTGCACCATGTAGGGGTCCTCGAGGAAGCCGCGCGCGATCGCGCAGAGGTCGGCGCGACCGGCGGCGACGATGGTGTGGGCGTGGTCGACGCCGGCGATGCCGCCGACGGCCATCACCGGCATGCCGGCCTCGTAACGGATGCGCTCGGCGAAGGGCACCTGGTACATGCGGCCGTACAACACCGGCGAGTCCGGCACGTTGCCGGCCGACGACACGTCGAGCACGTCGACACCGAGCTCGCGGAACCAGCGCGCGACCGACACCGCCTCGTCGAGCGTGAAGCCGCGGCCTTCGCCGTCGAACCAATCGGTCGCCGACAGCCGCACGAACAGCGGCCGGTCCGCCGGCCAGGCGGCGCGCACGGCGGCGGCGACCTGCAGCGGGTAGCGGGCGCGGTTCTCGAGCGAACCGCCGTAGTCGTCGCTGCGGCGATTGCTGAGCGGCGACAGGAAGCTCGACAGCAGGTAGCCGTGGGCCGCGTGCAGCTCGATGGTGTCGAAGCCGGCGCGCGCGCAGCGCAGCGCGGCGGCCACGAACTGCTGCTGCACGCGGTCGAGGTCGGCGCGGTCCATCACCTTCGGCGCCGGCCAGCCGTCGCGGAACGGCACCGCCGACGGCCCGAGCGTCTGCCAGCCGCCCTCGGTCAGCGGCGCGTCGCCCTGCCACGGCCGGCTGCACGAGCCCTTGCGACCGGCGTGCGCGATCTGCATGCCGATCTTCGCCGCGCTGTGGCGGTGCACGAAGTCGACGACGCGCCGCCAGGCGGCCTCCTGGGCGTCGTTCCAGATGCCGGCGCAGCCCGGGGTGATGCGGCCTTCCGGCGACACGTTCGTCATCTCGGTGAAGACGAGGCCGGCGCCGCCGACGGCGCGGCTGCCGAGGTGCACGAGGTGCCAGTCGTCAGGCACCCCCTCGGCGGCGGAGTACTGGCACATCGGCGACACCACGACGCGGTTGAGGAGCCGCATGCCGCGCGTGGTGAACGGCTGGAAGGCGGGCGGCGCAGCCGGCCCCTGCTCCTCCTGCACGACCGCCGCGTCGACGGCGGCGACGAGCTCGGGGTCGCGCTGGCGCAGGTTGTCGTAGGTGATGCGCTTGCTGCGCGTCATCAGGTTGAATACGAAGCGCTCCGGGCCCTGGCCGAGGTAGCGCGCGCTGTTCTCGAACCACTCCATGCTGGTCTGCGCCACGCGCTGCAGCTTGAGCACGTCGAGCCGGCGCGCCGCTTCGTAGGCATCGAGCGCGGCCGGCACCGACCCGCGGTGCTGCAGCACGGCGTCGGCGAGCACGATCGCGTCCTCCATCGCCAGCTTGGTGCCCGAGCCGATCGAGAAGTGGGCGGTGTGGGCGGCGTCGCCCATCAGCACGACGTTGCCGTGCCGCCACGAACCGCAGCGGATGGTCGGGAAGGTGCGCCAGATCGAGCGGTTGATCAGCAGCCGCTCACCCAAGAGGTGCTCCGCGAACAGCCGCTCGCAGAACGTCGCCGACTGCGCCTCGTCGAGGCGGTCGAGGCCGGCGCGCTTCCACACGTCCTCGCGGCACTCGACGATCCAGGTGCCGCGGCCGCTCTCGAACGGGTAGGCGTGCACCTGGAACAGCCCCCACTCGGTCTCCTGGAAGACGAAGGTGAACGCCGTCATCGGCTTGGTGGTGCCGAACCAGGCGAACTTGCACTTGCGCCAGTCGAGGTCGGGGCGGAACGAGCTGGCGAAGCGCTCGCGCACCTTCGAGTTGACGCCGTCGGCGGCGATCACGAGGTCGTGCGCGCCGACCGTGCCGTCGATGTCGGTCACCGGCTTCTGGTAGTGCACGCGCACACCGAGGTCGCGGCAGCGTTCGCCGAGGATCTGCAGCAGGCGCACGCGGGCGAGCCCACAGAAGCCGTGGCCGGTGCTGGTGAGCTTGCGGCCGCGGTAGAACGTGTCGATGTCGGTCCAGTAGGCGAAGCTGTCCTTGATGCGCGCGAAGCTCTCCGGATCGGCCTGCTCGAAGTTCGACAGCGTCTCGTCCGAGAACACCACGCCCTGGCCGAAGGTGTCGTCGGCGCGGTTCTGCTCGAAGACGTCGATCTCGAACCCGGGCGCGCGCTTCTTCAGCAGCAACGCGGCATAGAGGGAGGCGGGGCCGCCACCGATGCAGGCGATCTTCATGGGCCGGGGATCCTATCCACGGCGGGCCGATGACCAACGCCGCGGTGGCGCTGGATTCGCCGGCGGTCAGCCGGCGGCCTTTGCCAGCGACCGACCGGTCAGCCGCGCCAGCAGTTCGCGGTATCCCGCGAACTCGTTCTCCCAGGCGTGTTCCTGGGTGAAGCGGCGCGCGCGCATCACCATGGCGCGGCCCGCGGCCGGATCGCCGTGCAGACGCACGAGCAGATCGGCGAACGCCGGCAGGTCGCC
>JAEUHT010000286.1 GCA_016793265.1 Planctomycetota bacterium
CGAACTCGCTGCCCTGCGCCTTGTGCACGGTCATCGCCCAGGCGGTCTCGTGCGGCGGCAACCGGCGCGGCGACAGCGTTCGCACGCTGCCGTCGGCGGCGGCGAACCAGACCACGGGGTTGCCGGCGGCGTCGCGGCCGACGACGCCGAGGTCGCCGTTCCAGACCCGGTTCTGGTAGTCGTTGCTGGTCACCAACAGCGGCCGGCCGGTGTACCACGGGTCGTCGAGGCGGTGGCCGGCGGCGGCGAGCCAGGCCTCGATGCGCGCATTCCAGGCCGCCGCCCCCGCGGCGCCGTGGCGCGAGGCGGTCAGCACCCGCGCTCTGCCGATCGCCGCCAGCGCCGCCGCCGCATCGCCGCGGTCGGCGGCGGTCCGCATCGCCGCCAGCGCCGGCCCGATGTGCTGCATCGCGGCGTCGGCATCGGGCAGCACGACGAGGTCTTCGCGGCCCTGGGCCAGCGCCGCTGCCGCCGCCGGCGCGTCGCGGCGCATCAGGGCGGCGGCGAAGGCGCCGATGCCGGAGTCGCCGCCGAAGCGGTGGTTGTCGCGCAGGGTGATGGTGACGTCGGCGAGCGGCGACGCCGCGGTCTGCACCGGCAGCGCCATGCCGGTGGCGGCGGCGACGAACGTGGCCAGCTCTGCGCCGACGCCACGTTCGGGCCGCGCCGCGCGGCAGAGATCGCCGAGCACCTGGCCCGCCGCGATCGCCGCGAGCTGATCCTGGTCGCCGACGAGCAGCAGCCGGGCCTCGGGCCGCAGCGCCTGCAGCAGCGCCGCCAGCAGCGTCGGATCGACCATCGACACCTCGTCGACGACGACGCAGTCGAACGGCAACGGCTGTTCGGGGCCGGCGCGGAAACGATCGTCGAGCGGCAGGTATCCGAGCAGGCGGTGCAGCGTGCCGAGCCGCAACGACGGCAGCGCGGCCGCCAGCGCGGGCATCGCCGGGGCCCGCTGGCGCAGCGCTTCGCCGAGCCGCGCGGTGGCCTTGCCGGTGGGCGCGGCGATGGCGATGGTGAGCCCGGGTTCGAGCTGCAGCAGTACCTGCAGCAGGCGCACGACGGTGGTGGTCTTGCCGGTGCCGGGGCCGCCGCACAGCACCGCGAACGAGGAACGTGCGGCGGCGGCGATGGCGGCGAGCTGCCAGTCGGTGGGACCGGGCCGGGCTGCCTCGCCGCAGGCCTGCAGGGCCGCGGCCAGCGCCGCCGGCTGGTGCCGCGGCGGCTGCTGCAGCCGGGCGGCGACGAAGCTGGCCACCGCCCGTTCGGCGCGGAAGTCGCGGCGCAGGTAGAGGCGGTCCTTGGCGTCGAGCACGAGCGGCAGCTCGGCCTCGCCGTCGGCGCCGGTGCCGACCAGCCCGCTGGCGAGCAGCTCGCGCCGGTGCGCTGGGAGCTCGTCGGCGCCGGCCCGGAGCGGCACGCAGACGTCGCCACGTTCGAGCGCCTGGCACAGGGCCAGGAGCGCGAGGTCGAGCGCCGCGCTGAGGCCGCCTGCTGCCAGCGGGGCGAGGTGTTGGCGCAGCAGCAGCAAGAACGGCGCGTCGTGGTTGGCGCCCGGCGGCGTCAGGGTGGTGTGGTCCGGCGTCATCGGCGACCTCCGCGGCTGGCGGCCGCCCAGCGGTCCATGGCGGCGAGCAGAGGGCGTGGCGGGCGGTCGACGAACAGGCCGTTCGTGGTGCCGGCGATGGCGCCGCGCAGGTAGACGTAGACCGCGCCGCCGAAGTGGCGGTCGTAGTCGTAGCCGGGCAGGCGCGCGGTGAGGTGGCGGTGCAGGGCCAGCGCGTAGAGGTGGTACTGCAGCACGTAGTCGTGTTCGGCCATCGAGCGGCGCAGCGCGGCTCCGCCGTAGTGTTCGGCGCGATCGCCGAGGTGGTTCGACTTCCAGTCGAGCAGCCAGTAGCGGCCGTCGTGCTCGGCGATGAGGTCGGCGAAGCCGTTGACGAAGCCCTGCAGCAGGCGCGGCGGCAGCGCGGCGAGCCGCGGCGCGTAGCCCTGCGCGACGTCGCCGCCGTGTTCGGCGAAGGTGCGGGCGAGCTGGTGCAGGTCGGTGCCGGTGAGCGGGAAGGTGAACTGCCACTCGGCGCTGCGGGCGCCCTGCGTCAGCGTCGCCAGCGAAGGCCCCTGCGGCAGCACCGCCGCGGCGAGGTCGCGCAGGTTCTGCATCACGTCGGCGAGCGGCTCGACCGCGCCAGGGTGGGCGCCCGGTTCGAGCAGACCGTGCGTCGCCAGCAGCTGTTCGACGCGGCGGCTGGCGTCGTCGTCGAGCCGGTGCAGCGGCACGTGTTCGAGGATGTCGTGCAGGCAGACACCGGCGGCGGCGCCGCGGGCGAAGCCGAAGATGCCGCGGCCGGGGCCACTGTCGGCGGGCAGCGCCGGGTCGCGCACGTCGCGCGCGGTGACCTCGGCCGGCCGGTTGGCGACCAACGAGGTGAAGCTGAAGAGGCCGATCGCGCGCCGGCTCGGCAGGGGCTTGGCCGGCGCCGGGCGCAGCCTGGCGTCCTCCGGCAGCGCGCAGGGCACCGGCGGCAGCGGGCGGGGGCGGGCCAGCGCGTCGCTGTCGAGGCAGGTCACGTCCATGCTGCCGCCGCCCGCCGCGGCGTGCGCCCGCAGCGCGGCCTCGAGCCCGTTGGCGAGGTCCTTGGCGGTCGGTGGCCAATCGTCGGCGGCGACGAACGGCGGCAGCAGCCAGCCGAGCGCGCTGCGGTGGTAGCCGGCGCGCGAGCCGATCGGGCCCCAGTGCACGTAGCAGCGGCGGCGGGCGCGGGTGACGGCGACGTAGGCGAGCCGCACGTCCTCGGCCAGTCGCAGGCGGTCCGCCGCGCGCACCGCAGGGTCGTCCTTGTCGGCCGCGGGCACCAGCACCTTCCGGCCGCCGCTGCCGGTGACGAGGTTGGTGAGGACCGGCATACGACCGTCCCACAAGAACGGGCAGAAGACGACCTCGTACTGCAGCCCCTTGCTGCCGTGCATGGTCAGGATCTGCACGGCGTCGGCGTCGCTCTCGAGCCGCAGTTCGCGGCGCTGGTAGTCGACCTCGTCCTGCTGTTCGGCCTCGTGGCCGAGCCAGCGCAAGAGGCCCTCGGGCGACAGCCGGTGCTCGTGTTCGGCCGCGTGCAGCATCTCGGCGAGCTGCTGCAGGTTGGTCAGCCGCCGTTCGCCGCCGGTCTGCTGCAGCAGGCGCGCGGTGGTGTCGAGCTCGTCGAGCACCCGCTCCTGCATGACGAAGAAGCCGCTGCGTGTCCACGCCTGCCGCCAGCCCTCGAGGCGCGCCAGTTGGTCGTCGAAGTCGAGGTCGTCGCTGTCGAGCGCCTGCAGCTCGGCGGCGCTGAGGCCCCACAGGCGCGTCGCCATGGCCGCGCGCGCGAGCTGCAGGTCGAGCGGCTGCAGCACGGCGCGCAGCAGGCGCTCGAGGTCGTGGCGTTCGTCGGTCTGGAAGACGTCGCCGGCCTTGCCGATGACGGCGTGCACCGCGCGCCGCCGCAGCGTCTCCTGCACCAGCGTGGCCTCGATGTTGAGGCGCGTCAGCACGGCGATGTCCCCGGCGCGCAGCCGGCGGCCGTCGATCCGCACGTCGCTGGCGAGCAGCCGTTCGATCTCGTCGGCGACGTCGTTGGCGATCGCCTCGCGGCCTTGGTCGCGGCCCCACAACGCATCACCCCACGGCGGCGGCGGCAGCAGGCGCCAGCGCAGTGGCGGGGCGTCGTCGCCGGTCAGCAACAGGTCGTGGTCGCCGGCCTTCGCCCGCACGGCCGGCAGGCCGAGGCCCGGCAGCACGAAGGCCGCTTCGCGCGCGAACAGGTGGCTGACCGCCTGCACCAAGAGGCTCGCGCTGCGGTGGTTGGTCGGCAAGGTCGGCGTCGCCACCGCGGTGCGCACCGCCGCCGTGTAGGTGTCGAGGTCGGCGCCGCGGAAGCCGTAGATGCTCTGCTTGGGGTCGCCGATCAGGAACAGCGGCCGGTTGGCGAAGATGCGCGCGAAGATCTCGTACTGCAGCGCGTCGGTGTCCTGGAACTCGTCGATCAGGCCGACGAGGTAGCGCTGGCGCAGCGCCGCCAGCAGGCCGGGCGCGCGCGCCGGATCGTGCAGCGCGGCGTGGGCGCGTTCGAGCAGGTCCTGGAACGTCATCACGCGGTCGCGCCGCTTGTGCGCCTCCAACCGCGCGTGCATGTCGAGCAGCAGGTGGCTGCGCAGGTGCATCGCGGCGAGGTCGGCGGCGTCGGCGACGGCGTCGCAGGCGATGAAGAAGGCCTGGTCGAAGCTCTGCCGGCTGTGCTTCTTGGTGCGCTTGCCGAGGAGGCGGCGGCTCAGCGAACGCAGGGTTCCCGTGAGCTCCCTGGGGTCGCCGGCGAGCCGGGCCGTCAGCTCGCGCAGGAAGCCCTCGGCGTCCGCCGGCAGCGGGCTCTTCTGGGCGAAGTAGTCGGCGTGTTGCAGCCGGTCGGCGGCGTCGGCGCTCCAGAGCCGGGCCGCGTCGCGGCTGGCGACCTCGCAGCGCAGCAGGGCCTGCTGCAGGTCCGGCTGGGCGGGGTCGAGCGACACGTCCGGGTGGCGGCGCCAGGCGCGATAAGCGGGGATCAGCGTCTCCGGGTCGAGCGCCTCGCCGTGCAGCAGATCGGCGAGCAGCGGCCCGTCGAACGCCCGCACCCGGCGCAGGGCGTCGGCGGCGGCGCGTAACCAGAGCGGATGCTCGTCGGTGGCGAAGTCGACCTCGAACAGCTCGTGGCTCTCGAAGGCGGCGTCGTCGAGCAAACGCTTGCAGAAGCCGTGCATCGTCTGCACGCCGAGCTGGTCGAACTGGTCGAGCGCTTCGCGCAGGCGCTGGCGGCCCGGTGCGCCGTGGCGGGCGAGTGAGGCCAGGAACGTGTCGTCGGTCGCGTCGCCGTCGAGCACGCCCAGCGCCTGCTGCAGCCCGCGCCGCAAGCGCGCCTTCAACTCGTCGGTCGCGGCGATGGTGAAGGTGACGACGAGGATCTGCTCGAGCCGCTGCACCTGGCCTTCGAGCAGCAGCCGCAGCACGATGCCGGTCAGCGTGTAGGTCTTGCCGGTGCCGGCGCTGGCTTCGAGCACGACGGTGCCTTCGTCGAGGCGGTCGGCGATCAGGTCGAACGGCGGCGATGCGGTCACGTACCGAGCTCCTGCAGGTGCTGCAGCGCCGGCCGCCAGATGCGCCGCGCGAGTTCGGCGAAGCCGGGCTCGGCCAGCGGGTCGCGGCCGCGCATGCACAAGCGGATGTCGGCGTCCTCGTCATCACCGCGTTGCCACTCCACGTCCCGGGTGACCAGCGTCCACTTGGCGCGGGCGGCGCGCATGGCGCTGGCTTCCGGTTGCGACTTCGCGAAGAGCTGCTCGGCGAACACCGACGAGCTGTTCTCGAAGAACGGCAGGGGGGCGTCGAGGCCGCGCCGGTAGAGCACGACGAGGTCTGCGAGCAGGTGCCGGGCGTCGGCGGCGGCTACCGGCAGGTAGTGCTCGGCCTTCTTGCGGCTGATCATGCAGGTGCGTGGGGGCACCGCCGCCGGTTCGCTCGCGAGCGTCAGCACGAGGTGTTGGAGCCAGCAGCGCAGCTTGTCCTTCGGCTTCAGCTCGCTGGTCGGCCTGGCGTACCAGAGGCCGTCGGGGTGCACGCCCTGCAGCTCGCCTTTGAGGTGGTGGCCATGGATCACGAGATCGACGTCGAGGCGGCGCGGCGTCGTCGGCGGCAGCTTCGCCAGCATGGCCTGCACCTCCCGGTCGGTCTCGGCGTGCAGGAGGCGGCCGAGCTCGCCGACCGGCAACAGGCCGCCGGCGCGGGCGTACTGGTAACGATCGCGCGGGGCGCGGCCGCTGAGCGCGGCGCGCAGGGCGGCCTCTTCGAGCTGGTAGCGATCGAGGCTGTCGAGCTGGAACGGCTCGTCGTCGCGCTCCGGATCGTCGTAGTTGCGGAGCCGCAGGCCGAGGCAGTGGCGCAGGAAGTGGCGGCACGGATGCCACCAGAAGAGCAACAAGTCGTCGAGCCGCACGGTCGGCTCGTCGGGGACCGCGTCGGGAGGCACCGGCGGCGGAGCCGGGGCCGGCGCGGCGGCGATCCAGACCGGCTCCGGCCGCCGCAGGGGCACCGCGGGCAGGCTCTTGCGGTTCGCGAACGAGAACAGGCGCGGGTCGTTGCCGTCGCTGTAGCGCGGGCTCCATGGCTGCAGCGGGTGCTCGACCACGACCCGCTCGCGCACGCTGCCGCCGCCGGCGGCGACGCAGGTGCGGTCGAGGTGTTCGAGCAGTTCGGTGAGCACGATCGACGGCGTGACCGGGCTGTTGTCCTTCGCCGAGCGGCCGACGTAGGTCAGCTGCAGGCGTTCGCGCGCGGCCAACAGCAGGTCGAGGCAGAGCTGGCGGTCGTCGAGGCGCCGCGAACGGTCGCCCGGCCGCGGCGCCGCCGCCATCAGGTCGAACGGCGCCGGATGGTCCTGGTGCGGGAAGCTGGCGTCGTCGAGGCCACACAAGAACAGGCAGCGCACCGGCACCGCGCGCAGCGGCAGCATCGCCGCGATGGTGACCGGACCGCCGAGGAAGCCGTGGCCGCCGCTGCCCGTTGCGAGCTGCTGGTCGAGCCAGTCGCCGATCACCGCGGGCGCGACCTGCTTCGTGTGCCGCGCCGTCGTGGCGATGCGGCGCAGCTCGGCGGTGGCGGCGGCCAGCTGCTGCAAGCCGGCCTCGTCGTCGCCGTCGCTGGCCAGGAACATGCCGGCCACGGTGTGGTCGAGCACGTCGGCCCACTCGACGAGCGGCCGGGTGCCGGCCAGGGTTTCGAGCGCCGGGAACAGCGTGCCGAGCAGCGTGAGGAAACGCCCCAGCAGGTCCTGGTGCGCGGCGGTGA
>JAEUHT010000295.1 GCA_016793265.1 Planctomycetota bacterium
ACACCGCCGCCGCCGCCGCCGCGGTGGCGACGCGGTGCCTGGCCACGAATCGCCGCGCCCGCACCGGCCACGGCAACGACCGCGCGACGATCGGCCGCTGCGCGAGCACCGCGGCGAGGTCGGCGGCGAGCGCGGCGGCGCTCGGGTAGCGGCGCGCGCGTTCGACGTCCATCGCCGTCTCCACCACCAGCAACAGCTCGGGCGGCGCCGCGCAGCGTTCCCGCAGCGGCTTGCGCCGCCCGGCCAGGATGTGACCGGCGAGCAGCTCGGGCGCGGTGAGATCGAACGGCGGCTCCAGGCCGAGCAGGCAATGCAGCGTGGCGCCGAGGCCGTAGACGTCGGTGCGTTCCTCGGCGCCTTCGCCGCGCACCTGCTCGGGGGCCATGTAGGCCGGCGAACCGGCGTTGGTGCCGGTGCGCGTCAGCCGTTCGTCGCCACGCCCCTGGGCGAGGCCGAAGTCGAGCACGACCGCGCGCCCGTCCGGCGTCAGCATCAGATTCGACGGCTTGAGATCCCGATGCAGCACGCCGCGGCGATGGGCGTGTTCGATGCCGAGCGCCGCCTGCTGCAGGAGCCGCGTGACCACGAACCACCACGGGCGCGCGGCAACGCCCGCCGCATCGCCCACAGCCTCGCCACCGTCCGCCAGCAGGTGCAGCAGATCGGCGCCGGTGAGCCCCTTCGATGGCCGCCCGGCCAGCGCCCGCACCACCGCCTCGGCGCTGCGGCCACGCAGGCGCGGCATCGCATACCACGGCAAGCCGTCGGCGGCGCCGGTGGCGAGGATCGGCACGATCGCCGGATCGTCGAGGCGGGCGACGGCGTCGATCTCGCGGCGGAACCGCTCGCGCGCGCCCTCGAACAGCAGCAGCTCGGGCCGCACCACCTTGAGCGCCACCTCACGACCGAGCGAACACTGCTCGGCGAGGTAGACGACGCCCATGCCGCCTTCGCCGAGCTTCTGCTTGATGCGGAAGTCGCCGAGCTGGCGCAGCCCGACGCCGGCCCCGACCAGCGTCTCCAACGGCAACAGGTCGCCGAGCGCCTCGCGCAGGCGATCGGCGTGGGCCGGGTTCGCCGCCAGCAGGCGCTCCACGGCGGCCACGCCGGCGTGGTCGCGCCGCGCCAGCGCCTCGGCGAGCAGGTCTTCGAGCTCGGGCTCGGGCTCGGGGTGCGGTGGCATTGTGGTCAAGACGACGACGCGGGCAGGTGATACCGTGCGCACCGCGATGAGTCATTCTAGCCTGCCGCTCGTGACGAGGGCCCAGCAGCAGAACCGCGACGCCATCGAGGCGTTGCTCGTGCAGCACCTGCCTGGCCTGTGCGCGTGGCTGCGCCTGCGCATGGGGCCACAACTGCGCGCGCGGGAGACGCCGGACGACCTCGTGCAGTCGGTGGCGCGCGAGGCGCTGCAGGCGCTCGGCGCCTTCGAGTGGCGCGGCGAGGCCGCGTTCCGCCACTGGCTCTACCTGCAGGCCCAGCACAAGCTCGTCGACCGCGCGCGCTTCGTCGACGCCGACCGCCGTTCGCCGGCGCGCGAACTGCCGCTCGACGCCATCGCCAGCGGCATCGTCGCCGGCCTCTCGGCCGACAGCCCGAGCGCGGTCGCCGCCAGCGCCGAGCAGGTGCAGCGCATCGAGCTCGCGTTCGCCGAGCTGTCGCCGGAGCAGCAGGAGGCGATCAGCCTGCGCAAGCTGTGCGGCATGGAGGTCGGTGAGATCGCCCGCCGCCTGCAGCGCAGCGAAGGTGCGGTCAGCAACCTGATCTACCGCGGCCTGGCGCGGCTGGCGCTGCGCATCGGCGAGCTGCGGCGCGGAGCCGGTCCCGGCCCCGGCGGCTGAACCGCCGCGACCGTCAGCGGCCGTGTTCGGCGTCGAACGCGGCGTAGCTCTTCTGCCGCATCGGCGGGATGTTCGGGTGGCGCGCATCCGGGTGCGTGTCCGGCAGCGGCACTTTGCCGGCGGCGAGGTCACGTTCGAGCTGCGGCAGCAGCAGGCAGAACACGGCCCAGGCGTGACAGCGCGAGCCGATCGCGGTCTTGTGGATGGCGTCGGTGTAGGCGCGCTCGTCCTCCGGCATCACCGCGGCGGTGTCGAGGAACGGCACGCCGCGCGCGTTCGCCCAGGCCGCGAACCAGCGGTTCTCGAGGTCGGCGCAGCGCCGCATGGTCGCGTACGACGCCGGCCAGTAGTCGTCGTTGAGCTGCCGCCAGATGCGCTCGCCGTGCACCGGCGTGACCAGCATGCCCTCGTGCACGAACCAATGATACGAAGTCAGCACGAGCGTGACGCCGGCGGCCTTGGTGTCGACGTGCATCTGGTCGAGATCCGCGAGGATGGTGCCGAGCAGCAGCACGTCCTTCCCGCGCGCGAGGTCGACCGTGCCTTCGTCGAGGCCGGCGGGCAGCTCAAGATGCTGCTTCGGCTTCGCCGGTTCGCCGATCGGCTCGCCGCGCACGAGCACGGTCTGCAGCCGCCGCGCCGCCGCCGAGTGCTGGTAGAGCCACTGGTGCTGCCCCGCCGCCACCGCCGCCTTGGCGTCGAGGAAGCCCGCCAGCAGGGGCTTCGGCGGCACCTCGCCGTCGAGCCGCAGGTGCTGCATCACGTGCGGCTGCTGCATCTGGTTGGCGCCCTCGTAGTAGACGACGTAGTCGACCGCGAGCGGCAGCACGTAGTGGCGCACGGTCTCTCGGATGTCCGTCGACGAGTACCCTTCGCAGCCGGCGTTGATGACCTCGAAGTCGAGCCCTGGGTGGTTCCGCTCGGCCCAGGCGTCGAGGAACCCCTCGAGCAGTTCGGGGTAACTGAACGCGACCTGGTGGTCGTCGACGGTCGTCGAGGCGCCGACGCAGGCGATGCGGATCGTCTGCTTCGCCTTGTCGACCTGCATCTGCCGGCCGCGACAACCCCACTCGTTGAGCGTGACGCCCGACGGCAGCGTCACCGACTGCGGGAAGCGGTAGCGCGGGTGCAGGCTCGGCTCGATCGGCGTGAACACCCAGAACGCGTCGGGGTGGGCCAGGCCCTGGCCGATGCTCGGGCCGGTGCCGGGCACCCAGATCGCCTTCAGCAGCAGCTCGTTCCACTGGTAGTTGAACATGTCGAAGAAGCCGGCCTGGAACGCGGCGGCCATCTCCGGGCGCAGCGGCAGCTTCGGCACCGGCGGCGGCGTGCGCCCGAACCACGCCGCATCGACGTCGGCGCGCTGCAGCGCCGGCTGGGCCAGGAACGCGCGCGTCATGTCGGCGGCGGCGTCCGGGCCGTCGTCGAGGCGGCCGGCGACCGGCACCAACCGCCAGGTCAGCGCGTGGTAGCCGTCGACCACGCGGATCACGAGCTCGAGGCCGAGCCCCATCAGCACGGTCACCACCGCGGCGAGCGCGAGCTTCGGCAGCAGGCGGCGCCGGCGCGGCGTCGGCTGCGGTTGTGGTTGCGGTTGCGGGGCGGGCGGGGTGGTCATCGGGCGCGGGCCACGATCCCGCGGCGGCGGCGGGGCGTCAACGGCGCGCCGCGCCCTCACACCGCGGCGAGCCCGGCCGACCGCGGTACCATCGGCCCGTGCGCTCCCTGCTGCCGTTCGGGCTCGTCTGCATCACCATGGGGCTCTGGTCGTTGCTCGGCACCCACGACGTCGGCGTCTGGGCCTTCGAAGTGCTGCCGCTCGCCGCGGTGCTCACCATCTTCGTGGTGCGCGCGCGCCGGTTCCGCTTCACCTGGCTCAGCTACGCGCTGCTGACCTGGTTCTTCGTCATCCAGTGCCTCGGCGGCCGCTACACGTTCGCCGAGGTGCCGTTCCCGCGAGCGCTGCTCGACAGCCTCGGGCTCATACGCAACCCGGTCGATCGGCTCGGCCACTTCTTCCAGGGCTTCGTGCCGGCGATCGTGCTGCGCGAATGGCTGATCCGCCGCCGCGGGCTGCACAGCGGCGGCACCGTGTTCGGCCTCGTCACCGGCTGCTGCCTCGGCTTCTCGGCGAGCTACGAAGTGCTCGAGATGGCGACCGTGCTGCTGTGTTACCCCGGTGCCGGCCCCGAGTGGCTCGGCATGCAGGGCGACCCGTGGGACGCGCAGTGGGACATGCTGATGGCGCTCGCGGGCGCCGTCATTGCGCAGCTGCTGCTCTCGCGCTGGCACGACCGCCTGATCGCCGCCGCACGTTCGACGCCGGCCGGGCCCACCGGCTAGGCTCTGCGCATGCAAACCACGCTGCTGGCGACGCTGTTCGCCGCGTCCGTGTTCGCGCAACAACCGACCATGCCCGGCAAGCCCACGCCCATCGCCGCCGACGACGCGTTCCTGTTCCTCGAAGACGTCACCGGCGAGCAGGCGCTCACCT
This sequence comes from Planctomycetota bacterium, assembly GCA_016793265.1. GTDB lineage: Bacteria > Planctomycetota > UBA1135 > UBA1135 > UBA2386 > JAEUHT01. The sequence goes on from JAEUHT010000295.1 coordinate 4,336, forward strand.
GGGTGCGCGCGCAGAACGCCGAGAGCCAGCGCGTGCTCGCCGACACCGAGGCGTTCCGCGCCAACAAGGCGCGCATCCTGACCATGCTCGACAGCAAGGCGCGCATCCCCTACGTGCAGAAGCGCGGCGCCTTCTTCTACAACCTGTGGCAGGACGCGGCGAACCCGCGCGGCGTGTGGCGGCGCACGACGCTCGACGAATACCAGAAGGACGCGCCGGCATGGCAACTCGTGCTCGACCTCGACGCGCTCGGTCGCGCCGAAGGGGAGAACTGGGTGTGGAAGGGCGCCACCTTCCTCGAACCCGGGTACGAACGGGTGCTGTTGTCCCTGTCGCGCGGCGGCGCCGACGCCGCGGTGACCCGCGAGTTCGACGTCACCACGCAGCAGTTCGTCGCCAACGGCTTCTTCCTGCCCGAGGCCAAGGGCTCTGCCTCGTGGCAGGACCTCGACACGCTGCTCGTCAGCACCGACTTCGGCCCCGGCACGATGACGACCTCGGGGTATCCGCGCCAGGCCCGGCGGTGGCGGCGCGGCACGCCGCTGGCCTCGGCGACCCTGATCGCCGAAGCGGCGCCCGAACACGTCTCCATCGGCGTCCACCACGATCGCACCGAGGGCTTCGAACGCACCGTCGTCAACCGTGCGCTGACGTTCTTCACCGACGAGACGTGGCTCTTGCGCGACGGCCTGGTCAAGCTCGACAAGCCCGACAGCGCCGAGGCCTCGCTGCACCGCGAGTGGCTGTTCCTGCACCTGCGTGACGACTGGACCGTCGGCGGCAGCAGCTACCCGGCCGGCTCGCTGCTGGCGACGCCGCTGGAGGCGTTCCTCGCCGGCGAACGGCGCTTCGACGTCTTGTTCGCGCCCGCGGCCCGCAGTTCGTTGGCCGGCTTCGCGCCGACGCGGCACCACGTGCTGCTCAACGTGCTCGACCACGTCCGCAACCGCATCGAGGTGCTGACGCCCGGCGACAGCGGTTGGCAGCGCGCTCCGCTGCCCGGCCTGCCCGGCTTCAGCACGATCGGCGTCGGCGCCGTCGACGCCGACCACGGCGACGACTACTTCCTGACCATCACCGATTACCTGACGCCGACGAGCCTGTGGTTCGGCACGGTCGGCCAGGGCCCGGCGCAACGGCTGAAGAGCCTGCCCGCGTTCTTCGACGCCAGCGGCCTGATGGTCGAGCAGCGCGAGGCGGTGTCGAAGGACGGCACCCGCGTGCCGTACTTCCTGGTCATGCGCCAGGACCTCGTGCGCAGCGGCGAGAACCCGACGCTGCTCTACGGCTACGGCGGCTTCGAGGTGTCGATGACGCCCGCCTACTCGGCCGGCGTCGGCGCGGCGTGGCTCGAACGGGGTGGCGTGTTCGTGGTCGCCAACATCCGCGGCGGCGGCGAGTTCGGGCCCAAGTGGCACCAGGCGGCGCTGATGGCGAACCGGCATCGCGCCTACGAGGACTTCGCCGCCGTGGCGCAGGACCTGATCACGCAGAAGATCACCTCGCCGCGCCACCTCGGCGCCCAGGGTGGCAGCAACGGCGGCCTGTTGATGGGCAACATGCTGACGACGTACCCCGAGCTGTTCTCGGCCATCGTCTGCCAGGTGCCGCTGCTCGACATGCTGCGCTACCACCGGCTGCTCGCCGGCGCGTCGTGGATCGGCGAGTACGGCGACCCCGACGACCCGAAGGCGCGCGAATGGCTGCGGCGCTACTCGCCGTTCCACAACCTGCACGCCGAGACGAACTACCCGAAGGTGCTGTTCACCACCTCGACGCGCGACGACCGGGTGCACCCCGGCCACGCCCGCAAGATGATGGCGCGGCTGCAAGCGCTCGGCAAAGCGGCGCTCTACTACGAGAACATCGAAGGTGGCCACGGCGGCGCCGCCGACAACCAGCAGGCGGCGCACATGGCGGCGCTGGCCTACACGTTCCTCTGGCAGCAGCTGCGGTGAGTTGGCGGCCTTGGCAACGGCCCGGTGGGCGCGGGCCGGATTTTCTCGGCCGGCAGTGTCACCACCCGGCGGTTCGGGCGTGAAGCCGGGCAGACACCTTCCCCGAGCTCCTGCCCATGACGACACTCACGCCCGCCTTGCCGACCTCCGCCCCCACCTGCGGCACCCTCGTCGCGACCGACGGCCGCACGCTGCCGCTGACCCGGACCCGCCTCGCCGTGCATGCCGCCGGCGGCCTCGCCCGCGTGCGGCTGCTGCAGACCTTCGCCAACCCCTACGCCGAGCCGCTGCACGTGAGCTTCCGGCTGCCGCTGCCGGCCGACGCCGCCGTCGCCGGCTTCGAGTTCCGCCTCGGTGAACAGCGCATCGTCGGCGACATCGACCGCCGCGACCGCGCCCGCGAACGCTTCGAGCAGGCGCTCGCCGGCGGCCGCACCGCGGCGCTGCTCGAACAAGAACGCGCGAGCCTGTTCACGCAGGAGCTCGGCAACCTGCCGCCGGGTGCTGCCGTCGAGGCGACCATCGAACTCGACCAGCCGCTCGGCTGGGCCGACGGTGGCTGGTCGTGGCGCTTCCCGACCACGGCGGCGCCGCGCTACCTCGGCGAGGCCGGTCGCGTCGCCGATGCCGGCCGGCTGGCGATCGACGTCGCCGACCCGCAGCACAGCCCGATCGCGCCGCGGCTCGAACTCGCGCTGACGATCGCGGACCCGCTGGTCGGCGGCGCGCCGGGGTCGCCTTCGCACGCGCTGCTGACGGCGGCCAAGGCCGACGGCACCCACGTCACCTTCGCCGCCGCCGGCGGCCAGGTCGAAATGGACCGCGACATCGTGTTGCACTGGCCGGTGGCGGCGCCGCAGATCGGCGTGTCGCTGCGCACGGTGCGGCCCGCCGACGGGGCGCTGGCCGGCCGCGCCTACGGCCTGTTGACGATCGTGCCGCCCGCCGGCACCGCGGCGACGCGGTCGTTCGCGCGCGACCTGATCGTGCTGCTCGACATCAGCGGCTCGATGGCCGGCGCGCCGCTGGCGCAGGCGCAGGCGGTGACCGCGGCGCTGATCCGTTCGCTGACCGCCGCCGACCGGCTGGAGCTGATCGCGTTCGCCTCGCGGCCGTCGCCATGGCAGCGACAAGCGGTGGCCGCCACCGCCGAGAACCGCGAGGCGGCGCTGCGTTGGCTCGCCTCGCTGCAGGCCAGCGGCGGCACCGAGATGCACGACGCCATCCTCGCAGCGCTGGCGGCGACGCGCACCGGCGCGCAGCGCCAGGTCGTGCTCGTCACCGACGGCCTGATCGGCTTCGAGCCGCAGATCGTCGCGGCGATCACGAACGGCCTGCCGGCGGCGAGCCGCGTGCACGTCGTCGGCGTCGGTTCGGCGCCGAACCGCACGTTGACCCGGGGCGCCGCGCGCGCCGGCCGCGGCCTCGAACTGCTGCTCGGCCTCGACGACGACCCCGCGGCGGCGGTCCCGCGGCTGCTGGCGCGCACGCAGGCGCCGCTCGTGACCGGGCTCACGCTGTCGGGCTCGCTGCTGCAGGCGGTGGCGCCGGCGGCGCTGCCGGACCTGTTCGCCGGCGCGCCGGTGCGGCTCGCGCTGCAGCTCGATACGCGCGGTGGCGAACTGACCGTGGCCGGCGACACGATCGACGGCGGCTTCCGGCATTCGCTCGCCCTGCCGGCGCTCGGCCCCGGCGGCGACGACGCGCTGCACCGCGGCTTCGCCCGCGAGGCGGTCGAGGACCTCGAAGTGCAGCTCGCCGCCGGCGGCGACCGCCACACGATCGACGCCCGCATCGAGGCGCTCGGGCTCGACCACCGCATCAGCACGCGGCGGACGTCGTGGCTCGCGATCAGTGACGCCGTCACCGTCGACCCGACGGCGCCGGCGCGCCGCGAGGTGGTGCCGCACGAACTGCCGCACGGCATGTCGATCACGCAACTCGGGCTGCGCCGGGCGGCGGCGTTCGGCGGCGCCATGATGGAGTCCGCCTGCCTGAGCCAGCCGAGCGTGGCCGCGCCGACGCCGATGGCGTGCAGCCTGGACGCCGACGAAGAGTGCGCCAGCCCGCCGAGCCCGCCGCCCGCGGCGAGCAGCCGGGCGAAGATGGCGAGCCTGTTCGACCGCCTGCTCGGCCGGGGCAGCCGCAAGGACGCGGCATCGCCACCGCCGGTGACGGCGACGCTGCGCCACCAGGACAACACGGCGCTGCGCTTCGAGCTGACCGGGCTCACCTCCTGGACCGGGCCGGCGCGCGTCACGGTGGTGTTCGCCGACGGCAGCGAATACGAGCTGCAGGTCGACGTCGCCAGCAGCACGGCCGGCGCGGCCCAATTGCCGCGCGGCAGCGTGGTGCGCCTCGTGCTGCTGCTCGCCGGCACGCTGCTGCCGGCGGCCCGCGCCACCCACCTGCGTTGCCTGCAGCACGGGGTGCCGTTCGAGGTGCCGATCGCGTGAGCGCCGACAGCGACCAGCACCTGGCCGCGATCGCCGCGGGCGACGCCGACGCGTTCGCCCGCTGGCTCGCGCTGGCCGAACCGCCGCTGCGCCGGTCGCTGCGGCGCTTCGCGACGGTCGTCGACACCGAGGCCGTGCTGCAGGAAGCGCTGCTGCGGGTGTGGCAGGTGGCGCCACGCTGCGCCGGCGACGGCCGCCCGCACGCGCTGCTGCGGCTCGGCGTGCGCATCGTGCAGAACCTCGCCCGCAGCGAAGCGCGCCGGCACCGCCTGCTGCCGGTGCCGGCCGGCGACGAACTGCCCGAAGCCGAGGTCGCCCCGGCACAGCCGCCCGATGCGGCGCTGCGCGCGGCGGTGTCGACGTGCCGCGACAAGCTGCCGCCACAGCCGGCGCGTGCCCTCGCCGCCCGCCTCGACGACGGCGGCCTGCGTGCCGACCGCGCGCTCGCCGCCGCCGTCGGCATGCAGACCAACACCTTCCTGCAGAACATCACCCGCGCGCGCCGCCTGCTCGCCGAATGCCTGCGCAAGGCCGGCATCGACCTCGACCTGGAGCTCGCATGACCACGCCCGCCGAGAACCTCATCGAAGCCGCCGTCACCGCCTGCCGGCCGGTCGAGCCGAGCGGCGAGCTCACCTTCCACCCGGCGTTCTTCGACCTCGACGCCGCCGGCCGCGAACGGCTGTTCGTCGCCACGGCGCAGCAGCGGGCGCTCGAACGCGCCCTCGCCAGCGACGGCCTCACGACGACCGCCGAGGCCGTGTTGCAGCGCATCCGCAGCCGCCGCGGCGTCGACTAGGGGTTGTCCCCTGGTCCGTCGTGCGCAGTAGCCGCGTGCCCGGGTCGACCGATGGGTTCTGCAGCGCGCGCCGCCGCGTTCCCGTCGATGCCAACCGGTCACCAGACACCCTGCCCCTGCACCCGAGCGCGTCACCCGATGGTGCCAGCGGGAGGCCGCTGACATGTGGTTCTCCAAGAAGGCCCGCGCCGCAGCCGTGCCGCCCACGGGCCCGACGCCGCCGCCGGAGCCGGCCCCTGCTGCCACCCCGACCGATGCCGCCCGCCTGCTCGCCGCCGTGCGCGAATCCGCCACCGCCACCGAGCAGGACGCCGATTCGGCCAGCAACACCTCGTCGATGGTCGCGGCCAACGTGCAGATGGTCGCCGGCATGATGGGCGAGATGACGACCCGCATGACCGAGGTCAAGGACAAGGTCGGCGGCGCGCGGCAGTTCGTC
>JAEUHT010000314.1 GCA_016793265.1 Planctomycetota bacterium
CTGCAGCGTCGCCGTCGTCATCAGCGGGCAATCGCCGTAGATCACCAGCACGTCGCCGACGAAGCCCTGCAGCGCCTGCATCGCCACCTGCACGGCGTGCCCGGTGCCCTTGGGCGCGCCCTGGTCGACGAACGTCAACGAGTGGAACACCGAGCCGACCTCACGCTGCAGCGAGGCTTCGACCTTGTCCTTCTGGTGGTGCAGCACCACCACCACCCGCTCGGCACCGAGCGGCGCCGCAGCGGCCAGCGCCGAGGCCGCCAGGCTGCGTCCGCAGAGCGGCAGCAACACCTTGGGCATGCTGACCTTGGTGCGCTTGCCAAGGCCGGCAGCCAGGCAGATCACGGCCAACGGGCGGGTCATCGGGGGCGGGGCGTGGGGAGGGAAAGGGGGCGAGGATTGTGCGGAGCGGGGCCCGGAGGGTCAAGGGTGAGCTGGCGTCGGCGCCCGTCCGCCAGCCGGCGCCAAGTTCCGAACCGACCCTCCGCGCCGAAGCTCGCCGCCAGGCGAGCGCCCTAGCGGAGGGAGGTCCTTGACGAGTTCGCGCCCCAGGCGCGACCTCGTTCAGAACTGCTTCTGCTCGCAGTTGGTGCGGAACCAGCCCGTCACCGGGTCGTAGCCGACCGCCTGGAACCGCATCAGCATGCCCGTGAACAAGCCGGTGGGCACGTTCTGGTAGAGCCAGGTCTTGCTGGGGGTGCCGATCGCCCCGCTGCCCGAGAAGCTGATGCCGCCGAAGGCACCGGTGCCGTCCTCGATGACGAGCGTCAGCGCGTAGCCGGGGTCGGTGCAGATCGGGCCGACGATGCTCGGCAGGATCGGCGAACCCGGGAACGACATCATCACCACGAACGGCACCTGCGCCGGCACCGCGGTCGTGGTGTTGAGGGCCGACACCACCATCAGCGTGCCCGCCGGCGTCACCGTCAGCTTGCGCGCGAACAGCGAGAAGGTGCCGTTGCTGACACCGCCGGGCGTGCTCGCCGTGACCGTGATGGCGCCGCCGGTGTTGGTGGCGGTGACCGTCGTCTGCGCCAGGCCCTGGCCATCGGCGATCACCGGGTTGGTGGTCGACAGCGTGGCGCCGCCAGTCACGGCGAAGTTGACCGAACCGCCGGGCAGCGGCTGGCCGTTGGGGTCGAGCACGCGCGCGACCAACGGCGTCGGGAACGGCTCGTTGGCCGGCACGACCTGGCCGCCGCCGCTGACCGCGGCCACGCTGTTGACCGGGCCGAGCAGGCGCAGGCGCTTGAAGTAGCCGCCCGAGGTGGCGTAGGTGCCGGTGTGCTGCAGGAAGTAGAGCGCGCCGTCGGGGCCCTGCCGCATGCTGCAGCAGGCGGTGAAGTTGGTGCCCCAGTTGGTCGCGTCGGGCTGGCCGGGCACCGTCGCCGCGGCGACCCAGGCGGTGCCGTTGTGGTGCAAGCGACGCACGTGGCCCGCGAAGTAGTCGAGGTAGAAGGCGTCCCCTTCGTAGCTGGCGCCGAAGTCGTAGACCCCGCCCTGATTGCGGTAGCGCGGGCCGCCCATCACCGAGGCCCAGCCGGAGCCCGCTTGGCTGATGGCGATGATCGGGTTGGTCGACGCCGGTTGCGAGCCGCTGCAGGTGCTGTAGGCGCTGTTGCCCTCGCGCCAAGGCCAGCCGTAGTTGACCAGCGTCAGGCCGCCGGCGTTGAAGACGTACTCGTCGTACTCTTCGACCGCGTTCTGGCCGACGTCGCCGATGTAGAGGTTGCCGGTGACCTGGTAGATCTCCATGCGGAACGGGTTGCGCAGCCCGTTGGCGATCACGAGCTGGCTGACGTCGGTGTTCGACGACAGCGGGTTGTTGCCGGGGTCGAGCGCGGTCGGGCCGGGCGCCGTCGTGCTGCCGCCGGCCGGCAGCGTGCTGACGTTCATGCGCATGATGCAGCCGAGCGACGAGGTCGTGCTCTGGGCGGGGCAGCCCTGGGCGTCATCGCCGATCGACAGGTAGAGCATGCCGTCGGGGCCGAAGCGCAACGAACCACCGTTGTGGTTGAACGCGCTGTCGGGCGTCGACGTCAGCACCACGCGCCGCGTCGCCGTGTTGAAGGTCAACGTCGTGCTGGACGGATTCGACAGGTCGCCGGTGCACGTGTAGCGGTCGAGGTGCATCAGGGTGTCGAGCGTGCTCGAGTTCCAGACGTAGATGTAGCCGTTGGTCGCGAACGCCGGGTCGGCAGCGATGCTGAGCAGGCCCTGTTCGGAGCTGGTCTCGACGTTCGGCACGGTGCCGACGCTCACCGGCGCGCCGGTGCCGGCCCAGACCTGCACGAGGCCGCCGCGGTTGGCGATCAGCACCCGCCCGTCGGCGAGGAAGCAGAAGTCGTGGCCTGCTTGCAGGCCGCTGCTGATCAGGGTGTCGATGACGAAGCCGGTGGGGACGTTCTGGCTCTTGGCGGAGAGGGCCAGCGTGGTGGCGGCGGCGGTGCAGAGCAGGACGGAACGCAGCATGCGGGGAGGACCTCGGCGTGGGTGGCGGCGCGGGAATCGGCGCCAGGGCAGGCGGAGCAGTCTAGCTGCGGATACGGCCGCGCCCAGGCCCGGATCGAGACGATGTCGGCACAGGCTCGGTGCGACGCAACAGGCGGCGAGCCGGCGACGAACGGCAGCCGCGGCACCACCGGGGAGAACTTCAAGCCACGGCCGCGCCGCGACCGATCCTTGCCGACGAGGCATGGCTCACATCGTGTTCGCGGCGCCCGGCGTCGATCGCTTCCATCTGCACGATCGCCTGCAGCGGGAGCTGGTGCGGCGCCAGCACCGCGTCACGGTGCTCGGCCTCGACGCGGCCACGGCGGCCTTCTACACGCAGCAGGGCCTGCCAACCGTGGGCGCCGAGTCGGCCGGGGCAAGCCAGGACGGCGACGATCCAGGCGCGCCGCTCGCCGAGTTCGCCACCATCGACCAGCGCCGCGGCGGCCGCAGCTGCGGGCGGCGGCGACGGCGACTGCAGCGAACCGCCGCCTGGCTGCGCCGCTGGTTCGACGCCCACCACGTCGACCTCGTGCTGCTGCACCAACGACGCGACGCCGACCACGCGCTGCTGCACTTCCTGGCCCGCGAACACGGCTGCCGCGTGTTGTGGACCGGCGAGGGCCTGCTGCCGCATACGCTGCAGCTCGACGAACGCGGCCTCGACGGCGACGCCAGCGCGAGCCGCCGCCGCGTCATGGACTACCGCGTCGTGCGCGCCGAACCACCGCTCCTGGCCGCGGCGTTGACGCACACGCTCGGTGGCAGTGCGCCGTTCGCGCTGACACCGCGCGCCGTGGCGCTGCCGCCGCTGCGGCAGCGTCTTGCCGCGCTGCGGGCGTCGTGGCGCGAGGGCGGCCTCGACGGCGCGGTCGCGGCCTGGCGCACGTTCCGCGGCGCGGCGAAGCCGGTGGCGGCGGCGCCGGACACGCTGTTGCCATTCGCACTGCCGGCGGCGCCGTTCGTCAGCGTGCTGCTGCAGCCCGCCAACGACGACCGCCGCCGCCTGGATGCCGACGACGCGCCGCGGGACGCCGCCTTGGTGGCAGCGGCCGCGCGCGCGGCACGCGCGCTGGACCCGGAGCTGCGCCTGGTCATAGTCGCCGCCCACCCCCACCGGGCGCGGTCGCCGCAGGTCCACCACATCGACGGCACCGAATGCGTGCGTGTGTCGGCGTCGGCCGCCGCCACGGCCGCGGCGACGGGCCTGGCGACGATCACCGTCAACCACCCCGCCGCATGCGTGGCGCTGCTCGCCGGCACTCCGGTGCTGCACCTCGGCGCCGCGCTCTACGGCCTGCCCGGCGTCACCACCCGGAGCCACCTGGAGGCGCTGCCCACCGACCTCGCCCGCGCCATCAGCCATGACCACCCGACGCTGCGGCAGCGCTTCCTGACCTGGCTGTTCGGCCACGGTCACGTTTGGTGCTCGGCCACCCGACCCGACCACAACGGGCTCTGCGGCCTGGTGCAGGCGATCGAGGCGCGGCTCGGCCGCCCGCCCGGGGAGCCGCCGCTGCGCTACCGCTCCGGCCCCGCCTGGCCGCTCGCCGCCGACCGCGCCTGACGGCGGGCATGGCGCGAGAAGGCGACGCAGCACACATGCAGAACGGGGAACTCGCGGGCGCCGTGGCGCGGACAGGCCCGTTCGCCCTCATCGTCCTTGGCCAGAACCGCCGATGGTAAGGGCGTGCACCACGTCGTCCGGCAAACCCTGCTCTGGCTCGGCGCCGGCGTCGTGCTGCAGCGGGTGCTGCAGCTGGTCACGTTCCTGCTGGTCGGCCAGGCGCTCGGTGTCGAAGGGCTCGGCCGTTTTGGCCAGGGCCAGGCGGTGGCGGCGCTGCTGACGGCGCTGGCGACGACCGGGGTGCGCAACCTGGCGGCGCGGGCGATGGCGAACGCGCCCGGCGCGGCCGCGGCGACGGTGCGGCGGGCGATCGCCGCGCGGTTGCGGCTGGGGGCCGCGCTCGCGGCGACCGGCGCGGCGGTGGCCTTCACGACCACCGCCGAACCGTGGTTCTGGACGCTGTGGGCGCTGCAGGCCGTGCCGGCGGCGTTCGACCTCAAGAACCTGCTCGACGCCATCGGTCGCACCAGCGGCGAAGTGCTGCTCGAAGCTGGCGCCTCGGCAGCGCAGTTTGTGCTGCTGCTGGCGTGGCTCGGCCTGCCGGACCACGAACTGTGGCAAGCGGCGGCGATCGTACTGGCCTGCCGCACCGTCTACGCCATCGGCGCCGCGCAGCTGCTGCGGCGACTGCCGCAACCGGCGACGGCGGCGACGGCGGCGCCACAGCCGACGCCGGGCCGAGGCCCGATCGCGGTGGCCCAGACCGCCCACGAACTGCTCTGCCTCGCCGACGTGCTGCTGGTGGCGCTGCTGCTGGGCGACCGGGTCGCCGGCCTCTACGCGCTGGCCTCGCGCTTCGCCGCGGCGGCGCTGCTGCCGTCGGCGCAACTGGCCCGGCTGCTGCTCCCCCACTCGTTGCGGGCGCACCGCGGCGGCGACACCGCCCGCACCTTTGCCACCGCGCTGCGCGTCACGCTGTTGACGACGGCGCCGATGCTCGCCGGCGGACTCGTCGTCGCCACCGGCCTCTGTCGCCTCAGCGGCGAGGACTTCGTGGCAGCGGCGCCGACGCTGCGCCTGCTGCTGCTCGCGGGTTGCCTGCAACACGTCGGCTGGCAGTGCAGCCATACGCTGCTCGCCGCGCACCAGGACCGCGCCTATGCCCACGGGCTCGGCTGGCCGAGTGCGCTGCACCTGCTGCTGTTGCTGGCGGCCGCGCTGGCCGGCGGGCCGGCGCCCCTGCTGGCGCTGCTGGCGGCGCTGGCCGCGGCGCTGGCCCAGGGCACCTACGCCACGATCGGCCTGCTGCAGACGCGGGCCCACCGCGATGGGGAACCACTGCGCCTCACCCAACCGCTCCTGATCGCGGCCGCCGTGGCCATCGCCGCGGCGCTGCCGCTGCCGTTCGCCGACGGCGCCGCACGGCTGGCGGCGCAGGTCGGCGCCGGCGGTGTGGCCTTGGGCCTCTTGTTGTGGCGCACGGAGCTGCGCGGCCGCTGGCGGCGACTTGGCGACGGCCTGTGCCGGGCCAGCGGCTTCCAGGCCTGAAGCCGCCACAGTCGCGGCGCCGGCAGGACCGATAGGAAGGCACGATGCAGACCAAGACGATCCGCCGGCTCGGCAGCCGGGCCAAGTTGTGGTTGCGCGGCTACTCGATGCTGCTGCCCTACGTCGGCATCGACGGCTGGCTGTGTGTCGACGAGGCGATCGAGCTGTTCGAACTCGCGCGCGCGTTGCCGGACGACGGCGCCGTCGTGGTCGAGATCGGCAGCTGGCAGGGCAAGAGCAGCTTCTGCCTCGGCCAGGGCCTGCGCGGCAAGCGGGCGGCGCGCTTGTGCTGCATCGACCCGTTCGACGCCTCCGGCGACGCCGAGAGCGCCGACCTCTACGCCGCCGGCGCCGACGCCGTCGGCGGCGATCTGCGCCAGCGCTTCGAGCACAACATGCGCGAGGCCGGCCTGCTCGACCACCTCGAGGTGCACCAGGGCCTCAGCCACGAAGTGGCGAAGCAGTGGCACGAGCCGATCGACCTGCTGTTCCTCGACGGGGACCACGGCTACGAAGCGGTGCGCCGCGACTACCTCGACTGGGCCAGGCACGTGCGCGCCGGCGGCTTCCTGGCCATGCACGACGTCGACCACGGCTTCCACGACGGTCCGCGCCGCGTCGTCGACGAACTGGTCCGCAACGACCCCGAATGGGTCGACGGGCGCCTCGTCGAGACGATGTTCGTGGCCAGGCGGCGGCAACACTGAGCCGCTGCGCGGCCGCGTCGGCGGCCGCCGGTGACGGCCTCAGCCCTGGGCGGCCTGCGCCAGCGCGCTCTTCAGCACGCTCTTCGCGACCGGCTTGGTGCGCGGCTTGCGCTGACCGAGCAGTTCGCGCGTCAGGGTCGCTTCGAGTTCGCCGTCGCGCGAGCGAGCCGAGGTGACGAGGCCGGCCTCGAGTTCCTTGGCGGCGGCGGCGTTGGGGCAGGTCATGCGCTGCGCCTGGGCGCTGCTGTCGAAGTAGCGGGCCCCGGCCTGCACGGCGACGAGCCGCACGCCGTCGTGGGTCGTGACCATGGCGCCCTCGGGCACCTCGAGCCAGTTGCCGCGGGCGACCACGTTGTCGCGTTCGGACCAGCGGTCGCGGCTCTGCGGGTCGATCGGCCGGTCGTCGTCGAGCAGGTAGGTCGGCGTGACGTCGTAATGCCGGCAGAGGGCGACCAACATAGCGAGCGTCGGCTGCGAACGGCCCTGCTCGAGGTGCGACATCGTGGCTGGGCGGACGCCGAGCGTCTTGGCCGTGACGCCCTGGGCTTCACGCTTGATGCGGGTGCGGAGGTAGAAGAGCTTGAGGTGAAGGCGCCGCATGGACGGGAGGTGACGGAAGTGGGGACGGGGGTGGGAGATTCGACCGGCGCAATACCATCGATCGGCAGTGCGATCACGATCTGCGAAAGTCTAACACCCTTGGCGAGAACGGAGCTTGTCGGGCGATTGCGTGCCGTCCCGGCTTGAGCCGCAGGGCATGATCGCGACCCATGGCATTGGACGGTGCGCATTGCCATTCTGTTCGGTAGTGCACGGACCCCGGCAGACCGAACGGAAGGCGCATGCCAGCTAGCTGGAAATCGGCGGAAGTAACCCTCGCCCCGTCCCCGCGTGGCGAGGATCTTGGCCTCGCGGCGCGCTTCGGAATCGAAGCTGCCATGACACGGGACGAAGAAACTTGGCAGCTCGTCCGTGCGGTAGACCGCATGGAGCTCGTGGCGCCACGTTCGACCGGGGCGCTTCGCCTGAGCCTCAGCCTGCGCCAGGGTGCCATGGCCCGCCGCCTCGCCGGCGCTCGGCCCAGCGACGCCCTGCCGCGCGCGATCGGCCTGCACCGGCGGGCGCCGCCGACGGTCTTCGACGCCACCGCCGGCCTCGCCCGCGACGCCATGGTGCTGGCCCGGCTCGGCTGCCAGGTCACGGCCGTCGAGCGGGTGCCGGTGCTGGCCTTCCTGGTGCACGAAGCCGCGCGCTCGGCCTCGTTCGCCGCGCGCCTCTCGGTGCTGGTTGGCGACGCCCGCGACCTGCTGCCGAAGGCCGCACCGCCGCCCCAGGTGGTCTACCTCGACCCGATGTTCGAGCACGACAGCTCGGCGCAGGTGAAGCAGGAGATGCAGGTGTGCCGCCTGCTCGCCGGCGGGGCCGACGACGCCGGCGAGCTGTTCGCCATCGCGCGCCAGATCGCCAGCCAGCGGGTCGTGGTCAAGCGCCACGCCCGCCAGGACCCGCTCGCCGAGCCGCGCAGCTTCGTCATCGACGGCGAACGGGTGCGCTTCGACGTCTACCTGACGGCGCCGTGACCACGGCGCGCCGGCGGCCAGCCTGCAGCGCCGGGGAAGCAGGCGGCCGTGAACTCGTCGACGGTCTCGAACCATGCCGGCGGTTCCGGCACGAGAGCCGTGACCGGACCGACCTCGGCTCGGCGCATGCCGCTCAGCACGAGGGCCGCGCGCCGCGTCCACCGCGCCAGCAACAGCGGCATCACCGCCGTCAGCTCGCTGCCGGTCATGTTGGCGAGCACGAGGTCGGCCGCGGGCAGCTGCTCGGGGCCACCGACCACGATCCTGGCGCCGGGCAGCAGTTCGCGCGCCGCGGCCACCGACGGCGCATCGATGTCGCATGCGGCGATCCCCTGGGTGCCGCGCGCCTTGGCATAGAGGGCCAGGATGCCGCTGCCGGTGCCGACGTCGAGGCACGACGCCGGCGGCGCTTCGATGCCGCCCCACCACCGGTGCAGGCAACGCAACGCCGCGCGCGTGCTGCCGTGTTCGCCGCTGCCGAAGGCGTTGCCGCGCGGCACCACGAGGTCGAGGCCAAGGAAGTCCGCCGGCGCCGGCACCCACGGCGGCCGCACCAGCAGGTCGTCGGCGACGTGGATCGGGCGGTCGTTTTCGAGCCCGGTCAGCCGCAGCAGCGCGGGGTCGACGGCGTGTTCGTGCACCTCGACCGCCGGGAACGGCAGCGGCGGCAGCGGCGCCGTGGTGTAGACGACGAGGGCGTGGTCCAGCTCTTCGACCCCGGCGAGGTCGGCGTGCACGTGCAGCCAGTCGAGCGCCGCTGCGGCCTCGGGCCCGCGCAGCACGAAGGCGCGCACCACAGCGCCGCTCACGAAGCGCCCGCCACGAGCTGCAGCAGCCGGTCGCGGATCCGCGTCGGCTCGACCATGCGGCCGACGGCGTCGTAACCTTCGGCGAGGTGGCCCGCCACCGGGCCGAGGAACTCGGCGCCGCGGCGCCGCAGCGCCTCGCAGTTCGCCTGCACCACGGCCGTCGTCCACATGGCGTCGTTCATCGCCGGGCAGAGCAGCAGCGGGCAGCGGCAGGTCAGCGCCAACAGCGCCACGGCGTCGTCGGCGGCCCCGTTGGCGAGCCGCGCCAGCAGGCCCGCGGTCGCCGGCGCGATGCAATAGACCTGTGCCGCGCGAGCAGACTCGATGTGCGGCACCGAGCCGTCGGCGTCGATCTGGGTCGACGAACGGATCACCGGGCGCCCCGTCAACCCCTCGAAGGTGGCGGCGCCGACGAACTCGAGCGCGCGCGGCGTCATCGCCACCCGCACGTCGATGCCGTCCTGCACCAACCGGCTGGCCAGGTAGGCCACCTTGTAGGCAGCCACGCCCCCACCGACCCCGAGCAGCACGCGCGGCTTCACGGCCACAGCAGCTCCTTGACGCGCCGGATGGTCTCGTCGAGGTCGCGGTTCTCGATGATGTGGTCGTAGAGCGGCTGGCCGCCGATGTGCTCGCGCGCCGCGGCGAGCTCGTGCTCGGCGATGCGCACCCGCTGTTCGATCTCGACGGCGTCGTTGCTGCCGCGGTGCAGCAGGCGCCGGCGCAGCTCGTCGATGCTCGGCGGCGCGATGAACACGTACAGTCCCGGCGTGCCGCGTTCGCGCAGCTGCCGAGTGCCCTTCACCTCGATCTCGACCAGGAAGGTCAGGCCGCGCGCGAGCGCCGCGTCCATCGGCCAGCGCGGCGTGCCGTAGAGGTTGCCGTTGTAGCTCGCCCACTCCAGGAACTGGTTCTCGCTGAGCCGCCGCTGGAAGTCCTCGCGGGTCAGGAAGTGATAGTCGACGCCGTCGCGTTCGCCCTCGCGCCGCGCCCGCGTCGTCGCGCTGACCGAGAACTCGACCGCCGGGTGCTGTTTGAGCGCCCGGCACACCGAGGTCTTGCCGGCGCCAGACGGCCCCGAGATCACCACCAGCTTGCCGACGTCCGTCATTCGAGGTTCTGCACCTGTTCCTTGAGCCGCTCGACGCAGGTCTTCATCGCCACCACGGTGTGCGCCATCGCCGTGTCCGGCGACTTGGAGCCGAGCGTATTGGTCTCGCGCAGCAGTTCCTGCAGCAGGAACTCCAGCCGGCGGCCGACCTCGCCGCCGCGCGCCAGCACGGCGCGCACCTCGTGCAGGTGCGCGGCCAGTCGCTGCAGCTCCTCCTGCACATCGACCCGATCGGCGAAGATCGCCACCTCACGCACCAGGTCGAGCGCCGGTGGCGCCGCCGGCAGGTGCTGGGCGACGAACTCGCGCACCCGCTGCAGCAGGCGTTCGCGGTGGTCGGCGACGAGCCCCGGGGCCCGCGCCGCGGCGGCCACCCGCAGGCCCTCGAACTCGGCGAGGTCCTGCTCGATCGCGGCGACGGTGCCGCGGCCATCGGCAGCGCGGTGGCGCAGCAGGTCGGCGAGGGCGCGGTCGAGCAGCGCCGCGAGCCCCGGCGGCAGCGGCCGCGACGTCGACGGCTCGCCGCGGGCGGCGAGACCGGCGACCTGCAGCACGTGGCCGAGGTCGGGCGCCGGCAACTGCAGCTCGGCGGCGGCGCGGCGCAGGTCGTCCGCGGCGGCTCTCAGCACGGCGGCATCCGGCAGCAGCGCCCCGCTGCTGGCGCGTTCGATGACGACGCCGAGGGAACCGCGCCGCACCTGCGCCCGCACCGCCTCCTCGATCGCTGCTTCGTAGCCGGCGAGCGCTGCCGGCGCCCGGACCTTCACGGCGAGACCGCGGCCGTTGACCGCTCGCACCTCGACGCGGAGCTCCCCCACCTCCGTGGTCCCGGCCGCGAAGCCCGCTCCGGTCATGCTGTGCGTGGCGCGCTGCATCGGCGGCGGAACGGCCGAGCCGAGCTCAGCCCGCGGACCAGGTCGCGCTGATCAGGATCGCCGAACCACAGAAGATGCCGGCGAGCAGGAAGGTGAAGCGGTTGATGCCGCCGCTCTTGACGCCGAACGTCTCGGCGCCGACGCCGCCGAAGGCCTCGGCGAGGCCGCCGCCCTTGGGCTCCTGCAGCAGCACGACGACCGACAACAACACGGCCGAGACGAAGAACAGGACCCAGCCCAGATAGTAGAGAATGGTCATGACGGACAGTGATGCGGGGAGAAGGTGCCGATCGCGGCGGCTGATTGGTGGCTTCGGGTCGCGGCCGTCAGCGGTCGAGCTGTCAGCAGTCGCGCCGATCAGATCGAACGGTCAGCGGTCGAATTCGATGATGGGGAGGAACGTCTCGGCCTGCAGGCTGGCGCCGCCGACGAGCAGGCCGTCGACGCTGTCGATCGCCATCAGCTCGCGGGCGTTGTCGGGCTTGACGCTGCCGCCGTAGAGGATGCGGATCAGGTTGGCGGCCGGCTCGCCGAACCGCTGCACGAGCCACTTGCGGATCGTACGATGCGCCTGGTCGACCTGGTCGATGGTCGCCGTCTCGCCGGTGCCGATCGCCCACACCGGTTCGTAGGCGACGGTGACGCGGTGTGCGTCCTCGGGGCGGACCTTGTCGAAGCCGGATTCGAGCTGACGCTTCAGGACGCGGTCGGTGCGGTTGCCCTTGCGCTCGTCGAGCGTCTCGCCGATGCAGTAGACCGGCAGCAGGTCGTTGTCGAGCGCGGCGCGCACCTTGCGCCCCATCCAGTCGTCGGGCTCGTGGAAGACGTGCCGGCGCTCACTGTGGCCGATCAGCGCACGGTCGGCACCGACCTCCCGCAGCATGCGCGGCGCCACTTCGCCGGTGAAGGCGCCGTTGGCTTCGTACCAGAGGTTCTGGCCGCCGACGCCGAGCGGCGAACCCTGGGCGACCGCGGTGACGTCGGCGAGGTAGATCGACGGCACGAAGAAGGCCACTTCACGATCGCCACCGTCGCCGAGCCGGCCCTTGACGGTCTTGATGAGATCGAGCGACCGGGCCCGATCGAGGTTCATCTTCCAGTTGCCGGCGATGTACGGCTTGCGGGCGCGATTCGTCACGGTGCGATGACCTCGTCGTCGAGCGATCCAGGAGAAGGCGAAGCGGGCGGCGTGCCGGCGGCGAGGCCATGCTGGCCGACGGCCACCGCCGAGCGCGGCAGGCGCCGCGCACAGAGTGGCATCAGGCGGCGCAGATCGGCCATCAGTTCCGCAAAATCCTGCGGCCGCAGCGCCTGCTTGCCATCACAGAGGGCGCGCTCCGGGGCGGCGTGCACCTCGATCAAGAGGCCGTCGGCGCCGACCGCGAGCGCGGCCTTGGCCATCGGCGCCACCAGGCTCGCCTCGCCGGTGCCGTGGCTCGGATCGATCACGATCGGCAGGTCGGTGCGCTGGCGCAGCACCGGCACGGCGGCGAGGTCGAGCAGGTAGCGCGTCGACGGGTCGAAGCTGCGCACGCCGCGCTCGCACAACACCACCCGTTCGTTGCCTTCGAGGCGGATGTAGTCGGCCGCGTGCAGCAGCTCGTCGAGCGTCGCCGCCGCGCCGCGCTTGAGCAGCACCGGCTTCGTCTGTCGACCGACCTCGCGCAACAGCGGGAAGTTCTGCATGTTGCGGCTGCCGACCTGCAGCATCGCGGCGTGTGCTGCGACCACCTCGACGTCGCGCGGGTCCATCACCTCGGTCACCACCGGCAGGCCGGTGAGGCGGCTCGCTTCGGCCAGCAACTCGAGGCCGGGCAGGCCGAGCCCCTGGAACGAACGGGGCGACGTGCGCGGCTTGAAAGCGCCGCCGCGCAGCATGGTGGCACCGGCGGCCGCGACCGCCTCGGCGGCGGCCATCAGCAGCTCCCGGTTCTCGACCGCACATGGGCCGGCCATGACCACGAAGTGGTCGCCGCCGATGGAGAGGCCGGGTGCCAGGGAGATCGTCTTGCGCAAGGGCGGGGTCGTCCGGAAGGAAGCCGGAAGACGATAGGGTGCCCCGCCGGAAGGGTCAACGTCGCGCCGCCAGCGCGCGGCGGCGCCAGCACCGCCGGTGGTCCGGGTTCCACGAAGCGCCGCTGCGGCGGGCGGCACCGGCAGCTACGCTGCGCCGCGAGTTCATCGTCCCTCGCCGACGCATGCCGACCACCGGGAAACGCATCCTCGCCCTGATCGTGTTCGCCGCCGCCTGGCTCGGCGCCACCACGATCCCCGTCGGCGTGCGCGGCGCCGTCACCCAGGCCGCGGTCTGGCTGCCGACCGGCGTCGCCATCGCCGGGGTCTGGTTGCTCGGCTACCGCGCCGCCGGCGTCGTCTTCGTCTGCGTGCTCACCACCCGGATGGACTGGCACTACCCCCCGCTCAGCGCCGGCATCGCCGCGCTGGGCAGCGCGGTCGAGGCCGTGGTCGGCGCCGCGGTGCTGCGCGGCATCGGCCTCGTCGGCAGCTTCGCCACGCTGCGCGACGTCGCCGCCCTGTTCGCCTGTGCGGTGCTGGCGCCGTGCGTATCGCTGCTGTTCCGCGTGCTGCGCAACGTGATCTTCACGGTCGACCTGCACGCCACGCCCTACCAGCACTGGGACGGCTGGTGGCGCATGAACGGGCTCGGCATCCTGATCGTCGTGCCGCTGGCGCTGGCCTGCCTGCGCCACCCCCGGCCGCCATCGGCGCGCCGCACGCTGGCCCGGCTCGGCGAGGCGTTCGGTTTCGCGCTGCTGACCGTCGTGCTGGTCGCCGCAGTGATGACGACGGGCCACCGCGCCGCCACCTCGCTGATGCTGCTCTACCTGCTGCTGCCGGTGACGCTCGGCGCCTCGCTGCGATTCGGTCCGCGCGGTGCGCTCTGCACCGCTGCGCTCGGGGCCGCCTGCGTGCTGGCGCTGGCGTCGCGCGACATCGGCCCGTTCGCCTGGGCCACCGACGAAGAGCGGGTCGGCGCGCTGCAGATCTTCCTGGTGACGCTCGTCTGCGTGCCGCTGGTGTTCGGCGCCCTGGTCGCCGAACGCGAGGCCTCGGCCTCACGGTGGCAGCAGAGCGAGGGCCTGCGCCGCGCCTTGGTGCAGGTGTCGCCCGACGTGATGTACCGCCTGCGTGACGACGGCACCTTCGTCGACGTCATGGCGCGCCCGGGCACCGTGTTGCCGTTCGACCCGGCGGCGATGTTGGGCCGCCGCTACCAGGACATCTCGGCGCCGACCGTCGCGGCGCGCTGGGCGCGCCAGATCGCCCGCGCCCAGCAGGACGGCACCAGCGACCCGGTCGAGTACCCCGTCGCAACCGCTGCCGGCGTACGTGATCGGGAGGTGCGCTTCGTGCGCCTGCCGCCCGACGAAGTGCTCGCGGTGGTGCGCGACATCACCGACCGCAAACGCGCCGAACGCCAGCTCGCCTGGCAGGCGCGCGTGCTCGAACGCATCGCCGCCGGCCAACCGCTGGCCGACACCCTCGACCAGCTCGTGCGCGGCATCGAGAAGTTCCTGGCGCCGTGCACAGGCTCGATCTCGCTGCGCCGCGGCGACCGCTTGTTCAGCGCCGCCGCCCCGTCGCTGCCGGCCGCGATCGTGCGCTACTGCGAAGGGCTCGAGATCCGCGACGGCAACGGCGCCTGCGGCACCGCGGCGTTCACGCGCCGCACCGTGATCTGCCACGAGCTCGCCACCGACCCGTTCTGGACCGGCCACTGGCCGCTCTGGGAACAACACGGCCTCCGCGCCTGCTGGTCGGTGCCGGTGCGCTCGGCCACCGATTCGCTGCTCGGCACCTTCGCGATCTACCACCCGAAGCCGGAGACGCCGACCACCGCCGATCTCGCGCTCGTCGAACGGGCGGCGACGCTGGCGGCATTGGCGATCGAACGCCACCGCCGCGAAGCGCTGCTGGCCTCGATCGAGCGCAACGTCGGCGAGGGCCTGTTCCGCTGCGTGCTCGGCGCCGGCTTCGTCTACGTCAACGAGGCGTTCGCGCGCCTGTTCGGCTACGCCTCGCCGGCCGCGTTCCTCGCCCGTCGGCGCGAAGACGGCGACGACGCCCACCACCAGGAGCTGGCGACCCTGGCCCGCCAGCCGGCGACCAACCCCCCAGCCGAGGTCGAACTGCACCGGCACGACGGCTCCACGTTCTGGGCGCTCGTCTCGATCGCCGAGGTCGCCGACGCCGACGACGGCCAGGAGGCGTTCGTCGGCACCCTGACCGACATCACCACGCGCCGCACGCTCGAAGACCGCCTGCGCCACTCGCAGAAGCTGGAGGCCGTCGGCCAGCTCGCCGGCGGCGTCGCCCACGACTTCAACAACATGCTGTCGGCGATCGTCGGCTATGGCGAGGGCCTGCGCGACCAACTGCCCGCGAACAGCCCCCTGCGCCACGACGCCGAAGAGGTGTTGGCCGCGGCGATGCGCGCGGCGGGCCTGACACGGCAACTGCTCGCCTTCGCGCGCCGGCAGGTGCTGAACCCGACCGTGCTCGACCTCGGCCGCACCATCGCCCAGCTCGGCGGCATGCTGCAGCGGCTGATCGGCGAACACATCCGCTGCCACGCCCCCCTGCCGGGGCGCCCGATCTGCGCCCGCGTCGATCGTGGCCAGTTCGAGCAGGCCATCGTCAACCTGGTGCTCAACGCGCGGGATGCGATGCCCCACGGCGGCACGCTGACGATCGTGGTGCAGGAGGTCGACCACGCCGCGCTGCCGGCCGCCGCCCGCAGCCACGCCGAGCCGGGGCGCTACGCCGCCATCTCGGTCAGCGACACCGGCTCCGGCATGACGCCGGAGGTGCTGGCGCGCGCCTTCGATCCGTTCTTCACCACCAAGGAACCAGGCAAGGGCACCGGCCTCGGCCTGTCCTCCGTGCACGGCATCGTCAACCAGAGCGGCGGCGCCGTCTGGATCGACAGCCACGCCGGCGGCGGCACCGCGGTCTGGATCTTCCTGCCGCTCGCCGAGGCCGACCCGGCACCGCTGCAACCGGTCGAGATCCCGCGCCGGGCGCCGCGGCAAGGTACGGTGCTGGTCGCCGAGGACGAGACGCTGGTGCGGGAACTGGTCGTGCGCTGCCTCGGCAACGCCGGCTTCGAAGTGCTCACCGCCGTGGACGGCCGCGAGGCGTTGACGCGCTTCCTCGAGCACCGGCACGAGCTCACCGCCGTGGTGACCGATGTCGTGATGCCGCGCCTCGGCGGCGTCGATCTCGCCCGTACCATCTGGAGCCATCGCCCGCTGCTGCCGGTGCTGTTCATGTCGGGTTACACACGCGACGACACCCCGCCCGACCTGGAACGCGGCCGCAGCCGTTTCCTGCAGAAGCCCTTCACCACCAGTTCCCTGTTGGCGGTCCTCGACGAGCTGATGGCCACCAGCCCCAGCGCGCCGGCGACCGTACCCCCACCGGCCTGACCCACGATGCACACCATCGACCACCTGTTCGTGTTCTGTCGCGCCGGCGCGCCGGAGGCGGCGCAGCTGACCTCGCGCGGGCTCGACATCGGCGTGCGGCGCCAGCACCACGGCCAGGGCACGGCGAACGTCTGCTTCGGCTACGGCGACGGTTACCTCGAACTGCTGTGGCTCGACGACGAGCAGGCGGCACGCGATCCGATGGTCAAGCCGCTCGGCCTGCACGAACGCGCCCGCTGGCGCGAACACAACGCTTCGCCGTTCGGCATCTGCCTCCGCCCGACGACCCCCGGCACCCCGCCGCCGTTCCCGAGCTGGGACTACCGGCCGCGTTACCTGCCCGCGGACCTGAGCCTGCCCATGGCCTGCAACAGCGGTGTGCTCGGCGAGCCACTGCTGTTCGCCATCGACCGCCCGTTCGTGCCGCTGCCGCAGCGCCACACGCTGGCCCGCCGCCGGCTCACGCGCGCGACGCTGACCGTGCGTGAACTGGCGCCGATGTCGCTGCTGCGCGACCTGCGCGTAGAGGCGCTGGCCGTGCGTGACGGCGACGCCCCCGGACTCGTGCTCGAGTTCGAAGGTGGCGGCGAAACGCTCGACCTCAGCCCCGACCTGCCGCTGCGGCTGATCTGGTGAAGCGAACGCTGCCGACGACGCGGAGCCGACGGCCAGCTTTCTTCGCGGCGTCGCCAGCGACGCGTCGCGGCGTCGTCGGCGGTCGGAACTGCGCCGCCCTCAGGCGGGGCAGCCCAAGTCGACGACGCCGCGGAGCCGACGGCCAGCTTTCTTCGCGGTGTCGCCAGCGACGCGTCGCGGCGTCGTCGGCGGTCGGAACTGCGCCGCCCTCAGGCGGGGCAGTTCAGAAGCTCGAGATGTGCGACTTCAGGCCGTTGCTGAGCGTCGCGCCGAACGCGTTCTGGCCGTTCGGCAGCGAGTTCGGCGTGATCAGGTTGGCCGACTGGCTGAACAGGTCGAGCCCCGACGCCAAGCCCGAGGGGATCGGGAACGTCACCGCGCCGGTAGTGCTGAGGCTGACCATCGCCACCGAGAAGTCGATGCTGGCGAGGTAGATGCTGCAGCCGGGGGCGCCGAGGAACGACAGGTCGAGACCGCCGGGCACCTGGCCGAGGCTGAACATGCACAGGCCGACGTAGACGCCCGAACTCGGCACCAGTTCGAACAGGTTGTCGGTGGTGTAGGTGACGATGGTGCCACCGCTCGATGACGATACCGGCGCGGGCCCGGCGCTGAGGCTCAGCGCGGCGAGACCGTTCGGCAACGTCACGATCGGCAGCAGCGTCGCCAGCACCTGGCTGCCGCCGTCGGTCGACGGCCCGCCGGGCGACCAGCCCATCAGGTGTGCGCTGCCGAACGGGCTCGACGCGTCGCCGTCCATGTTCTGCCAGACGAAGGTGACCGCGCCGGTGTTGAGGTTGAACTGGAACTGCAGCGTGCTCGGGTTGAGCAGGCCCGTCGGGTAGTTCTCGACGCCCTCCCACGTGATGTAGGCGATCGTGTCGGCGCCGACCACGGCCTCGAAGTAGGTCACGGGGCCGCTGCCGGTCTCGCTCGGGTTGAAGTCGTGCCACGACCAGAACGCCGTCACCGGGCAGGCGAGGAACTGCGCCTCATCCGGCGCGTAGGTCGCCGAGGTCGCATTCGTGGCCAGCGAGACGATGCCGTTGGCGCCGACGAAGAGCGTCGGCACCGGGCCGGCCGCGGTCGGGAACGGCGCCGACAGGTTGACGCCGACCTCCCCATCGTCGGTGAGGCCGAGGTTGGTCGCGGCGACCGGCGTCACGAAGCTGCCGCCACCCCAGGTCACCAGCCAGTTGGCTCCGGCGGGCGTCATCACCATCGACTGGCCGTTGAAGCCCGGCACCGTCGTGGCGTCGTCGTGGTACTGATAGAACGAGTCGCTGACGTCGTAGCAGCCGTGGCCGAGCACCTCGTGGTAGGCGGGAGTGCAACCGCCCGCGAGCTGCAGGTAGCCGGTGCCGGCGTTGATGAACGTGATCGACTGGTCCTGCAGGTCGAAGCCGCCGATCGGCAGCGCTTCATACATGCAGTAGGTCGCCAGGTTGACGCCGGTGCCGAGCGACAGGTCGGTCGGGCCGGGGTCGGCGACGCCGTTGCCCTCGGTGACACCGACATAGGTCACGAACTGCGAGCCGTAGCCGACCGTGATGCCGGTGTGGTTCGTGCTGTAGTAGAAGGTCACGTCACCGTTGGCGAACAGCTGCGCCTGCATGGTGAAGGTCGGCGTGCCGGCCGCCCATTCGTCGACGTTCTTCCACGTCACCACGAACTTGCCCGGGATCGAGTTGTTGAAGTAGACGCCGCCGCCGTTCGCCGGCACGCACTCGAGGTCGATCCACAGCGGCGCGATGCGCGGGTCGGCGCCGGCGGTGCCGAGCACGAACGCGGTGGTGTTGTAGGCGTAGGTCGAACCGGTCGAGTTGGCGCCATTGGTCAGGTAGATGACGCCGTTGGTGCAGATGTGGGCGTGCGTGTACGAGCTCGCGAGGCCCGCCATCGGGAACGTGATGTTCATCGGCTGCAGGTCGAACAGGTCGTCATCGCCGTAGCCGGCGGTGCCGCCCGTATAGGGACAGAGCTGGCCGAAGTTCTGCTCGAAACACTGCGCCGACGCAGCCGCGGTGAGCAGGGCGAGCACCGCGAGACAAGAGACGGAACGTTGCATGGTCGTTCTCGGGGAGAGGGAAGGCGGGCCTGGGCAAGGACCGCCGGGACGAGGAGGCCCGATGGGTCGGGCTACCGGGCACGATAACCAGACCGCGCACTTGCGCCCACCCGCCCGTGCGGACCGCGGCGCGGCGCTGCACCATGACGCCCTGGTCGGGCAAGAACACCAGCCGCGCGCCGTCGGAGCAGCGGTCTAGGCCGTGGCCGGCGGCTCGGGCGCGTCGACGATGGTCGCCGAGCGCACCGGCTTCCCGGGCACCTGCGCCACCGGCAGGTCGGGGACCACGTCGCAGCGCCCCGTTGCCAGCGCCTGCAGCGACGAGCCGCAGATACGACCCTGGCACGGCCCCATGCCGGCGCGACAGCCGACCTTGATCGCCCGCAGCGAATCGCCGTGCAGTGCCGCGGCGGCGCGCGCCCGCGCGAGCGGCACGTCTTCGCAGCGGCAGACGAGGGTGTCGTCGGTGGCGAGGCGATGCAGGCCAGGCAGCGGCGCGAAGGCGCGCAGCATGGCGTCGGCAGCGCGGCGCTCGGCGGCGACGCGCGTTCGCAGCGCGGCATCGATGGGCGTCTGGCGCACGGCGGCGACGATGGCGGCCGCGGCGAGCCGGCCTTCGGCCATCGCCACCTCGGCGCCGCCTACACCACAGGCTTCGCCGACCGCGTAGACGCCGGCCACCGAGGTGCCCTGCTGGCCGTCGACCTCGAGGCAGTGACCACCGCGCGGCGCGTCGTAGCGCGTGCGGCAGCCGAGCAGCTGGCCGAGCTCGATCGACGGTACCAGGCCGAAACCGGCGCCGACGACGTCGACCTCGAGGCGACGTTCGCTGCCGCGGCGCGGGTTGCCTTCGGCATCGACCTTGCCGATCACGGCGCGCTGCACCCGACCGTCGCCTTCGCAGGCGAACACGGTCCAGCCCCAACGCAGCCGCACGCCGGCGCGCAGCAGGCTCCGCGCGTACCAGAGCGCCTCGCGGCGCCGCGCGGCGTTGGTCAGCACCGCTGGCAGCGCGCGCAGGGCCCGCCAGCGTGAGCTGGCTTCGAGCGCGGCCACCACCTCGACGCCGGCCTGGTGCAGCGTCGCCACGGTCGGCAGCAGCAGCGGCCCCGAGCCGACGACGAGCGCGCGGCGGCCCGGCACCACGCCGTAGCCGCGCACCATCACCTGCAGCGCCCCGGCCGTGGTGACGCCCGGCAGCGTCCAACCCGGGAACGGCACGCAACGGTCGAAGGCGCCGGTCGCCAGCACGAGGTGCCGGCAACACAGAAGCCAGGACTGGCCGTGCTGCTCGAACCAGAGCCGCCCCGGTGCGACGTTCCACACCGTGGCGCCGTGGTGCACCGGCACCGCGTGCTCGGTCGCGGCCGCCAACAGCCCGTGGCCCGCCTGGTGGCTCGGCGGCTCCTGGCCCGGCAGCGCGGCGGCCCCGGGCGGCAACTGGCGGAAGATCTGCCCACCCGGCTGCTGGCCCTCGTCGAGCACGAGCACCGACAGACCCTGGCGAACGAGCTCGACGGCGGCGGCGAGCCCACCGGGACCGGCGCCGACGATGCCGACCTCGGCGTGCAGCACGCGCGCTTCGCTCATGGCCGGCCTCCGCGTTCGACGCGCATGCCGTCCTGCACGGTCGTCGTGCAGCCGCGTACGGTGACGCCGTCGACGACGACCAGGCAGTCGAAGCAGACGCCCATGTTGCAGTAGACGCCGCGCGGGCGGCCCTCGCCGCTGCTGCGACGCAGCTCCCGTTCACCGGCCGCCCACAGCGCCATCGCGATCGAATCGCCGGCGCGGGCGACGACCGGCCGCCCGGCGAAGGTGAAGGTCACGGCCGGACGTTGGTCCTGGCCAGGCAGGCGCGAGCCGCTCATGCGCCGAACCTCGCCGGCAACCAGGCCGTGGCGTCGATGGTCGTCGGCCGACCGGTGAACATTTCGGCGAGCAACCGGCCGGTGATCGGCGCCAGCGAGATGCCGAGGCCTTCGTGCCCCGCGGCGACCCACAGCCCGGGCACCGCGGGCCACGGCCCGATCAACGGGTGCTTGTCGAGCGAGTACGGCCGCAGGCCGACCCAGGTGCGCACGATCGGCGCCGCGGCGAGGCCGGGCGCATACCGCTGCGCGCGCTGCAGCGAACGACGCAGCAGCGCCGGGTTGAGGGTGCGGTCCATGCCGCGGAACTGGCGGGTGCTGCCGATCAGACAGCCGCCGTGGCTCTGCGGCTGCATGTTGACGGCGTGGCCGCCGGGGTCATCGGTGCGCGTCGGGTCGACCTTGGCGGCGCCGTGGGCGAAGCGCAGATAGCTGATCTCGAGCAACTGGGTGCGCACCGGCGAGACGTGGTGGCCGGTGATCGCGAGGTTGCCGGCGCGCGGCACGATCGGCAACGGCGGTCCACCGAGCGTTCGCTGCAGTTCGGGCGCGTAGACCCCGCAGCAGTTGACGACGGCGCGCGTCGCGATCGTCGCCGGCGTGGTGCGCACCGCGCTGACGCCGCGCGCGTCGCAGTCGACGCCGACCACCGCGGTGAACGGCCGCACGACGACGTTCGGGTTCGCCTGGCGGGCCGCCCGCAGCATGGCGCCGCAGGCGAGCATCGGCAGTACGACGCCGTCCCCGGGGTAGAACAGCGCCCCCGGCAGGTCGGCCGCCAGCCCAGGTTCGAGTTCGCGCAGCTGCTTCCTGTCGAGCACGTCGGCGTGGTCACCACAGGCGCCGAACTGCTGCTGCAGCACCGGGAACATCGCCGCGTCCTCGTCGGTGTCGGCTAGGTAGAGGGCGCCGGTCGGGTTGTAGTCGAAGCCACCCTGCTGCTCCTGCAGTTCGCGCCACAGCCGCACGCTCTCGTGCGTGAACGCGTATTCGCGGGCGTCGTCGGGCGTCACCATGAGATGGCCCATGCAGGAGCCGGAGGTGCCGCCGGCGATCGGGCCGCGGTCGAGCAGCACGATGCGGGTGCCGGCCGGCAGCAGGTTGGCCAGCTGCCAGGTCACGGCGCAGCCGATGATGCCGCCGCCGACGACCACGACCTCCGCAGTTTCGACCATGAGGGGGCGAACATGATGCCCCGCCATGGTCGGAACTCAAGCAGTCGAAGTGCGGGCGGTGGACCACAGGGGGCGCGCACTGGCCAGCGTGACCACCACGCGGATCAGAAGCCGCCGACCGTGAGCTGCAGCGCGTTCGTCGCCGTGATCGCCGTCAGTTGCAGCAGCGCGTCGGTCTCGAACGGCAGGTACTGGTGCAGCACCGCGGCGCCGGCGAGGCTCGGCGTGTTGGGCACCACCAGCACGGTCTGCGCCTGACCGGCGACCGGCAACAGCACGTCGATGAAGTCCGGGGTCACGTAGAGCGTGCAGCCGGGCAGCGCTTCGCCGAACACGAGCGACAACGGCAGCGACACCGGGGCGATGCCGGTGATGGCGAGCACGAGGCCGAACGTCGGCATGCCGGTGCCGACCATCGTCGCCGTGGTGCCGAGCAGTGGCGCGCGCGTCGCGGCCAGCACGTTGTTGCCGCCGCCGCCAGCACAGCCGCTGCCGAGCACGGCGACGTCCGGCCCACACGAGCTGTCGACGCGCGTGATGCGGCCGGCGCTGCTGCCACCGGCGTTGAGGAAGTAGCCGCCGACGCCGACGCTGCCATCGGCCAGCAGCACCAGCGCGTCGACCGACGGGTCGACGCCGGCGCCGAGGGCCGACCAGGCGCTGCCGTTCCAACGCGCGACGCCGCTCGCCGCCAGACCGCCGGCCGTGGTGAACGAACCGCCGGCGATGAGGTCGCCGGTCGGCAGCGCCAGCAGGCTGGTCGGCAGGTTGCCGAGGCCGCTGCCCATCGCCGACCACACGGTGCCGTTCCAGCGCGCGATGCGGTTGGCGGCGAGGCCACCCGCGGTCAGGAAGGCGCCGCCGACGACGACGTCGCCGTTCGCCGTCACGGCGACGCAGCTGCCGCCGAACAGGCCGAGGCCGGTGCCGAGAGCGGACCACGCGGTGCCGTTCCAGCGCGCGACGCTGGCGGCGCCGACGCCACCGGCGCTGGTGAACGAACCGACCGCGTAGAGATCGCCGTTGCCGGCCGCGGCGAGGCCGCGCACGACGCCGTTGACGCCAGAGCCGAGGCTGCTCCAGCTGCTGCCGTTCCAGCGCGCGATGTTGGCGGCCGGCACGCCGCTGACCGATTGGAAGATGCCACCGATGACGAGGTCGCCGTTCGGCATCACCACCATCGCCTGCACGTCGGCGCCGAACGGCATGAGCGCGTCGAGGCCGGTGCCGAGGGCCGCCCAGGCGCTGCCGTTCCAGCGCGCCACCTGATTGACGGTGCTGCCGGCCACCTGCGTGAAGCTGCCGCCGATCACGAGATCGCCGTTCGCCAACACCACCATCGAGTGCACCTCGGCGTCGGCGCCGCCGCCGAACGCCGACCAGGCGGTGCCGTCGAAGCGCGCCAACCGGGTGGCGGCGCTGCCGCCGGCGTTGAGGAAGGCGCCGCCGACGACGAGGTCGCCGTTGCCGAGCACGGCCATCGTGCGCACGGCATCGTCACAACCGACGCCGAAGGTCGCCGGATACGAGTAGGTGCACTGGGCGCGCAGGCCGGTCAGCGCGGCGGTCAACACGGGCAGGAGGAGCAGCTGCTTGCAGATGGTCATGCGGGGCACGGAGGGCTCGGGGCCGCGCGCGGCGCGGCGTGGCAGGGCGCGACAGTATGCCGCGCGGATCCCACAGCACGAGGGGCGCGGCGGCGCAACTTGCTGGCTATCGTGCGCCGATGCGCTCCCTCCTCCCGCTCTTCAGCGCCGCCGTAATGGCCCAAGGGCCGGTAGCCGTGCCCGCCGACGGCAACAGCGACACGATCGTGCGCCTCGCCAGCAGCGTGCGGCCGAGCCCGCGCCAGGTCGCCTGGCAGGCCACCGCCTGCAACGCCTTCGTGCATTTCGGCATCAACACGTTCACCGACCGCGAATGGGGCGATGGCACCGAGTCGCCGCGTGACTTCGCGCCGAGCGAGTTCGACGCGCGGCAGTGGGTCGAGACGTTCCGTGCGGCCGGCATGCGCGGCCTGGTGCTGACCTGCAAACACCACGATGGCTTCTGCCTGTGGCCGACCGCCACCACCACGCACGACGTGGCCGCGTCGCCGTTCCGCGGCGGCAAGGGCGATGTCGTCGGCGAGGTCGCCGCGGCCTGCCGCGACGGCGGCTTGCGCTTCGGCATCTACCTGTCGCCGTGGGATCGGCACGAGCCGAGCTTCGGCAGCAAGGCCTACCAGGAGCTGTTCCTCGGCCAACTGCGCGAGCTGTGCACGAACTACGGGCCGCTGTTCGAGGTCTGGTTCGACGGCGCGCACTGCCCGGCCGACGACCCCGCCGTGTTCGACTGGCAGCTCGTGTTCCGCACCGTGCGCGAACTGCAGCCCGAGGCCGTGATCGCCGTCACCGGCCCGGACGTGCGCTGGGTCGGCAACGAGGCCGGCCGTACGCGCGACGAGGAGTGGAGCGTGCTGCCGCTGCCGGCGGCGGCGCCGGGGCCGTTCGAACACGACCGCGACAGCTGGCGCGCGTTGTGGGCCTTGCGCGAACGCAACCAGGACCAGGACCTCGGCAGCCGCCAGCAGCTCGCGGCGGCGCGCGCCTTGTGCTGGTGGCCGGCGGAAACCGACGTCTCGATCCGGCCGGGTTGGTTCCACCACCCGCACGAGGACGTGCAGGTGAAGTCGGCGGCGACGCTCGTCGACCTCTGGTTCGGCGCCGTCGGCCAGAACTCGGTGCTGCTGTTGAACGTGCCGGCCGACCGCCGCGGCCGCATCGCCGACGCCGACGTGGCGGCGCTGCGTGGCCTCGGCGCCTGGCTCGAGGCGACGTTCGGCCACGACCTCGCCGGGGCGGCCACGCGCAAGCACTACCCGAAGGCGGGCGAGCTCCTGTTCGCGCAGCCGACCACGGTCGACGTCTTCGACCTCGGCGAAGACGTGCTGGCGGCGGGCCAGCAGGTCGAGCAGTTCCGCATCGAGGTGCTGCAGAACGGCGGCTGGCGCGAGTGCGCGCGCGGCACCACGATCGGCATGCGGCGGCTCGTACGCAGCGAGCCGGTCACCGGCGACGGCTTCCGCTACTGGCTCGAACGTACGCGCGGCAAGGCGCAGATCGGCCACTTCCGCGTGTTCCGCCGGCCGGAGCTGTTGCGACCGCCGACGATCCGCCGCCGCGACGACGGCACCGTGACGATCTCCGGCCACGGCGGCGAACTGCACTACACGCTCGACGGCAGCGCGGTCACCAGGGCCTCGCCGCGCTACACCGGGCCGCTGCCCTTGCCCGAAGGTGGCATCGTGCGCGCCGCCGCCTTCGCCGCCGCCGGCGCCCGCACGCTGCCGCTCACGGCGGCGAACGAGAGCTCGGCGACCTTCGGCCTCTGCCAGCGCGGTTGGCGCGTCGTCGACTGCTCGAGCGAGCAGGGTGGTGGTGAAGGCGCCGCGAAGCTGATCGACGGCGATCCCGGCACGCACTGGCACTCGCGGTGGTCACCCGACAGCCCGTCGCCGCCCCACCACGTCACCATCGACCTCGGCCAAACAGTGCAGGCCCGCGGCTTCGTCTACCTGCCGCGCCAGGATGGCAACAACGGCACCGTCGCCGACTACGAGCTGCTGGGCAGCGTCGACGGCGAGCGCTGGACCTCGCTCGCCGTCGGCACCTTCGACAACCTCGCCGCCAACCCGGTCGCGCAGGTGGTGACGCTGGCGACGCCGGCGCCGCTGCGCTTCGTGCGCTTCGTGGCGAAGCGCGAGTGCCAGGGCCGCGCCTGGGCGTCGGGCGCCGAGCTCGAGGTGCTGGTGCGATGAAGGCCACGCCGCTGCTGCTCGCGTGCACGCTCGCCGCCTGCGCCACCCCACCGGCCCCGACCGACGCCGAGGTGCTGGCGCTGCACCGGCGCGTGCTGACGCTCGACACGCACAAGGACATCGACCCGAAGCTGGCGCCCGCTTCGCTGCCGGCCGACCCGGCCACCGCCGCCGAGTTCCGCCGCCGCTTCGATCCGAGCCTGCGCGGCGCCCAGCAGGTCGACTTCCCGAAGATGCGCGAAGGCGGCTACGACGCTGCCTTCTTCATCGTCTACACCGACCAACGCCGGCTCGACGCCGGCGGCTACGCGCGCGCGCTGGCCGAGGCCAACCAGAAGTTCGACGCCATCCACCGCATGGTGCAGAAGCACGGCGACGAGATCGGGCTCGCGCTCTCGCCCGACGACGTCGAACGGCTGCACGGCGCCGGCAAGCTGGTCGCCTGCATCGGCATCGAGAACGGCTACCCGATGGGGCTCGACCCCGCCAACATCGCCGCCTTCCACGCCCGCGGCGCGCGCTACATGAGCCTCGCCCACAATGGCCACAACCAGCTCGGCGACTCGCACACGCCGGCGGCGCCACAGCACGGCGGGCTCAGCGAACTCGGCCGCCGCGCCATCGCCGAGATGAACCGCCTCGGCATCATGGTCGACGTCTCGCACGCGAGCCGCGACACCATGCTGCAGGCCGTGGCCGCCAGCACGGCGCCGGTGATCGCCTCGCACAGCGGCGCCCGCGCCGTCAACGACCACAGCCGCAACCTCGACGACGACCAGCTGCGCGCGATCGCCGAGCGGGGCGGCGTCGTGCAGTGTGTGGCGCTCGCCGAGTTCGTCAAGTCCGACGCCGAGCGCAGCCGGGCGCTCGCGGCGTGGCGCGACCAGTGTGGCATCGGCCCGCAGCACCAGGACACCGAGCTCGACGAAGCCGAGTCGGACCGCCGCTACCAGCGTTTCCGCGACGGCCTCTTGGCGCTCGACCAGCGCTTCCCGCGCGCTTCGGTGCGCGACTTCGTCGACCACATCGACCACGTCGTCAGGGTGGCCGGCATCGACCACGTCTGCATCGGCAGCGACTTCGACGGCGGCGGTGGCATCGACGGCTGGAACGACGCCAGCACCACGGCGAACGTGACCAGGGAGCTCGTGCGGCGCGGCTACGACGAGGCGCAGATCCGGCAGATCTGGGGCGGCAACCTGCTGCGCGTCTGGCGCCAGGTCGAGGCCGTGGCCGCGCGCGGCGGCCGCTGACTACTCCTGGGTCTCGTCGACGACCGGCGCCACACCGTCGAGCTCGACCACCGTCGGCGCCACGGCCTCACGTTCGTCGCCGTGTACGTCCACCCACACTTCCTCGATGGCGCGGCACTGGCCGGTGCTCCAGCGCGTGCGCAGGAAGTACGACAGCTCGTCGCCGTTCGTGGCCTGGCGCACGCGCGGCACGTAGGCGGCGTTCAGGAACAGTGTGCCGCCGCGGCGCACGAAGCGCCGCCGCACGCCGCCGCGCGGGTGCAACAGGCTGTGGTGCATGTGGCCGGCGATCACCGCCTGCACCCGCAGGCCCATGCCCTCGATGCGCTGGATCGCCAGCGCCAGGTCGCGATCACCCCAATCGCCGCCGGGCTTGCCGAAGTCCTTGCCGAAGATGTCGTCGGTCGCCTCGCCGAGGCCGAGCGGGCCGTTGTGGGCGAGGATGACGAGGTCGCGATGGTGCGCGTGGCGCGCCGCATCGACGATCGCCGCCGCCGACTGGCGCATCGTGCGGATGCCGTAGATCTCGTCGTAGAGCTCGGGGCTGCGCAGGCTCTGGCCACCCCACGAGAACGGCCGCGCGCCGATCACCGAGACGCCGGCGGCCGGCACTTCGCGCACCGAGTAGGCGAGGTGGTCGTCGCCGAGCAGGTGCAGGCTCTCGCGCAGGTTCTCGGTGCAGACCTTGCGGCCGAAGCTCTGCCAGGCGTCGTGGTTGCCGAGCAGCACCACCTTCGGCACCGCCAGCGCCGCCACCCGCCGCACCATCTCGACGTCCTCGTCGCCGAGGTCACCGACGAACAACGTCAGGTCCGGCGGACGGCGTTCGAGGAACACGCTGTCGGCGGCGCGCCACCAGCGGTGCACGTCGCCGACCACGGTCAGGTCGGCGGTGTGGGAGTTGGTCGCGGACTTCAAGGGCCGACAAGCTAGCGACGACCACCGGCCGTGTATCGCGCCGAGTTGCGGATTCTCAGGCCTCCAGCAGGCCGTGTCGCACGAGCTTCTCGCGGTAGGTCGTGCGCGGCACGCCGAACAACTCGGCGGCGCGCGTCAGGTTGCCGTTGGCTTCGGCGAAGGTGCGCTGCAGGGCCTCCTTCTCCTGCGCCTCGAGGCGTTCCTTCCAGGTCACATTGGCTGGCGGCGCGGCGTCGACCGGCGGCGGCACCACCATCGGCAGCGGCAGGCCCGCCGACGCGGCGCTGGCGGGGCCACGATCGAGGTCGAGGTGATGCACGCCGATCTGCCCACCGGCCGCGCGCAACGCCGCGCCCTTCACCACGTGCCGCAGCTCGCGGATGTTGCCGCGCCACGGCGCCGCCCGCAGCCGCTGCTCGGCCTCGGGCGTCAGCGCCGGCACCTCGGCGTAGCCAAGTTCCTCGGCTGCTTCGGCCAGGAACCGCCCCACCAGCATCAGGATGTCCTCCGGCCGCTCGCGCAATGACGGCAGCGTGATCTCGAGCTCGCGCAGCCGGTAGTAGAGGTCCTCGCGGAAGCGGCCCTCGCGCACCATGCGTTCGAGGTCCTGGTGGGTCGCCGCGACGATGCGCACGTCGACGCGCACCTGCCGCCGGCTGCCGATCGGCACCACGATACGATCCTGCAGCACCCGCAGGATCTTGGCCTGCAGTTCGAGCGCCATGTCGCCGATCTCGTCGAGGAAGATGGTGCCGCCGTGCGCTTCCTCGAAGTGGCCGCGCCGCGGCTGCAAGGCGCCGGTGAAGGCGCCCTTCTCGTGGCCGAACAACACGCTCTCCATCAGCTGCTCGGGGATCGCCGCGCAGTTGACCGGCACGAACGGCCCCTTGCGCCGCCGCGACAGCTCGTGCAGCGCCCGCGCGATGACCTCCTTGCCGGTGCCGGTCTCGCCGCGCAGCAGCACGGTGTAGTCGGCCGGCGCGTAGAGCTCGACGCGCTGCACGAACTCGGCGCACGAAGGGCTCCTGGTCGCCAACGCCCAGTGCGGCGCCGCCGGCGTCTCGCGGTCGAGCAGCGAACGCACCAGCACGCGGTTGCCGAGCGCGGTCGCCAGCATGCGGCTGCAGAACGCCGCCCGCTGCAGGTCCTCGGCCGACAACACGGCGCCGTCGCGCGTGCAGTCCGCGTACATCACACCGAGCTGTTTGCCGAGCGCCTGGATCGGCAGCGCCACCGCCGACGAGATGCCTTCGCTGCGCACGCTGTGGAAGGTGCGCGCCACCGGGTCGCTGGCGGCGATCGGCACGTGCACGACGCGGCCCGACGCGCGCACCTGATCGACCAGCGACCGGCTGACGCGGAACGGCGCCGGGTCCTCGGGCCGCGACAAGAAGAACGCCTCCGGGCCGTCGTCGAGGTCGAGTTCGACGTGCACGCGATCGGCGCCGGTCGCGCGCAGCATCGCCGCCATCGTCGCCTTCACCATCTGCTCGTGGCTCTTCAGCCCTTCGAGGTGGTCCGCCATCTCCATGAAGGTGCGGTACCAGGCCCCGACCGGCGAGCCCGGCGCCACCGCCAGCGTCGACGGATCGAGCGCTTCGACGTCATCGCTGGTGACCTCGGCGCGGAAGCGCATCTTGACCAAGCCGGCGCCGACGTTGATCACGTCGCCGTCGAGCAGGCCTTCGAACCGGCTGCCGATGCTGCCGGTGGCGCAGCGGATCGGGAACGGCAAGCCGGGCTCGGCGCGCACTCGCAGGCGGCCACGCTCGTCGGCGGCGACCTCGAGCACACGCCCGACGACACCGGGCAGATCCATCTCTACCTCGCAACCGGAGCGGGCGCCGCCGATCCAGAAGCCCAGCAGGCCGAGTTCGAGCTCGCGCACGCCAGCGCGATCGGTGATTTCGAGGCAGACTGACATCGTCGGAGTTCCGTCGTTGTTGGCGAGAAGGCTGGCGCCGCAGTCGGGTTCCCGACGATCCGGCACCCTGCCGGACCGTGCAGTTTCTGCTACTCTTCCTTGCCCGTCCAGCACCACCCCGCCCCCCGCGGGCTTGGACGGACTTGGCCGTTCCACCAGGGTGGCGCGCGCGCCGCTCTCAATCCCCATGCCATCGAAGACCGTCGCCACCGGCGCCGAGCGCATCCTGCATTGCTCGCCCGAACGCACGGTCGTCGAGCGCACCGATGCCGACGGTCGACGGCTGGTCTGGAAGCTGTTCCTGACCGGCGCGCCGGCCGATGCCGAACGCGAACTGGCGATGGCGCGGCTGGCCGCCGGCCCGGGCGTTGCGGTCGCCGTCGCCGTGGCCACCGATCCGCATACGCTGAGACCGGCCCTCACGATCGAACCGATCGACGGCGTCGATTGCCGCTTGCTCGTCGCCCGGCGCGGCGCCTTGCCGGCCGCCGAGGTCTGCCGGCTGCTGCAGCCGGTCGCGGCGACCCTGGCCCGCCTGCATTCCATGCGCCGGCCGGAGGCGCCGGCCGGCCTCTGCCACGGCGACGTCAAGCCCGACAACCTGGTGGCGACGGCGACGACCACGGTGCTGCTCGACTTCGAACACGCCACCACGATCGTCGGCGGCACCGGCCGCACCGTCGCCACACCGACGCCCTTCACGCCGCCCGAAGCCGCGCACGGGGCGGCCCCGAGCGCGGCCGGCGATGTCTTCGGCCTCGGCGCGACGATGGCCTGGCTGCTGTCCGGCGGCGGCCGGGCGCTGCCGCAACACCCAGAACTCACCGTGTTGGCAGAGGCGTGCCTGGCGCCGGCCCCCGCGGCGCGTCCGCCGGCCGCGGCCGTGGCCCAGCAGCTCCAGGCGCTCGCCACGCAGCTCGCCCAGGACCCCGGCGAAGCGGCGCTCGACGACGCCCTCACCGGCAGCTTCACCTTGTCCAACGTCGACCTGCAAGCGGATGCCCGCGCCACCCGCTGGCACCGCCTCGCCCGCGTACGCCGACGTCGCTGGCTCGCGCCGCACCCGGCCCTGCCGGCCGACGCCGGCGGCCTGCTCGCCGAGTGGCACCGCATCACGCGCCTGCTGCACCTGTTCCCGCGCCACGCGCCGACGCTCGAACGCCGCCGCCAGCTCGCCACCGTCGCCGGCGAGACGATCGCCCACGCCCCAGCCCTGCTGCAGGCCGCGATCAAAGCCGAGGACTTCGACGGCAGCGCCACGCTGCTGCGTGAACTCGCGGCGCTGACCCGATCCGTGTCGCCGGCCCCGACCGGGCTGCCGGTGCCGGCCCGCGCGGGCCTGGCCGGCGTCGGCCCAGCCCAACGCGACGCCGCCGCGTTCCTCGACCGCCTCACCGCCGAGCTCCAGCACGCCCACAGCGACCTCGACGCCGAGCTGCGGCAGATCCGCGACGCCGAGCAGCGCTTCGACCTGCGCGCCGCCGAGGCGGCCGTCGAGCAGCTCGCCAACAGCCACGGCGGCTCCAGCCCGACGGCCGCCCGCGAACGCGACCGGCTGCACCGGCTGACCTTCTACCTCGAACGCGTCGCCCGCGCCGAAGCGAACGTCGAGCGTGTGGCGCCCTTGTGGGACGCCGCCGCGCTGCAGCCGCTGATCACCCTGCTGCGCATCGCCGTGCAGAGTCAACGGCAGCGCGCGCGCGACGACGGCGGCGCCGTCGGCCTGCGCAGCCTGCAGCTCATCCTCGCCAACCTCGCCGAGGAGTTCCCCCACCTCGCCGCCGTGCCGCCCGCGCTCGAGTCGTTGACCCAGGCGCTCGCGCACGTCACCAACCACGCCTTCCAGCTCGTCGCCGAGGCGCAGCAGAAGCTCGCCGCGGTGCCGGTGCCGGTGCGGCCGCTGCAGTTGACGCTGGCGCGCCTCGACACCTGCCGCGTGCTGGAGGCCTTCGTCGACCTGCCGGGCCGGCCGCGCAGCCGCCTGCTCGACGACATCGAGTCGCTGCGGCTCGGCTTCGAACAGGCCCGCACGACGCGCGATCGCCTCGCCGAGAACGCCGAACACGCCCTGGCGCGCGGCCACTGGACCACGGGGCTGTTCGACATGGAGCGCGCCGTCGCCGGTCTCGCGCCCGGCGACGACCACGAACACGCCGAAGCCACCCGACTGCACGAACGGCTCGAAGAAGCGCGCCGCAGCAAACAGGAGGTCGAGCACAGGGTGCGCCGCAACGTCGAGCTCGCCAGCCACTACGCCGACCTGCAGGATGACCCGGCCAGCTCCTTCGCCGCCCGCCTCGCCGTGCTCGAAGAGCGCCGCGATTGCCTGCTGTTCCTGGTGCTGCGCGTGCCGAGCGAACGCGCCCTGCTCTACCGCCAGGACCTCTACGGTGTCGAGATCCAGCTCGCGCTCGAACGCGCCGGCGCCGCCGAGCACGAACTCGACGGCACCGTCGACAGCGACGCGCGGTTGGCGCTGGCGAACCGCACCGTCGAGCAGTTGTCGGCGTCGATGAGCGCCGCCGAGGCCGAAGGGGAACTGCCAGGCCGCCTCGTTCGCCTGCTGGACCACTGGCGCACGGTCGCCAGCCATTGCCAGCGCGAAGCCGGCCAGCGCCTCGCCGAGCGCAGTTCGCTGCAGAGCCACCGCCGCCGCCTGCTGCTGGTCAGTGTGGTCGCGGTGCTGGTGACCAGCACGGCGCTGGCGCTCGCGTTCGGCCCCTGGCTGCGCGGTGAGCCGGCGATGGCGGCCGAGAAGGAGCCGGCCGAGGGTCGCTGAGGGTGCAACCGGACCAAGCAGTGCGCCCCCCACCGCCCCGCATCACTCCCCCTGCTCGTCAATCGCCGACCGTCGCCCCGCCCCACGCCCACCACGCTGCTTCGGCTGCCCGTCCACGATGCGCTTGATGCAGTTCGGCGGGATGCCCGTGCGGAACACGACCTCGATGGCGCCGCCCCCGCGGGCCTCCAGCGGCGGGCACCGTTCGAGGTAGTGGCGCATCAACAGCCCCATGCCCCGCGGCCCGGCGACCTGAAGCGCAACGTGGCACTCACATGCCCCCTCGTCGCACCCTACCCAGCGCACCGCCGCGCAGTCCCGAAGTCCCCTCCGCAGCCGCGAGACCACCCGGGCCGGCACCCAAAGGTAGACGTCCGCAGGCCAGTGCATGGCGCGCGGCTGGAAGACCACGGCACGGCTGCCAAGTCCCTGCCACATGCGGCTCGAACTGACCTTGCGCAGACTGGCCAGTTCGACGCCGTCTTCGCTGCTGATCGGGGACCGGGCACTGTGCACCTTCATCATCATGAGCGGCACACAGCAGACGCCCCGGCCGACCAGATCCCGCCCCAGACGCAAGCCGCTGCGTCGAATCGAAGGCACCTGACGAGCATCAGTCCAGTGAACGAAACGCATCGGTAGGACTCCAGGCCAACCACAGGGGCAACCGGATGGCCGCCGGAACGGAGCCGATGCGCGCGCCAGGGGCAAGGCGGCATTCGCCCCTTCTGCGGCGTGTGTGCCCCTGGCCATGCCAGTCGCGGCCACGCGCCCACCGAGCAGCCTATTCGACCTTGGTCTGCTTGCTCGGCCCCCCGCCGGTCGCGGATGCTGGGCCTCGTGCTGCGCGCCGGAGTCTCGCGATGACCACACCCCCAGCTGATCCGTCTCGTCCGCATGCTGCGGTGCGCGTCTTGTTCGAGCGTGCGAGTTCGCTGCCGGCAGGCGAACGAACGGACTTCGTGCGGCGGGCGGCTGGTGCGGATGCGCAGCTTGCGGAGCAGGTGTTGGTGCTGCTGCGGGCTGGGGATCCCGACACGACTGGGGGCGTGGATGGGGAACGGCCAGGGCCGGCCAGCGGGCAGCAGAGTGGTGGCGGGGACCACGTGCAGTCGACGGCGACCGGCGAGTTGATGGAGAAGCTGGCGAAGGCGCCGAAGCTCGACGAACAGCGCTACGCGGTCGAGACCGAGGTCGGCAAGGGCGGCATGGGTGCCGTGCTGCGCATCCACGACCAGCATCTGAATCGGCGGCTGGCGATGAAGGTGTTGCTCGAGCGGTCGGCGCCGCGCGACGAGGAAGAGAAGAAGCTCGCGCACCAGCTGCTCGGGCGGTTCCTCGAAGAAGCGCAGGTGACGTCGCAGCTCGACCATCCGGGGGTCGTGCCGGTGCACGAGCTGGGCTTGGACCAGCGCGGCAAGGTGTACTTCACGATGCGGCTGGTGAAGGGGCGCACGGCGAGCGAAGTGTTCGCGGTGGCGCGGGCCGAGGAGGATGGCTGGACGACGACGCGCGGGTTGGAGGTGGTGCTCAAGGTGTGCGACACCATGGCGTATGCGCACGACAAAGGCGTGCTGCACCGCGACCTGAAGCCGTCGAACGTGATGGTCGGGCGGTTCGGCGAGGTCTACGTGATGGACTGGGGCCTCGCGAAGGTGCTGGGCCAGGCGGATCGGCACGATCTGCGCATTCGCAAGGACGAGGGCTCTGGCGTGTCGCGCATCGACTCGACGCGGAAGCGCGACGAGGAGTCGGGTGCGGGCTCGTCGGTGGTGTCGATGGACGGCCAGCAGCTCGGCACGCCCAGCTACATGTCGCCGGAGCAGGCGCGCAGTGAAGTGCTCGACGTGCGGGCGGACGTCTACTCGATCGGGGCGATGATGTACGAGCTGCTGACGGGGCGGGCGCCGTACACCGCGCCGGGTGCGAGGCCGTCGCCGTATCGCATTCTCAACGAGGTCATCGACGGGCCGCCGAAGCGCATCGAGGACATCGTGAAGGGCGTGCCCGCCGAGCTGGTCGCGATCGTCGACCGCGCGATGCACCGCGAGCGGGATGGTCGCTATGCAAACGTGCTGGAGCTCGCGGCCGACGTGCGCGCGTTCTTGGCGCAGCGGGTCGTCAAGGCGTACCGCACCGGAGCGATCGTCGAGATGAAGCTGTGGGTGCGGCGCAATCGCGCACTGGCGAGTTCGCTGGCGGCGGCGGTGCTGTTCCTCGTCGCCGGCATTGCCTTCACGACGATCTATGCCAACGAAGCCGAGCAGCGCGCCACCGAGAACGCTCGTTTGCTCGTGGCTGCCGAGGCCGAGGCCGAAAAGAACCGTATCTTCGCGGACGTCGCGAAGCTGGCGGAGGCGAAGCGCATCGTGGCGGGCTTGTATCCGCCGTTCCCGGAGATGGTGCCGGCGATGGAGGCTTGGCTGCGGGACTTCGGGGAGCCATTGGCGGCGCGGTTGCCGGAGCTGGAGGCGGCGTTGGTGGCGGTGCGGGCGCGGGCAAGGCCGGTGACGGAGGAGCAGCTCAAGGTGGCGCGGGAGCAGCATGCGCGCTGGCCGGAGCTGCAGCGGCGGCAGGTGGAGTTGACGGAGGAGAACGATCCCGCGGCGCGGGATGCCCTGAAGGAGCAGATTGCGACGCTGCAGAACGAGATCGAGGTGGCGGGGCTGGAGTTCGTCGACGGCAAGGACGGGTACCTGCATCGCACGCTGACGCGACTGGTGAAGGAGCAGGGTGAGTTCGTGCGCGGCAAGCTGCCGTGGGTCCGAAGGCAACTGGACGAGGCCCGCACGGTGAAGCAACGGACGATCGACGCCTTACAGGAGCAGTGGTCCAAGGCGATCATGGCCATCAAGGCGAGCGACGGGGTCACCGCGTCGAAGCTGTACGAGCACTTCGAGTTGACGCCGCAGCTCGGGCTGGTGCCGATCGGCATGGACAAGGACTCGCTGCTGTGGGAGTTCGTGCACCTGGCGTCGGGCACGCCCGGAAAGGAGATCCCGGAGCGTGATCCGGCGACGCACCGGCTGATCCCGACGGGGGACATGGGGATCGTGTTCGTACTGTTGCCCGGGGGCACCTTGCCGGCCTACCGGATCGGTGACGACAAGGTCGGCGAGAAGAAGCGGCAGTCGGTGCGGCTCGACCCCTTCTTCCTCGGCAAGTACGAGATGACGCAGGGGCAGTGGCTGCGGATGACGGGCACGAACCCGAGCTACTACGGGGCGCAGAACGACCTCGCGTTGCCCGTCGAGCACGTCGACTGGTTCGACAGCGAGAAGGTGCTGCGGCACGAGGGGTTGGTGTTACCGAGTGAGCTGCGTTGGGAGTATGCGATCCGCGCTGGCACGACGACGACGTGGTGGACCGGCGACACGGAAGAGAGCGTGACGGCGAAGGAGAACATCGGCGGCGACAGACTGATGCGCGTCGGGTCGAAGACAGCAAACGGCTTTGGGCTGTTCGACATGGGCGGCAACCTGTGGGAGTGGTGTCTCGATACCTACTCGGCCTACGGCACCGAACGAGCCGGCGATGGCTTGCGTCCCACTGCAGGAGATAGCGCCGCCTCCCGCTGCTCCCGCGGTGGCGGCGACGGCCTCGGCCCCGACGGCGCCCAGTCCGGCTTCCGCGGCATCAACTGTCCGTCGTCCTGCCCCATCTACCTGGGCCTGCGTCCCGCCAGGACATCCCGACTCTGATCCTTCACCCCTTCACAGTCCCGCCCCCGCCAGGCGTAGCAGGCGGGGGCGGGAACACGGCAGCCCCCAACCCGTCGACCCGATCCCCTCGCCGAGTAGACTCACCCCATGGACTACCGTGACCGCATTCGCATCACCCCAGGCAAGCGGAGCGGCCAACCATGCGTTCGTGACCTTCGGATCACCGTTGGCGACGTTCTCGGCTGGCTGGCTTCGGGCATGTCGTTCGACGACGTCCTGGCCGACTACCCGGAACTGACGCTCGAGGACGTGCGCGCGTGCCTCGCCTTCGCTGCCGATCGCGAGCGCGGCACCATGATCGTGCCGCCAGCCGCGTGAAGCTCCTCTTCGACGAGAACCTGTCGCGGCGCCTGGTGCGCCTGCTGCAGGAGGACTTTCCTGGCTCGGAGCACGTGCTCGCCAGTGGCCTCGGCAGCCCGTTGGACGAGGAGCTGTTCCGGCTGGCGGCCGCTCGAGGATTCGTGCTGGTCACGCAGGACAAGGACTTCCAGGAACTCAGCGCCTTGCGCGGTGCGCCACCCAAGGTGGTGTGGCTGCGGCTCGGCAACTCCTCGACGAACGCCGTCGCGGCCCTGTTGCGTTCCAGCAAGGCCGTGCTCGCCGAGTTCGTCGCCGATCCGACGAAGGCGCTCCTGATGCTCGCGA
This sequence comes from Planctomycetota bacterium, assembly GCA_016793265.1. Lineage (GTDB taxonomy): Bacteria > Planctomycetota > UBA1135 > UBA1135 > UBA2386 > JAEUHT01. The sequence goes on from JAEUHT010000314.1 coordinate 36,931, forward strand.
ATCGAACGGCCTCTTGACGCGAGCGACGGCGACGAGCGCCGGTCCCCCACCGACCGAACGCGGCGGCGAGCAGCCCTTCGGGCAACGGCTCCTTGCCCCACGCCCCTCCAGTCGCGGATGCTGGGCCGCATCCACCGCGCCCGAGTCTCGCGATGACCAAGCCCGCTGCATCCGATCCGTCCCCGCCGCGCCCGCCCGACGAGCCCACGCATTCACTGACGCCGGGATCGGGGAACGCGACGCCGCGCCCCGCTGGCGACCACGTGCAGTCGACGGCGACCGGCGAGCTGATGGAGAAGCTGGCGAAGGCGCCGAAGCTGGATACGCAGCGCTACGCGGTCGAGACCGAGGTTGGCAAGGGCGGCATGGGCGCCGTGATGCGCATCCACGATCAGCATCTCAATCGGCGGCTGGCGATGAAGGTGCTGCTGGAGCGCGCGGCGCCGCGCGACGAGGAGGAGAAGAAGCTCGCGCACCAGTTGCTGGGGCGCTTCCTCGAAGAAGCGCAGGTGACGTCGCAGCTCGACCACCCGGGCGTGGTGCCGGTGCACGAGCTGGGCCTGGACCAGAACGGGAAGGTCTACTTCACGATGCGGTTGGTGAAGGGGCGTACGGCGAGCGACGTGTTCGCCCTGGCGCGCGACGAGCAGGAAGGGTGGACGACCACGCGTGCGCTCGAAGTCGTGCTGAAGGTGTGCGACACGATGGCGTATGCGCACGACAAGGGGGTGCTGCACCGCGACCTGAAGCCGAGCAACGTGATGGTCGGGCGGTTTGGCGAGGTCTACGTGATGGACTGGGGCCTGGCGAAGGTGCTCGGGCAGGCGGATCGGCACGATCTGCGCATTCGCAAGGACGAGAGTACGGGCGTGTCGCGCATCGACTCGGCGCGGCGGCGCGATGAGGAGTCGGATGCGGGGTCGTCGGTGGTGTCGATGGACGGGCAGCAACTCGGCACGCCGAGCTACATGCCGCCAGAGCAGGCGCGCAGTGAGGTGTTGGATGCGCGGGCCGATGTGTACTCGATCGGGGCGATGATGTACGAGCTGCTGACGGGCAGGGCGCCGTACACCGCACCGGGTGCCAGGCCATCGCCGTACCGCATCTTGAACGAGGTGATCGACGGGCCGCCGAAGCGCATCGAGGAACTGGAGAAGGGTGTGCCGGCGGAGCTGGTCGCGATCGTCGAGCGGGCGATGCACCGCGAGCGCGACGGCCGCTACGGCAACGTGCTCGAGCTGGCGGCCGACGTGCGGGCGTTCTTGGCGCAGCGTGTAGTCAAGGCGTACCGCACCGGAGCGATCGTCGAGATGAAGCTGTGGGTGCGCCGCAATCGCGCGCTGGCGAGTTCGCTGGCGGCAGCGGTGCTGATCCTGGTGGCGGGTATCGCCTTCACGTCGCTCTACGCGACGGAGAACAAGACGCTGCTCGCGGAGTCGCGGATCAGCGAACAGAAGGCACGAGAGCAAGAGCAGATTGCGACCGCGTCCAAGACCCAAGTCGAGGGATTGCTGACCGAGGCGCGGGCCGAAGCCGAGAAGAACCGGATCTTCGCGGACGTGGCGAAGCTGGCGGAGGCGAAGCGGCTGGAGGCGGAGCTGTATCCGGCGTTCCCGGACAAGGCGCCGGCGATGGAGGCGTGGCTGCGGGACTTCGGGGAGCCGCTGGCGGCGCGGTTGCCGGAGCTGCAGGCGGCGTTGGCGGCGGTGCAGGCGCGGGCGAAGCCAGTGACGGAGGAGCAGCGCAAGGTGGCGCGGGAGCAGCATGCGCGGTGGCCGGAGCTGCAGCGGCGACAGGTGGAGTTGACGGAGGCAGACGATCCCGTGGCGCGCGACGCGCTGAAGGAGCAGATCGCGACGCTG
>JAEUHT010000164.1 GCA_016793265.1 Planctomycetota bacterium
GCGATCTCGACCAAGACCACGGCCCCCCACGACGGCGGCGTGCCCTGGGCAACCAGCGCATCGGCTTCGGCCGTGCGTTCGCGCACGGCGATGCGCTGCAGCTCGATGTCCAGGGTGCTGTGCAGCACGTTCGGCCGCGGCAGGTCGTCGACCGGGGCGAGGAAGTAGGGCCGGCCGAGGCCGTCGACGAGGAAGTCGCGTTCGCCGCGCGGCTGCGGCGCGAGCACCCGCAGCGACTCGAGGCCGCAGACGCCGAAGGTCCGCATGGCGCCGGCAAGGCCGGCCTCCGCCGGCACCCACTGCGTCTCGATGTGGCCGACGATGCCGTAGGTCAGCTCACGATCGGGGTGGCTGCGGCGGTAGCCGCGCTGGAAGTAGAGCTCGACGCGCTTTCGCTTGTACTCGTCGCGCGTCGCCAGCCCGCGCAGCGCCTCGATGACGCCGAGTTCGTCGATTTCACCTGCCAGCAGCACGTCGGCCGGCGGCGCCATCGTCTCCGCCAACGGCCCGGTGGCCGGCAGGTCCTTGGTGCGGAAGCCTGCGGCCAGCACCTTGCCGAGGCGGGCGCGGTGGCGCGCGTAGGCCGCGGCGCGGGCCTCGATCCCGGTGTCGGCGACCAGACACTGGGCGACATCGTCGGCCAGCCGGTCGAGCCACGCCTCGCACAGCGCCGTGCTCTTGCGCGCCGACCCCGGCAGGGTCACCCGCGCCCGCACCTCGTAGGTCTCGCAGTCGATCGCCAGCACCCGGTGGTTGCGGTCGAGGATCGTGCCGCGCGGCGCCGGCAGCAGTTCCTGCTGCTCGGCCTGGCGCTCCGCGGTCTCCAGCGACAGCCGCAGCGGCGCCCGACCGGCGCGCGGCAGTTCGCCGGCCTGCGCCACCTGCAAGTAACCGAGCCAACCGGCGAGGAACACCGGCACGGCGCCGAGCAGGCCGAACGCGAAGCGTACGCGCGCAAGCTCGCCCGGCCTCATTGCACCTGCTCCAGGCGCTGCCTCGCATGGTGCAGGTGCTGCCACTGGAGCTCGGCCAGGCGCTGCGGCGAGGCCTCGGCCAACCGGGCGATCGCCAGCCGGCGCTGTTCGACGATGCGGTCGTTGACGGCCTGGTAGACGCGTTCGACGGCGTGGCGATAGCGCGCGTTGTCGGCGCGGATCGCCGCCGTGGCGATCGCCAGCGCCACCGCCGCCGCGAAGGCGAGCGCAGCCAGGAACCACCTCATGCCGCGTCCTCCCGCCGGATGCCGCAACGCAGCTTGGCGCTGCGCGCGCGCGCGTTGCCGCGGATCTCGGCCTCGTCGGCGACGATCGGCTTCTTGGTGACGACGTCGCAGCGTTCGCGCAGGAAGTGCTTCACCAGCCGATCCTCGAGCGAGTGGAAGCTGATCACGGCGAGGCGACCGCCGGGCCGCAGGCAAGCCAGCGCCGCCTCGAGGCCGCGCCGCAGCTCGCCCAGCTCGTCGTTCACGTGCATGCGGATCGCCTGGAAAGTGCGTGTCGCCGGATGGATGCGGCCACCGCGCGCCGCCCCCGGCATGGCCTCGACCACGAGCGCCGCCAACTGCGCCGTGCGCACGATCGGCGTGCGGCGCCGCGCCTCGACGAGGCGGCGGGCGATACGGCGGCTGTGGCGCTCCTCACCGAGGCGCCAGATCGTGTCGGCGATCTCGACCTCGGTGGCGGACGCGATCCAGTCGGCAGCCGAGACGGCCGCGGTCGCATCCATTCGCATGTCGAGAGGCCCATCGGCCATGAAGGAGAACCCCCGTTCGGGACGATCGAGTTGCAGCGAACTGACACCGAGATCGAGCAGCACACGATCGCAGCGGGGCTGACCGGCCGCCGCCAACGCTTCGTGCATGCTCGAATGGGCGAGATGGTGCAGTGAGACCCTGGCCTCGGCGCCGGACGCCGCAGCGTCCGCCAGAGCGGCCCGCGCGGAGGTCAGGATCTCACTGTCCCGATCGAGCCCCACCAACACCCCGGTTGCGCCGATGCCTTGCACGATTGCCCTCGCGTGCCCACCGGCGCCTACCGTGCCATCGACGACCACCAACCCCTCTCGGAGCTCGAGGATCGTCACCACCTCGTGCAGCAACACCGGCCGGTGGACAGGTTGCCTTGGCCCGTCCTGGCCGTCGTCGCTACAGTCGTGCACTCGCTCGTTCATGCGGCTACATCCCTTGACCACCCGACAGCAGTCGCAGAACCGAAGCCCTGACCGAGGGCTTCTTGGCGAGTTCCCTTCCTGGCGCTCAGTTCGGAGTCCTGGGCGTCGATGGGTTGGCGGCGCTTACCAATTGACTAAAGAGCAGCTCTTCTTCGGAGCTCGCGTCGGTCAGGGCCAGGTCCAGGTTGTCAGGCGACCAGATCTCGGTGACCCGGCCGGTGCCAACCAGAACCACGGGCCTGCTCGCCGCGAGCCCCGCGTACTTGAGCAATGGGTCCGGAATGCGGATGCGCCGGTTCCCATCGGGTTCGACCGCCTCCGAGTGCCCGAGAAAGCGTCGACACAGAGCGCGGTGGGCGCGGCTGCCAGCTACGGCCCCACCGATACGATCGACGAGCTCACGGAACCCTTCAGCGTCATGCAGGAGCAGGCACCGATCCAGCCCGGCGGTCAGGTGGAACTTCCATTGGTTCTTCGCGAGCGAGTCCAGGATCCGACCCGGCAGAACGAGTCTGCACTTGTCGTCGAGGCCATGCTCGGAGCTGCCAAAGTAAGAGACCATCGCGCCGGGACCGGGTCGCTGCTGCGACCTGTCGTGCGTGAGGATAGCAGCCAGAATCCCACTGTCAACCACTCGCCCCCACTCTGCACCCACCAGCAACCACCCTCTACCACCGAGGCCCCCATCCGGCTACATCCCATGGGGTCGTCGTTGGCACCGCCCCCAAGGCGGTGATGCGGCAAGAGACCACTCGGCGACGAAAATTCTGTCGCCGAATCCTGTTTGCGGCTCCCTTCCCACTGCCCAGTCACGCATGCGCACCCTCCCGCTCCTCCTGTTGTGCCTCTGGACCCTGGCCGGCTGCGCCGGCAACGAGATCGTCGGCGTCAGCATCGTGCTGCAGGACGACGGCTCGGCGCAGGTGACGACCCGTTCGCTGGCCACGCCAGCCGCGGCGAGCCCTGCCGAGGGCCAACTGCCCGCCGTGACCTGGAGCGGGCGCGCCGCCCTGCTCTGCAGCCAAGGCAAGCTCGCCAGCATCCAGGACCTCAAGTTCCGCGACGACAGCCTCAAGGTCACCGGCCGGGCCGGCGCCGACTTCCCGGGCCTGCGGGTGCGGGTGCAGCGCGGCCCCAACGCCGGCTGGGTCAAGGCCCTGGTGCCCGACCAGGCGACCCGCCGCGCACTCGCCGGCATCTACGACCCGAGCGGCCGCACCAAGGAAGTCGGCGACGTGCTGCGCCTCGAGATCACCGCGCCGCGCAACATCGTCGGCAGCAGCGTGGAACCTGGCGGCCGCGGCATCACCGCCGACCGCGACGGCAAGCGGGCCTTCCTGTTGGTGCCGGCGCAGACGGCGCTGGAAGCCGGCGAAGACCTGACCTGGGACATCACCTGGGCCGACGCCAAGTAGGCAACTGATGGCTTGCGTGGTTGCCCGACCGGCGACCTCGCCGCGGCGACGGGACGCAGCAGGCAGTCGGCAGCCAGGCCGATCGCGACCGGGTCCTTGGCCATGACCCGTTCCAGAATCACGACTTGCGCTGATGCCGCACCAGCGAAGCCATCACTCCGTCGGAGACTCGGCGGACTCGGGGGACTCACCGATCGCCGCCAGCAGTTCGTCCTTCACGGCCCCCAGGTCGAGCGCATCGACCGCCGGTGCAAACAAGGACACCGGCTCCATCTCCTTCTGCTTGGGGTCGACGACGACGAGGTCGGCGCGTTCCTGCTCGGCGGTGCGCGGCGGCACCATGCGCAGCAGGCGCTTGCGCAGCAGCAGCAGGGCGCAGAAGTAGCGCAGCGAACGGGCGCGGTCGTCGTCGACGCCACCCAGGCGGTCGAACAGCATGCGCAGCGAGTTCAGGTCGAGCACCGGCTCCTTCTTGCCGCCGGCCTTGCGTAGCGCGCGCCAGAAGATCGGCGGCTCGGCACCAGAACGGCGCTCGTGGTCCTGGAAGCAGGCGTCGCAGAGGTCGCGGCGCTGGCACGAAGGCCAGTCGAGAACGGCGAACCAGGAACGGCTCGTCGGCAGCGGACAGCCGGGCTTGTCGCAGCCCTTGCGGTCGCGGTGGATCTTCCAGTCGTCGGCCATGGGGTTCTTCGGTGGCGTTCGCGCAGGGGCCTCTGGAACAACCGCTCAACGGCCGGTCGCGGCGACACCGGCTGGCAAAACGGCGACCGCGCCGCGCCAGGCTTCGGCGCTGCGCACCTGCGTGGTGCCGGTGACCTGTTGTAGCGCCTGTTGCGCTGCCTCGACACCGCGGCTGTCGATGTTGCCCTTGCAGCGCTCGAGGTAGGTGATGAGCGCCTCGCCGACCAGGCGGTCGGGGAAGGCTCCGAGCGAGAGCGCCGCCACCCGGCTCACGAACGGGTCCGGGTCGTGGCGCAGTCGATCGAGCAGCAGGTCGCGGGCCGGTGGCCCGCCGCTGCGCAGCGCGCGCAGGGCGTCGGCGCGCACGGCGAAGTCCGCGTCGTTGGCCAGCCGCCGCAGCACCGGCAGCGAACGCTCGTCGACGCCGATGGCGCCGAGCGCGCGCGCCGCCGCCCGCTGCTGGCGCGGCGAACCACGTTCCGCCACCCCGACGAGGGCCGGCAGCGCCGGCGGGCCGACGTAGCCCAGCAGCTCGACACCGAGCTCGCGCGGCTGCGGCTGATCGTGTTCGAGCAGGTCGCCGACCAGGGTCGGCACGGCCAGGGCGCCGAGCTGCTTCAGCTCGGCGATCGCCCGCGCCTCGACTGGATCGGCGATGCGACCGACGGCGCGCAACAGCGCCTCGTCCCGACCGACCGGCCGCTGCTCACGCGCCGTGAAGATGTCGCGCACGAACATGCGCGTCAGCCACGCCGACACCAGGGCGTCCTTGGCGGCGCGCTCGCGCAGCGCTGGGTAGTCGGGCGCCTCGCTGCGGTAGGCCTTCTCGACCAGGACGCAGAGCTGCTGCTGCTCCGGCGACAGCGGAGAGAGCTGGTGGCGCGGCGGCGCACTCGCACAGGCGACCAGCGCCAGCAGGCCGAACGCGGGGAGGCGGCGGCGGCAGCGCTTGGCAGTGCGGGCGATCATCGCCTAACGTCTACCCGGATGACTGCTCCCCTGAAAGAGCCGCTTGAAGAGGTGCAGATCCGCCCGCTCGCGCACCCCGCCCGCTTCCTCGACCTGCAGCGTGCGTTCTACCGCGGCGACCGCGACTACGTGCCGCCGGTGGCGCGCGCCGAAGCCTGGCAGCTCGATGCGCAGAAGAGCCCGTTCTTCCGCCATGCCGAGGTCGGCCTGTTCGCGGCCTATCGCGGTGGCCGCCCCGTCGGCCGCATCAGCACGTGCCGCGACCGGCTGCACGACGAGTTCCACGGCGACCGCATCGGCTTCTTCGGCCACTTCGAGGCCGCCGACGCCGCCGCCACGCAGGCGATGATCACGTTCGCCACGCAGTGGTGCCGCGAGCGCGGCGCCAGCCACCTGCGCGGCCCCGTCGACCTCTCCACCAACTACAAGTGCGGGCTCCTGGTCGAAGGCGAACCCGGGCCGGCGGTGACGATGATGCCGTACAACCCGCCGACCTACGCAGCGTGGCTCGAAGCCACCGGCCTGCAGAAGGCCAAGGACCTGCTGGCGCTGTTCGGCGACAAGCACGGCATGGATCACGCGCGCATCGATCGCATCGCCGCCCACCTGCGCAAGCGGGCGAACGTCACGCTGCGGCCGCTCGACCTGCGCCGCTTCGAGGCCGAGTGCAGGCTGCTGTGGGACCTGTACAACCGCATCTGGGAGCGCAACTGGGGCTTCGTGCCGATGACGCAGGACGAGTTCCTGGCGCAGGCGAAGGACCTGAAGCAGGTCGCACATCCAGCGCTGATGCACATCGCCGAGATCGAAGGCCAGCCGGTCGGGTTCCTCGTCGCGCTGCCCGACACCAACGTCGCCGCCAAGGCCTGCAACGGGCGGCTGTTCCCGTTCGGCTGGTGGAAGTTCCTCGCCGCGCTGAAGCGCACCCACACGATCCGCGTCATCACCCTCGGGGTGGTGCCCGAGCAGCGCCGCATCGGCCTCGACCTGATGATGATGCACGAGGTCACGCGCTGCGGCATCGCCGCGGGCTTCGACGCCTGCGAGGCCAGCTGGATCCTCGAGGACAACCGCGACATGCTCGGCCCACTGGAGACCATGGGCTTCCGCCCCTACCGTCGCTACCGCATCTACGAGAAGACGCTGCCCTGATGGACATCAAGCTCAACCGCGGCATGCCCGGCATGCCGAGCCTGCCCCCCAACCTGCCCGTCATCCTGATGGTGCTCGGCGCCATGTGCGCCGGCTTCGGCCTCTTGCTGCTCTTCAACGAGTGGCTGCTGCGCTGGCTCGTCGCCGGCATCTTCATCGTCATCGGCGCGCTGCTGTTCCTGACCGCGATGCGCGCCCGCCGCATGCTCGGCTGATCGCCGCGACGCTCAGTTCACGTAGAGCTGGTCGAGGCGGTAGAGGCGCGCGGCGACGCAGGCGAAGACGTCCTCGTGGCGTTCGATGACGTGCCCGGTCTGGGCTTCGCAGCGCACGATCTCCTGCGGCTGCCGCCCCATGCCGGCGAGGTGCACACTGCCGTCCCAGGCGTTCCTGGCGAAGGCGATCGCGGTGGGCGGGCGCCAGCCGAACACGTCGAGGCCGTGGTTGAGCGCGACGATGTCCTCGGGCTGGTGCGCCGAGTCACCGTAGACCAGGCCGGAGCGCCGCGCGCCGTAGAGCACGAACAGATCCGAGAACAGCGTCATGCCGCCGCAACAGCGGTAGAACGTGCGCAGCCCCGGCGGCAGCGGCGCGCCGAGCTGTTCGCCGAGCGCCTGGATGGTCACCTGGTCGTAGCGCGGGAAGATGCAGTGCATCCAGGCGCCATCTTCACCCGGCATCTGGGCGAGGAACTCCACGCCGTTGGCCAGGGTGCGGTGGCCGAGCTGCCGCCACCCCTCGAGCAACTGCTGGATCCGGTTGATGCTCTCGATCGCGGTCATGACGTCGATTTCGTCGCCGGCAGCGACCCGCTGAATGCGGGACAGCCCCTACGACCCGGAAACCGGAGTGGAGCCGCGAAGCGGCCGGGTTCGCCCGCCAAGGTCGACTTCCCGCCGGTCGATTCGCAACTACTCGATGATCGCCATGCGGTCACGCGATACGTAGCCGCGGCGATCGCCGGCGGCCACCCGCAGGTAGGCGCCCTGCCCACCACCGAGCACTTCCAGTACGACTCCCGGCGCCACGGCGGCGAGCGGCGGCAGACCGGTCCTGGGCTCGGAAACCAGGTCGACCTTCTGCAGCGCAACCGCGCGCGACGGCGCCGCGACGAAGCCGAGCACGTCCACGGCGAGGCCAAGCGTCGGCACCAGCACGAGCACGCCGATCCAGCGGCGACCGACGCGCCGCCAGCCGAGCACGAGACACAACGCCGAGAGGCTCATGCCGAACGCGCAGCACCAGAGGCGTTCGCAGGGCGACAGCCGCGAGCGCAGCGTCACCAGTTCGGCGACGAAGCCGGAGGCTTCTTCCGGGATCTGCAGCTGCCGCCGTACCAGCGTCAGGTTGGCGAGCAGGTCGTGATCGCGCGGCAGAGCGAGGCGCGCCGACTCGTAGGCCCACAACGCCCGCGGCAGGTCGCCGCGACGGAACTCACAATTGCCGCGCGCCATCAGG
>JAEUHT010000035.1 GCA_016793265.1 Planctomycetota bacterium
GGTTCGTCGAACTTGCCGGCAGCGCCGGTCGGTGTGCAGGTCGATCACCAGATGGTGCCGTTCCAGCTCGGTGCTTCGGGCGCGTTCACCGGCATCACCGCGAGCAACTCGCCACGCCTGATGTTGGGCCGCTATTCATCGAGGCGTACGGCGCGCCCAACATGGTCCCTTGCCGGCACCGCGGAAGCGGCGCACGTTCTTCGGCGTGCAGCAGCAGGCGCTCGACCCGCTGCGGTAGCCGCCCCCCGGCCTCGCCTCGGGCCCGGCCGACGTTACGCTGCGCGCCCCCATGCGACCCCGGAGCCCCGTGTCCGCCGACGCCTCGATGTACTGGAATCCCAAGACCGAGACGCTGCCGAAGGAGCAACTGCGCGCCCTGCAACTGGCCAAGCTGCAGCGGCTCGTCGAGCGCGCCTTCCACACGTCGCCCTACCACCGCCGCCTCTATGAGGGGGCCGGCGTCACGCCGGACAAGATCCGGAGCCTCGACGACCTGCGGCGCCTGCCGTTCATGACGCGCGAGGACTGGATGGCGAACCAGGCCGAGAAGCCGCTGTTCGGCGACCTGCTCACGCGCCCGGAGACCGACGCCATCCGCTACCACCTGACCTCGGGCACCTCGGGCCGCCAGCCGCTGCGCGTGCTCGACAGCAGGAAGGACTGGTCGTGGATCGCCGACATGTGGTGCTACGGCTTCTGGGCGTTCGGCATCCGGCCGGCGGACAAGGTGTTCTTCGCCTTCTCCTACGGTTCGTTCATCGGCTTCTGGGGCGCCCACTACTGCACCGAGAAGCTCGGCTGCCTGACGCTCGCCAGCGGCAACATGACCACCGAGCAGCGCGTCAAGCAGATCGTCGAGATGGGCGTGACCGTGGTCTGCGCGACGCCGACCTACGCGCTGCGCATGGGCCAGACCGCCGAGAAGATGGGCATCGACCTGAAGAAGGAAGGCAAGGTGCGGCGCGTCGTCGTCAGCGGCGAGCCGGCCGGTTCGATCCCCGCGGTCAAGAAGATGATCGAGGACATGTGGGGCGGCAAGTGTGGCGACACCGCCGGCATGACCGAGATCGGCACCATCATGATCTTCGAGTGTGATCACCAGCCCGGCGGTCCACACATCATCGAGGATCACTTCATCGAGGAGGTGCTCGACCCCGACACCGGCAACCCGGTCGGCTACGGCGAACGTGGCGAACGTGTGGTGACGTCGTTCGGCCGCGGCTTCATCCCGCTGCTGCGTTACCGCACCAAGGACCTCGTCTGCAAGGTGGAGCACACCCGCTGCACCTGCGGCCGCACCGGCGACATCTACGAGGGCGGCATCCTCGGCCGCGTCGACGACATGAAGCTGATCCGCGGCACCAACGTCTACCCGCGCGCCGTCGAGGCCGTCGTGCGTGAGCACGGCGAGGTCGAGGAGTTCCAGATCGTGCTGACGCGCGTCGACAACGTGCAGGACGAGATCACCGTCAAGGTCGAGCTCAAACCCGATCAGCAGGACTGCTGGCCGCGCCTCTCGGCGCGCCTGGGCAAGGACCTCGCCAACGCCCACGAGGGGCTGCGCTTCAACCTCGAACTGTGCAAGCCGGGGGAGCTGCCGCGCTTCGAGCTCAAGGCCAAACGCCTGCAGGACCTGCGCCCGCATTACTGAGGAGACCGACCATGACGAACCCGACGAAGGACCTGCTCGGCAACCCGCTGTCCGCCGACGAACTCGAACTGGTCGAGCTCTACCGCCGGCTGCAGCGACTCGCCGGCCGCACCGATCTGCCGCCGGTCGCCACCGCCAACGTCAAGCAGGCGATGGTGATGCTGTGGAACGCGTGCAACGACCTCGCCCTGATCGGCGAGGAGCCCGGCAACGACTGAGATGCGCCGCCCTGCCGAGGCCCCCTTCACCTCGGCACGGCGACGTCGACGAAATCCCAGTAGAGCGCCGAGGTGTCGCCGGTCGCCCACACCCGCGCCAGCATCACGTCGAGCCGGCGCCGCGGCTGGACACTGGTCACCTTCTTGCCGTTGACCTCCACCTCGACCTTGGCGCCGAAGTCGACCAGCTCGGGGTCGAACCAGACCCGCAGCCGGCCGACCCCCTGGGCCTCGATGCGGATCATGTTGCCGGCGACCCGACCGGCGAGGCGCGCGCAGCGGCCCTGCACGACCTGCCACACCGCCTGCCGCTGCAGGGTCGGGTCCCGCGGCCAATCCGCTGTCGGCACCTCGATGCGCGCCTTCGGGTCCCATTCTGCCGGCCGCCGGTCCAGGGCCAGGAGCCAGTAGTGCGAGCCGTCGGCCAGGCGATTGAACCGCTTGACGATGCTGCGACGGTGCGCGGCACGTTCGACGCCGGCGAGTTGCTGCGTCGCCTCCTCGAGCGGCATGCAGCGCATCGTCGGCTCCTCGTGGCACTCGATGCGCGCGCCCCACTGTTGCAGCAGCTTGGTCGCGTTGCGGCAGGCTTCGATGCCGTGATCGAAGCTGGTGTTGAAGGTGAGGAACGTGGCGAGGTCGCGCCCGTTCTCGACGAACACCCCACCGGTGCGAGCGAACCCACCCTCGTGGATGGTGCCGCCGTTGCACGGGCTGATGGCGGCGAAGCGCTCCGAGCGCATCAGGCCGACGTCCCAGCACGCGTGCCCGCCGCGGCCCGAGCCGGCGAAGCAGACCCGATCGGCATCGATCGGGAGGTGCAGCAGCAGGTCGCGTAGTGGGCCGACGTGGCGTTCGATCTCGGCCTGGTTCGAGAGGTAGCGGTTGTCGCCCAGC
>JAEUHT010000070.1 GCA_016793265.1 Planctomycetota bacterium
GGATGCGCCACCGGACCGCCGGTGTCGATCGAGTACTCGGTATCGATACCCTCGCCAACCACCGGGTCGAAGCTCCTGCGCACGATCGTCTCTGCTCCCAAGGCCGACTCGGAATAGGTGATCTCGGCGAACCAAGGCACGTCGAACGGGTCCTCCACCCAGGCGTACAACGGCCACACTTCTGGAACCTCGTTGCCCAGGCGGGCAGACAGCCCCCCCGCGGTCTCGGACCAGATGTTCCCGTGCAGCGAGTCGTCCCAAACCACATACAGGGCATTGCCGTCGCAACTGACTTGACGCCCATACGGCTCGGCTTTCCCCTCGACGGGCACCACCGTTACGAGCCTGAGGTCGAAGCGGCCGTTCGCGAGCACCGCACCATCCACGCTCACGGTCTGGAGCGTCACCAGACTCCCCATGCCGTCGGAATCGAGCCCACGACGTCGAGCGCGTCGCCGTACGACATCACGACCCACCCGACCACCCCGAGGTAGGGTTCTGGTCGCACCATGCGCTCGTCCACCGTCGCCCTCGCCCTGCTCGCCACCGTCGGCATCACCGACGCCCAGGCTCCGGCCTCGCGCAGCGCCGCCGTCAGCACCGCCGCCACCTCGGCGGCGTTCGCCGGCGTCAACGAACAGGGCGGCGCCCTGCTCGGTTCCAGCCGCAGCTACCGCGCCCGCTTCCTCGACCGCAGCGTCGAGTTCCAACCGTGCCTCGGCCGCACGACGCCGCGCGCCGAACGGCTGCAGGTCGCCTTCGTGGCCGCGCGCCGCGGCGACACCGTGCTGCAGCGCGCCGATGCCGCGGTGCCCGAACGCACGCACGACCGCCGCAGCGTCGACTACCGCTGGCCTTCGCTCGTCGAACGTTACGAGACCACCCCGCAGGGCCTCGAGCAGAGCTTCGTCTTCGCCGAGCGTCCACGCGGCTGCGGCGATCTCGTGATCGACCTCGCCATCACCAGCAGCCTGACGCGCGCCGCCGACGGCAGCATGCGCTGGCACAACGAGAACGGCGACGGCGTGCGTTTCGGCGAGGTCACCGGCATCGACGCCCACGGCGCGCGTTGCCGCGGCACCATCACCAGAACGCCGACCGGCGCGGCGCTGGCACTGCCGGCCGCGTTCGTCGACGCCGCCGCCTATCCGCTGACTCTCGACCCGCTGATCGGCACCGTCTCCCAGGCCTACCCCAACGGCGACTGCGACTTCCCCGACGTCGCCTATGACGCCTACAGCGACACCTACTGCATCGCCTGGACCCAGTACTTCAGCACTGGCGTGGTCGGCGTCGTCGGCAGCGTCTTCCTCGCCGATTCGCTGACCTACGGCTACGCGTTCGGCATCAATCAGAGCGGCGACCAGGACAGCGTGCGTGTGACCAGCATCGGCGGCACCGGCTTGTTCGTGATGGTCTGGGTCAACCATGACGCCGCCGGCAACTACATCTCGGGAGTCGCCTTCGAGCCGGTGCAGGCGCAGGCCACCAACACCTTCGACCTCGACGGCCCGTATGGGCTGTCGGCGCCGATCCTCAGCGGCGAGGCGACCGTCTACGACGACGACTGCCTCGTCGCCTGGCTCGACGACACCTATGGCCTGCTCGGCTGCGACCTGACCATCGACACGAACTTCCAGGTCAGCACCACGCCGATCACGCAGCTCGCCGGCGGCAACGTCACCGAGGCGGCGTTCAGCAAACAAGGCGGCAATCAGGGCCTGCACCTGCTGACGTGGATCGACCGCCCGACCGGCCTGCCGGGCTGGGTGCGCGCGCAGGTCATCGACCACGACCTCAACGTGATCGGCACCGGCGCCTGGGTGCAGGCGACCACGCAGGACTGCGCCTTCCCGGCCGTCGACGGCGACGGCTTCAAGTTCCTCGTCGCCTGGGAAGAGCAGGAGAGCGGCAATCCGTCGAGCTACGACGTGCGCGGCAAACTGCTGACGATCGACAGCGCCGGCATCACCACGCTCGGCGGCGCGCTCGACCTCGCGGCGGTGGCGGGCGACTACGACTACGCGGTCGACGTCGCCATGCTCGGCGACCGCTTCGGCATCGGCTACATGGTCGCGTCGCCGGGCGGGGCCTTCTCCGACGACGTCTACTTCCGCGCCCTGCAAGGCACCGGCGCCCCGATCGGCGACGAACAGCGCGTCGACGTCACGCCCGGCACGAACTACCGGTACGAGCACGCCCCGCGGCTGATCGGCCGCCGCGACGGCGATCCCGGCACCAACGCCGACGACGGCCTGCTCGTCTTCGCCGACCAGAACGTCAACACCTACGACAGCGACGTCGGCCTCGTCGCCGTCGAGTCGCTCGGCCCCGGCGGCAGCATCACGACGGTAGCCACCGGCTGCGGCCCGGGCGGCATGGCGATGTCCGCGGGGCCGTTCGCGCTCGGCAACAGCACGTTCCCGTTCGAGCTCTACGGCGCGGAGCCGCTGGCGGTGCCGTTCCTCCTGCTCGGCGTGCCGGCGCCTTGGCTGAGCTGCGGCGTCTGCAACTTCGTCGACCCGATCACCCTCTGGTTCGTGCCGAACACGGCCGGCACCGCCGTCAGCTCGATGCCGGTGCCCGGCGACGCGGCCTTGGTCGGCTTCCAGCTCGACTTCCAGTTCGTGAGCTTCAACGTGCTCTACGTCGGCTGCCCGGTGCTGCCCGGCGTCGCCGCCAGCAACATCGTGCGCGCCACGCTCGCCTATTGATGGGTGGGCGGTTCGCGGGAGACGCCCGGCGACCGGGTTTGGGCGAGGGCGAGAGCGAGGGCGAGGGGTTGGCGGGCGTGCAGCGGGGCGGCTTCGGCATTGGCAATCCCGGCGGGCGTCGGGATAGTGGCGGTCCGTGAACTTCGCTCGCGTCAGCAAGGTGCTCGCCGCCTTCGTGTTCTTGTTCTCGCTGGCGCAGGCGGGACCGCTGATCCTGGCTCTCAACGAACCACCGACCCCGGACGTGCATCCGGTCGCAGGGCTCGGCTGGAGCATGGGCATCGGCCTCGCGGTGGCGACGCTGCTCGGCCTCGCCGGGCGCAAGGCGCCGCCGGAGTTCTTCCGCCGCGAGACGATCTGCGTCGCCGGCATCGCCTGGTTCCTGGCCAGCATGCTCGGCGCCATCCCGTTCCAGTGGTCGGGCCTGCTGCCGGACTCGGCCGACGCGATGTTCGAGAGCACGAGCGGATTGACGACGTGCGGTGGCACCGTGCTCGGCACCGCGGGTTATCCGACACCCGAACTGACGCCGCCGAGCCTGTTGCTGTGGCGGGCCCTGCTGCAGTGGCTCGGCGGCATCGGCATCGTGCTGATCTTCGTCTCCCTGATGCCGTCGATGGGCGTCGCCAGCAAGCAGCTGCTGACCGCCGAATCGGTCGGCGTCAACAGCGAAGGTTACCAGCCGCGCATCCGCTCCCAAGCGCGGGGGGTCGCCCTGGTCTACCTGTCGCTGACCGCAGCCTGCACTTCGCTGCTGATGCTGGTCGGCAGCATGAGCTTCTTCGAGGCCATCTGCCACGCCTTCACGGCGATGGCGACCGGCGGCTTCTCGACCCGCAGCAACGTCGGCCTGTTCCACGACCTGGGCGTCGAGGTCGTGCTGACGGTGTTCATGTTCCTCGGTGGCATGAGCTTCGTCGCCATGGCGGCAGCGGCACGCGACGGCTGGCGCGGCTGCCGCGACCTGCTGCGCGGCGGCGAGCTGCGGCTCTACGCGACGTTCACCGTGCTGGCGATCGCCATCGTCACCGTCGAACTGATGCGCGCCGGCATGCCGTTCGGCGAGGCCCTGCGGCAGTCGTCGTTCAACGTCGTCAGCATGCTGAGCTGCTGCGGCTACGCCACCGCGGACTTCCACGCCTGGCCGGCGCTGTGCCTGATCGTGATCTGGACCTGCACCATGGTCGGCGGCTGCACGGGCTCGGCTGCCGGCGGGATCAAGCAGGTGCGCCTGCTGGTCTGCATCCGCCTGCTCGCCTACTCGCTGCGTCAGTTCGTGCGGCCGAAGATCGTCGAGCGCCTGCGCCTCGACGGCGAGGTGCTGTCGGCGTCGACGATCTCGTCGATCCTGTCGGTGGTGCTGCTCTGGTTGTTGACCGTGCTGGTCGGCGGCATGGTGCTCGCGCTCGACCAACGCCTGAGCTTCATCGGCGCCCTGAGCGCCTCCGCCAGCATGCTTGGCAACTGCGGTCCGGCGATGGTCATGGTCGACCCGTCGTTCGCCGGCCACTTGACCGTGATCGGCGAGAGCGTGCCCGCGCTCGGCCCCAACATCGGCCCGCTCGCTGGCTACGGCGAACTGCACGGCACCACCAAGCTGATCATGTGCTTCCAGATGGTGCTCGGGCGGCTCGAACTGCTGACCCTGCTGGCCCTGTTCACGCCGTCGTTCTGGCGCCGCTGACGCGGCTCGGGCCCAGCCGCCGCTCGCATTCGCCGGCCGTCCGGCGCATCCTGTCGGCATGTCGAAGATCGACTACAAGCAGGCCGGCGTCGACTACGGCAAGATCGACCCGCTGAAGATCCTGGCGCAGCGCGCCGCGGCCGCGACCGCCGGCAACCTGCAGCGGCACGGCCTCACCGAGATCGCGGCCTCACGCGGCGAATCGGCCTACCTCGTCGACTGCGGCGACTTCCTGCTGGCCTCGATCACCGAGTGCCTCGGCACCAAGGCGCTGGTCGCCGACGCCACCCGCCAGCTCACCGGTCGCACCTACTACGACCTGATCGCCCAGGACACGCTGGCGATGGCGATCAACGACCTGATCACGGTCGGCGCCACGCCGGTGTCGGTGCATGCCTACTGGGCCGCCGGTGGCAGCGGCTGGTTCGACGACGCCAAGCGCGCGCAGGACCTCGTCGACGGCTGGCGCGCCGCCTGCGACCGCTGCGGCGTGGCCTGGGGCGGCGGCGAGACCCCGGCCCTCGCCGGCGTCGTCGTCGAGGACCGCATCGACCTCGCCGCGTCCTGCGTCGGCCTGGTGCGGCCGCGCACGCGCCTCACGCTCGGCGAACGGCTGGCGCCCGGCGACCAGATCGTGCTGCTCGCCTCCTCGGGCATCCACGCCAACGGCGTCTCGCTGGCGCGCAAGCTCGCCGAACGGCTGCCCGCGGGCTACGGCACCCGGCTGCCGGACGGCTCGCTCTACGGCGAGGCGCTGCTGGCGCCGACCACGCTCTACGCGCCCGTCACCGAGGCGCTGTTCCAGGCCGGCATCGTGCCGCACTATCAGGCCAACATCACCGGCCATGGCTGGCGCAAGATCATGCGCCACCAGGCGACGTTGACCTACCGCTTCCACACGCTGCCGAAGGTGCCCGAGGTGCTGCGCTTCCTGCAGCACGAGACCGGCAGCGACGACCGCGCCGCCTACGGCAACCTCAACATGGGCGCCGGTTACGCCCTGTTCGTGGCCGCCGGCGATGCCGAACGCACCGTGCGCATCGCCGCCGACGCCGGCGTGCCGGCGCTGCTCGCCGGCCGCGTCGAAGCCGGGCCGAAGCAGGTGGTGATCGAACCGCTCGCCCTCACCTTCGGCGCCGACGACCTGCACGTGCGGGCGTGATCCGCACCAAGTTGGGCAGTCCGGCACCGGGCTTGCACTGCGGCACAGCCCTCGACCCCGCACGCAACCACCATGAGTGCCGCATCGTCCCTGTTCGCTGGCCTGCTCTGCCTCTGCACCACGCTGACCGCGCAGTCGCCGCCGCGCTTCACCCTGCCGGAAGTGCCCTTCGACTACTTCCCGGTGCCCGCGCCCGGAGCCAAGGCGATACCGGCGCGTAACGACGCGTTGCCG
This sequence comes from Planctomycetota bacterium, assembly GCA_016793265.1. Lineage (GTDB taxonomy): Bacteria > Planctomycetota > UBA1135 > UBA1135 > UBA2386 > JAEUHT01. The sequence goes on from JAEUHT010000070.1 coordinate 5,795, forward strand.
CTGGCGATCGCCAACAGGCGCGCGGCGCTGGGCCGGGTGTTGTTCTACGACGTCGAGCTGTCGGCCACGCGCACCCGGTCGTGCGGCTCCTGCCACCGCCAAGAACACGCCTTCGCCGACGACCGCCGGTTCAGCCGCGGCGCCCGCGCCCCCACGGCGCGCAATACGATGCCGCTGCAGAACCTCGGCCAGCGCCGCGCCGGCTTCTTCTGGGACGAACGCGCGGCCGGCCTCGAACTGGCGGTGCTGCTGCCGATCACGAACCACGCCGAGATGGGCATGACGATGCCCGCCGTGGTCGAACGCCTGCAGGCGCTGCCCGACTACGCACCGCTGTTCACGGCCGCGTTCGGCGACGCTGGGATCAGCGAGGCCCGCGTCGGCTGGGCGCTCGCCCAATTCGTGCGCGCGCTGGTCTCGCAGGGCTCGCGCTTCGACGAGGGGCTCGTGCTTGCCGGCGGGGATGTCGACGCCGATTTCCCGAACTTCACGGCCACGGAGAACCGCGGCAAGGCCCTGTTCGTCGGCACTGGCAGCACCCGCCGGCACTCGTGCGCCGAATGCCACCTCGGCCACCACTACGGCCCCTGTGGCCATTCCTGGACCCCGCTGCCGCAGAACCTGCAGGCCGAGACGAGTCGCAACAACGGCCTCGACGCCGGCAAGCAGGACGACGACCCCGGCCGCGCCGGCGTCACCGGCCTCGACGCCGACCGCGGCAAGTTCCTCGCCCCCTCGCTGCGCAACATCGCCGTCACCGCGCCCTACATGCACGACGGTCGCTTCGCCACGCTCGACGAGGTGATGCAGTTCTACGCCACCGGCGTGCGCGCGACGGCCAACCTCGACCCGGTGCTGGCGCCGACGGGCCGCGGCGGCTGGGGCGGCGGCCGCCGCGACCACCCGCTGCAGCTGCACACGGCATCGCTGGCCTCGCCGCTGGTCGATCTCGGCCTCAACCTGACCCCGGACGAACGCCACGACCTGGTGGCCTTCCTGCACACGCTGACCGACCGGACCTTCCTGAGCGAGCCGCGCTTCGCCGACCCGTTCGTGGCCCCCTGAGGCGGCCGTTCCCACCACGAGCTGGCGGGCGCCGGTTTGGCAACGGGCGAGCCGGCCCTGCCGGGATACCGCCCACGGCGGCCGCGCCCCACGCCCCCGCCGGTCGCCACTTTCCGCTCGCAGTGGCGGGCCCGAGTCGCTGTAGTCCTGGCCCGAAATGCCACGCCGCACTGACCTGAAGTCCATCCTCATCCTGGGCTCCGGGCCGATCGTCATCGGACAAGCCTGCGAGTTCGACTACTCGGGTGTGCAGGCGTGCAAGGCCCTGCGCAGCGACGGCTACCGGATCGTGCTGATCAACAGCAATCCGGCGACCATCATGACCGATCCGGAGATGGCGGATCGCACCTACATCGAGCCGATCACGGCCGAGATCGTCGCCAAGATCATCGAGCAGGAACGGCCCGACGCGATCCTGCCGACGCTCGGCGGCCAGACCGCCCTCAACTGCGCGATGCAGCTGCACGACATGGGCGTGCTGGAGAAGTTCGGCGTCGAGATGATCGGCGCCCGGCCGCAGGCGATCCAGAAGGCCGAAGGCCGCCTCGAGTTCCGCGACGCGATGGCCAAGATCGGCCTCGCCAGCGCCCGTTCGCAGCTCGCCTACACGATGGCCGAGGCCCGCCAGGCGCTCGACCAGATCGGCCTGCCGTGCGTGATCCGGCCCGGCTTCACCATGGGCGGCTCCGGCGGCGGCATCGCCTACAACCTCGCCGAGTTCGAGGACATCTGCGCCCGCGGCCTGGCGCTGTCGCTCAACAGCGAGATCCTGATCGAGGAGTCGATCGCCGGCTGGAAGGAGTACGAGCTCGAGGTCGTCCGCGACAAGAACGACAACTGCATCATCGTCTGCTCGATCGAGAACTTCGATCCGATGGGCGTGCACACCGGCGACTCGATCACGGTGGCGCCGGCGCAGACGCTCAGCGACCGCGAGTACCAGCTGCTGCGCGACGCCGCGATCGCGTGCCTGCGCGAGATCGGCGTCGACACCGGCGGCAGCAACGTGCAGTTCGCGATCAACCCGCGCGACGGCCGCCTCGTCGTCATCGAGATGAACCCGCGCGTGTCGCGCAGCTCGGCGCTGGCGAGCAAGGCCACCGGCTTCCCGATCGCCAAGATCGCCGCCAAGCTCGCCGTCGGCTACACGCTCGACGAGCTGCAGAACGACATCACCAAGACGACCAAGGCGTGCTTCGAACCGACGATCGACTACTGCGTCGTCAAGTTCCCGCGCTGGGCGTTCGAGAAGTTCCCGACCGCCGACTCGGTGCTGACCACGCAGATGAAGTCGGTCGGTGAGGTGATGGCGATCGGCCGCACCTTCAAGGAGGCGATGCAGAAGGCGCTGCGCGGCCTGGAGACCGGCCGCAACGGCTTCGGCAACGCGCCCGGCAAGCCGAGCTGCAAGTCCGACGACTTCCACGCCGAGGCGATCCGGCCGCACCTGGCGACGCCGCGCGCCGACCGCATCGACTGGGTGCGCAACGCGATGCTGTGCGGCATGAGCGTCGAGGAGGTGCACGAGTACTCGCGCATCGACCCTTGGTTCCTCGACCAGCTGATGGAGCTGGTGCAGCACGAGAAGGTGCTCGCCGAGGCCGCCGCCTCCGGCCTCGCCGGCATCGACGCCGTGCTGATGCGCAAGACCAAGGCGCTCGGCTTCAGCGACCGCCAGATCGCCGCTGTCTGCAGCGGCAAGACCACCGAATGGCAGGTTCGTGAGCACAGGAAGCGCCTTGGCGTGACCCCGGTCTACAAGCGCGTCGACACCTGCGCCGCCGAGTACCCGAGCCTCACGCCCTACCTCTACTCGACCTACGACGGCGTCGAGGACGAGGTCGAGGACGGCCTCGGCGACAAGCCGGTGAAGCAGCGCGTGATCGTGCTCGGCGGCGGCCCCAACCGCATCGGCCAGGGCATCGAGTTCGACTACTGCTGCGTGCACGCGGCGATGGCGCTGCGCCAGCTCGGCTACGAGACCGTGATGGTCAACAGCAACCCGGAGACGGTGTCGACCGACTTCGACACCTCCGACATGCTGTTCTTCGAACCGCTGACGCACGAGGACGTGATGAACGTCATCGACCGGCTGCAGCCGCACGGCGTCATCGTGCAGTTCGGCGGCCAGACGCCGCTCAACCTCGCGCGCGGCCTGCAGGACCACGGCGCGCCGCTGGTGGGCACCAGCGTCGACTCGATCGACACCGCCGAGGACCGCGAGCTGTTCAGCAAGCTGATCACCAAGCTCGGCATCGACCAGCCGCCGAACGGCATGGCCGCCGCCGCCGACGAGGCGATCGCCGCCGCCGACCGCATCGGCTACCCGGTGCTGGTGCGGCCGAGCTTCGTGCTCGGCGGCCGCGCCATGGAGGTCGTCTACTCACGCGAGGGCCTGGTCGACTACATGGAGCGGCACCGTTCGTTCTCGGAGGAACGGCCGCTCTTGGTCGACAAGTTCCTCGACGCCGCCATCGAGGTCGACGTCGACGCCATCGCCGACGGCACCGACGTCGTCATCGGCGGCATCATGGAGCACATCGAGGAGGCCGGCATCCACTCCGGCGACTCCAGCTGCTCGCTGCCGCCGTACACGCTCAGTGACGGCCTGATCGCCGAGATCGCCGAGAAGACACGGCGCCTGGCCAAGGAGCTGCGCGTGATCGGCCTGATGAACGTGCAGTGGGCCGTGCGCGGGCCGAAGGTCTACATCCTCGAGGCCAACCCGCGCGCCTCGCGCACGGTGCCGTTCGTCAGCAAGGCGATCGCGCAGCCGCTGGCCAAGCTGGCGGCGCGGCTGATGCTCGGCGAGACGCTGCGCGACGTCGGCGCCGTCGAACGGCTGGAGCCGCCGTACTTCTCGGTCAAGGCGCCGGTGTTCCCGTTCAACAAGTTCCAAGGCGTCGACACGCTGCTCGGCCCGGAGATGAAGTCGACCGGCGAGGTCATGGGCATCGACGCGCGCTTCGGCGCCGCGTTCGCCAAGGCGATGGTCGGCGCCGGCAATATGCTGCCGAAGGACGGCAAGGTGTTCGTCTCGGTGCGCGACGAGGACAAGCGGCTGATCGTGCCGCTGATCGACCGCCTCGCCAACCTCGGCTTCCAGATCGTCGCCACCAGCGGCACCGCGCGCGTGCTGCAGACCGCGGGCATCAACGTGCAGCGCGTGTTCAAGATCCACGAAGGCCGCCCGCACGTGCTCGACCTCGTCGTCAACCGCGAGGTGCGCCTGATCATCAACACGCCGAGCGGCCGCCGCGAACGCAGCGACGACCGCCAGATCCGCAGCGCCGCGGCGACGCACCGCATCCCGTGCATCACCACGCTGGCCGCCGCTTCGGCGACCATCCAGGGCCTCGAGAGCTGGCTGAAGAAGCCGCTGTCGGTGAAGCCGCTGCAGGAATACCACGCGCAGATGGCGGGCGCGCCGCCGGCGCCGTGACGTCGGCGGCGGCGTCGCGTGCAATCCCGCGACGGGCGCCATAGCATCGGCCGCTGGTCCCCACGCCGAGAGCTGCTCATGCAACCCGCCCCCCGCCACGATTCCCCGCTCGCCAAGGCCGTCGCCCGCTTCTGCCTCGACCACGTCACCACGCCGCAGCAGAAGCGCGCCGGCTATCCGAGCTCGGAGCTGTGGGCGAAGGTCGCCAAGACCGGCACCGCGCTGTGGCTCGACACCGGCGACGTCTCGGCGGCGAAGGAGCTCTGGGTGCGTGAGTTCGAGGCGCTGACCACCAACAACACGCTGCTCAACAAGGAAGTGCAGAAGGGCATCTACGACGCCCTGGTGCCGGGCGCCGCGAAGCTGCTGCGCGAGGTGTCGCCGGGCATCGACCAGGGCCGACTGGTGCAGGAGATCGCCTTCGTGCTCAACGCCGTGCACGGCCTGATGCTCGCCCGCACCTTCGATGCCGACGTCTCGGTCGAGCTGCACACGGCGACCGCCGACGACATCGACGCCAGCTACCAGTACGGCAAGCGCTTCCACGCCATCTGCCCGGACCGATTCATCGTCAAGGTGCCGCTGACGCCCTGCGGCCTGCTCGCCGCGCGCCGCCTGCACGAGGACAAGATCCGGCTCAACTTCACGCTCGGCTTCTCGGCGCGGCAGAACTGGCTGATCGCGGCGCTGGCGCGGCCGGACTGGTGCAACGTCTTCATGGGCCGCATCAACGCCTTCATCGCCGACAACAAGCTCGGCGACGGCCTGAACGCCGGCGAGAAGGCGACGCTGGCCAGCCAGCGCGGACTGCGGCGCCTCGCCAAGGAGCAGGGGCTGAAGACCAAGCAGATCGGCGCCTCGATGCGCAGCGGCCAGCAGTGCGCGGACCTGCTCGGGCTCGACACCTTCACCATGCCGACCGCGGCCGCCAAGGAGTTCCTGAAGGCCAACCCGGCCCCGGCGACGATCGTCGACAAGACGGCGAACGACCCGGCGGTGACGTTCGCGCCGACGGCCGACGTCAAGGGCGAGCGACTCGACTGCTTCTGGACCATCGGCAAGCAGTTCGAGGCGGCGGCCGCGGCAGCGGCCAAGCTGGACCCGAACAAGGCCTCCGGCAAGGACGTGCTGGCGGCGCTGGCCGCCAACGGCGTCGGCGACCTGTTCCCGAGCTTCACCACCGACGAAGCGGCCCGCCTGACCAAGGAAGGCAAGATCCCCGTGCACGGCACCTGGCAGGCGCGCGTGAAGGCCGGCACGGCGAGCTGGGACGGTGTGCTGACGGCGGCGGCGCTGGCCAGCTTCACGGTCGACCAGCAGGCGCTCGACGACCGCATCCAGAAACTGCTGTGAAGTAGCGGGCGGCCGGAACTCGCTCCCGGCGGTGGCGTTCGGCCGCCGCCCCGCGGTCCGGCCCCGAGGCGCCCCGACTTGTTCGGGCGACACGGTCGACCGCGGCGGCACAATCCACTGAGCCAATCCGGGCGTGCTCCGTTCGTCGGGGCCGCCCCCTCCGCGTCCCGACCGTCATGCGCCACGACCGCCGCCTGCGTCTTTCCCTGCTCGCCGTCGCCGCCCTCGCCGCCGCGCTGCAAGCGCAAGGCATCCCGATCGGGTTCGAGGAGACCTGGGCGCTGGCTCCCGACCGCGCCAAGGTCGTCGACACGCTGATCCCCGGCACCGACGACTTCTACTACTACCACTGCCGCGAACGGCTCGACGCGCGCGACTTCGCCACCGTGCGCAAGGTGCTGCCGACGTGGATCCGGCAGCACGGCGACAACCAGCGGGTGGTCGAGATCCAGAACCGCCTCGCGCTGCTCGGCGTCGACGACGCCCCCGACGCCACCTTCACCCTGCTGCGGCAGCGACTCGGCGTCAGCTACAACCACTTCCGGAAGGTGCCGGGCGCCCGCTCCGACCTGCCGACCCAGCTCGACCCGGAGCTGCTGGCGCTGCAGAAGCTGACCGCCGCGGCGCTCGCCCGCCATCAGGGCTCGCTGCGCGGCTTCACGACACGCGCGCTGCCGGCGCTGGCTTCGACGGCGCTGACCGCGCCGCAGCTGCGCGACCTGCTCGGCCGGCTCGACCGCCCCGACGTCGACAACCTCGCCGAGCTGGTCGTGCGCGACCTGCACGCCGAAGGCAGCCGCGGCTTCGGCAGCCTGCAGGTGCACGGCATGCTGCGCCTGCCGCAGCTCGAACAATGCGCGCGCCAGATGCCCGAGCTGCTGCAGGACGGCAAGTTCGTCGATGCCTGGCTGCGCCGCCTGCAGCCCGACGCCGACACCGAATGGCAGCTCGACCCGGCCGCCGCGGTGGCCCAGCTCGAGCGGCTGTGGCAGTTCGCGCAGCGCCTGCCGTCGTCGTTCAACTCGCTGAAGGCGCAGGTGCTCTACCGCTGGCTCGAACAGGATCTGACGCGCGGGGCGCCCGACAAGCAGCGTTTCCTGGCCTACATCCGCCTGCCGCGACGCGGCGAACACGTCGCCGAGACCCACCTGCGCCGCTTCCAGGACGGCGCCGACTTCGTCGATCCGACGCGCCGCTTCGCCACCGCGCTGCCGGTGATCGGCGATGACGCGCCGCTGCTGCGCGCCTGCCTCGAGCACTTCTTCGCCAGCGAGGACGGTTACGAGACCTACGCCGAGTTCCTCGACGCCCGCTGGCTGCGCGCGGTGCTCGCCGAGACCAAGCTGCTGCTCGGCCAGGGCGACCTGGCGCGCTGGTACACGCTGCTCGACGACCCGACGCGCGCCGACACGATCGAGAAGCGCGTCGAGCTCGTCTTCCCGCCGACGATGCGCCGCGTCTACGGCCCCGACGACGCCGTCACGCTGGAGCTCGACGTCAAGAACGTGCCGCAGCTCGTGGTCAAGGTCTGGTCGATCGACGCCTGGCGCTACCTGTGCGAGAAGCAGCTGCCCGTCAACGCCACCATCGAGCTCGACGGCGTCGTCGCCAACGAAGAACGCACCTTCGCCTACGACACGCCGCCGCTGCGTCGCGTGCGCCGCTCGTTCGACCTGCCGTCGCTGCGTGCGCCGGGCACCTACGTGGTCGAGTTCGTCGGCAATGGCATCTCCAGCCGCGCCGTGATCCAGAAGGGCTCGCTGCGGCTGGCCGAACGCACCGCCGCGGCGGGGCAGGTCGTGCGCGTCTACGACCAGGACGGCCGGCACCGCCCCCAGGCCACCGCCTGGCTCGGTGGCCGCGACTACGCCGCCGACGCCGCCGGCGACATCCTGATCCCGTTCTCGACCGCGCCAGGCGAGAAGAAGCTCGTGCTGCGCGACGGCGCCGTGGCGGCGCTGGTGCCGTTCTCCCACCGCGCCGAGAGCTACACCCTGGCCGCCAGCGCCTTCGTGCCGCGTGAAGCGCTGCGGGCCGGCGGCTCGGCCCGCATCGCCGTGCGCCCCACGCTGCGCCTCGACGATCACGACGTGGCGCTGTCGCTGCTGCAGGAGCCGCTGCTCACCATCGTCGCCACCGACCTCGACGGCGTGGTGACCCGGCAGGAGGTGCGCGACCTGCAGTTCGTCGAAGAACGTGAGCTCGTGCACGAGATCGCGGTGCCCGAACGCCTGGCACAGCTGCAGGTCTCGCTGCGCGGCAAGGTGAAGAACCTGGCCGGAGAACCGGTCGAGCTCGCCACCGCCGAGACCGTGTGGCAGCTCAACGGCATCGACACCGGCGCCGCGACGGCGACGCCGATGCTGCTGGCGACGCCCGACGGCTTCGTGCTGGAGCTGCGCGGCAAGAACGGCGAACTGCTGGCCGGCCGCACCTGTTCGCTGCAGTTGCACCACCGCGACTTCACCGACGCCATCGGCGTCAGCCTGCAGACCGACGACGCCGGCCGCATCCGGCTCGGCGCGTTGCCCGGCATCGACTGGCTCGACCTGAACTACGCCGGCAGCTCGACCGGCATCAGCACGCTGCGCACCGCTGCCTGTCGCCTGCCTTCGGCGCTGCACGGCACCGCCGGCCAGACCCTGCGGCTGCCCTACGCCGGCACGCGCACGACGGTGCAGCGCGACGAGTTCATGCTGCTCGGCGCCGACCTCGACCGCTTCGAACACCTGGCGCTGGTCGACGGCATGCTCGAGCTGCGGGGGCTGCCCCCCGGTGACTACGAGCTGCGCGTGCTGGATGCCGACGCTCGCATCCCGGTTCGCATCACCCGCGGCGACGCCGACGGCGAATGGCTGCTCGGCCGCCACCGCCTGCTCGAACGTTCGCGGCCGTCGCCGCTGCAGCTGCGCGAGGCGCAGCTCGACGGCCAGGGCCTGCGCGTGCAGCTCGCCAACCCGGGGCCAGGCTCCCGCGTGCTGGTGTTCACCACCCGCTACCTGCCGACGGCCGACCCGTTCGCGGCGCTGCTCGCCCCCGCGGCGCCGGCGCCGGTGACGTTCTCGACCTACGCCACCGAGAGCACCTACGACTCCGGCCGCCAGCTCGGCGACGAGTACCGCTACGTGCTCGAACGCCGCTTCGCCGCCAAGTTCGCCGGCAACATGCTGACGCGGCCGAGCCTGCTGATCCACCCATGGGCGCTCGAGCACTCGGCCAACGATGCCCTCGACCAGAGCGGTGGCGCCGGCGGCCGCTACGGCGGGCGTGGCGGCGGCCGCGGCGGCAAGAGCGGCGGCAAGAACGCCGACATGGCGCCGCGCGACGTGGTCAACCCGGGAGTCGTCGCCAACCTCGACTTCCTGCCGCAGGGCGCCACCCTGCTCGCCAACCTGATCCCGGACGCGGCCGGCGTCGTCGTGGTGCCGCCCCGGGCGCTCGGCGACGGCCAGCAGGTGCACGTGCTCGCGCTCGACGGGGAACAGGCGATCTACCGTTGCCTCGTGCGCGCCGAGGTGGCGCTGACGCCACGCAGCCGCACGCTGCAGCGGGCGCTCGACAGCGAACGCCACCTGACCGAGCAGAAGCGCATCGAGTTCGTCGCCGCCGGCGGCACCACCACGCTCGACGATCCGCGCTCGGCGCAGGTCGAGGTCTTCGATTCGCTGACCAGCGTGTTCCGCCTGTTCGCCTCGTTGTCCGACAGCGACGACTGGAGCCGCTTCGGCTTCGTGACCACCTGGCCGCAGCTCGACCCGAAGCAGCAGCGCGAGCTCTACGACCAGCACGCCTGCCACGAGCTCAACTTCTTCCTCTACCAGAAGGACCGCGCCTTCTTCGACGCGGTGATCCGGCCGCTGCTCGCCTGCAAGCTGGAGAAGACGTTCCTCGACCACTGGCTCTGCGGCGACGACCTGACGCGCTACACCGAGACGTGGGCGTTCGGCCAGCTCAACCTGATCGAACGGGTGCTGCTGACGCAGCGCCTCGACGGCCCGGCGCGACAGGCGATCGCGCGCAGCATCCAGGAGCAGATCGAGCTGCGGCCGCTCGCGGTGCAGGTCTACGACCGCCTGGTCGAGACCGCGCTGCGCAGCAACTCGCTCGCCGAAGGCAACGGCGCCGGCAAGCCTGGGCCGGCTCTGCGGCTGGGGCAGCTCGAGCGATCGGTCGAGGAGAAATCCGACGCCCCGCGGGAGGCGGCCGAGCACGCCGGCGCGCTGGCGGCGAAGCCGCGCGGTGGCGGCGGCGGTGGCCGCAACGAAGAGCCGCAGGCGGCGGCGCCCGGCGCCCCCCCACCGCCACCGGCGAGCAAGGCCGAGACCGGCAGCGACGACTACTACCTCGGGGCCGACCGCCGCGCCGAAGCCGAGAAGCGCAAGCAGGTGCGCGCGCTGTTCCGCGCCGTCAACCCGACCAAGCTGCACGTGGAGCAGAACTGGTGGCACGTCCGGCGCGCCGATTCGACCAGCGACCTGGTCTGGCCGAACCGCTTCTGGGCCGACTACGCCACGGCGCCGCAAGGGCAGCCGTTCGCGTC
>JAEUHT010000088.1 GCA_016793265.1 Planctomycetota bacterium
CGATGCCGGTCGCCGACCTGCTCTGCGAGCCGATCAACTCGCTCGCCGACCGCTGGCGCCAGGGCACGCTGCACCGCGGCTGACCGGCGCCGAAGCGGCCCGCACGAGCCGGGTTGCCGCGCCTCCGTAAGCGGCCCAACAGCTCGTGCTTCCCCCGCGGCCGCCGGCGCCTATCCTGCTTGCGCCAACATGCCCGTTCCCCTCATCGATCTCACCCGCGACAAGAACCAGCTCGCCGAAATCGAGGCCGCCGTCGTGCGCGTCGTGCGCAGCGGCCAGTACATCCTCGGCCCCGAGGTCGAGAACCTCGAACGCGAGCTGCAGACCTACCTCGGCGTCAAGCACGCCATCACCATGTCGTCCGGCACCGACGCGCTGCTGGCGCCGCTGATGGCGCTCGGCATCGGCCCCGGCGACGAGGTGGTGATGCCGACCTACTCGTTCTTCGCCACCGCCGGCGTCGTCGCCCGCCTCGGCGCCACGCCGGTGTTCGTCGACGTCGAACCGACCTTCCTGACCATCGACCTCACCCGGCTCGAAGCCGCGCTGCGCGCGTGCAAGCGGCCGAAGGCGGTGATGGCGGTGCACCTGTTCGGCGCCCCGTTCGACGTCGACGCCGTGATGAAGCTCTGCCGCCAGTTTTCGGTGCCGCTGATCGAGGACGCCGCGCAGGCGATCGGCACCAAGTACAAGGGCCGCATGTGCGGCGGCGACGGCATCGCCGCCGGCTGGTCGACGTTCCCGACCAAGAACTTCGGCGGCATCGGCGACGGCGGCTTCCTGACCACGCACGACGACGACTTCGCGGCCAAGTGCCGGCTGCTGCGCAACCACGGCCAGGCCGAGCAGTACAAGCACCACCTGATCGGCGGCAACTTCCGCATGGACGCGATCCAGGCCGCGGCGCTGCGCGTGCGGCTGCGCGACATGGAGAAGGTGACGCTGAAGCGGCGCGAGAACGCCGAGCGCTACCGGCGCCTGTTCGCCGAGGCGAGGCTCGACTGGGTCAAGCTGCCGACCGAGGTCGACCGCCACGCCTACCACCAGTTCGTGACGCGGCTGCCGGCGGCGAAGCGCGACCTCGCGATCGCGCACCTGCGCCAGCAGGGCATCGGCTGCGCGGTCTACTACCCGATCCCGTTCCACCGCCAACCGTGCTTCGCGCACCTCGCGACGGACCAGACGCAGTTCCCGGTCGCCGACGCGGCCGCGGCCGAAGCGCTGGCGCTGCCGATCTTCCAGGGCCTCGCCGAGGGCGAGCAGATCGACGTCGTCGGCGCGCTGGCGAAGTTCGCTCGCTGAACCACCCGCGCGGCTAGAGGATCGTCCAGGTCCCCGGGCCGCTCAGCAGCGGCACGCCGGCGGTGCTCCAGACGACACCCTGCAGGTTGAACAACTCACCGCGCAGGGCGTTGCTGGCTGGCACGTTCGCTAGCACCGGCAGCCCGGCGGCGTCGACGACGCCGAAGGCAGCGATGACCGGCGCATTCACGGTGTCGCAGTAGACGCCGGTGATGCCGAACAAGGCAGGCACCACCGCGTAGCCCATGACGATGGCGCCGATCGTCGGCGTGTTGCTGCTCATGCGCGCGGTGGCGGTGGTGCCGGGCGCGGCGTCGCTGGCGGCGAGCACCGGCACGTCGTCGGCCCACACCGTGGTGTCGATGGCGACGAAGCCCGGCGCGCCGCCGAGCGAACCCAGCGGGAAGCGGCTCTGCTGCCACTGCACGGTGCACTGCACCGCCTCGAACGCGCTGACCGGGATGCTGGAGCCGCCGATCACCGAGAGCCCGATGCTGCCGTCGCCGGCCAGGCGCATCGCGCTGCGGAAGCCGCGCAGCGCCGGCATGCCGGTGCCGGTGAACGACGTGCGCACCGACTCGAACAGCGAGTCGTCGACGATGGCGCCGACGCCGTTCGTGCTCAGCACGATCGACTCGTTGCAGACGAAGCTCGCCCACTGCACCTGCAGGGCCGGCGCGCCACCGAGGATGCAGTGGTGCACGAGCACGGCGGCGCAGTCTTGCACTTCGAGGCCGGAACGGTTGCCGGTCGCGGCGGCGGTGAACCGTTCGAGCACGACCGGGGCGCCGTTGCCGTGCAGGCGGAGGCAGCCGAGCGCGCCGGCGGCGATGGTGCCGTTGCCGCCGGCCAGGGCGAACGCCTCACCGGGCGGCAGGTCGTGCACTTCGATCGTGTAGGCACTGCCCGCGGCCGGCAGCACAGTGGCGCTGCCGAGCTGCACGCGCAGCGGCTTCTGGGTCGAAAAGCCGGTGTAGGTGCCGGGTGCGCACAGGATCACGGCGCCGACGGGGGCGGCGGCGACGGCGGCCGGCAGGTCGGCGAAGTCGGGCGTGGCGCCGCCGACGTGGACGATGGGGCGCTGCGCGGCGAGCGTGCCGGCGAGAACGGCGAACGTGGTCAGCAGCAGGCGGCAGGGGCGTGGCAAGTGGTGCACGAGGCGAGTGCTCCGAGACGGGGTGGGCCGGCACCGTAGCAGAGAGCTCCGAGCCTGTCTCGCCAACGGGCCGAGAAGAACAGGTGCAGGAAGTGGCCCGGCGGCACTGGTCGAGCCGGCTCCGACGATCCGCCAGGCCGTTCTGCCCGGCACACACGGTGCCGGCGCGAGGTCGTGGCGGCAGGTGGGCCCGCCCCAGGTAGCTCCGGCAGCCCAGTTCCATTGGCTCCCCCGCCCGCACCGACCACGCTCGCCACGGAACTGCCTCTGCGCAGGCAACGCATGCTCGGTGATTGCGGTCCCGCACGCTACAACGACCAACCGCGCCCCGGATGCGTATGAGGAGTGTGACCAACAAGCGCCTGTCCATTGTGATCCTGAGTAGCGCGCTGCTGCTCAACATCGGCGTGTGGCTTTGGTGGTGGCATGCCGCTCCTCGTGCCGCCGCCGGTCCGACCCACGCAACGTCGGCAACCGGCCGGCCAGGAGCGGCCTCGGCGACCTTGCCACCTGACGCCGCCTTCACCGCGGCGCAGGCGAACGTGGCTGCCGCGATCGATCGGGCGATGGAGCGGCTGCAGCGAAGCAAGGTGGAATCCACGAGCGCCCAGACGGCGTCGCCAAACAGCGGGTGCAGCTGGCCACCGGGATTCCGGCGCAGTGCGGAATCGCTGCCAGGCCTCCTGCTCTTCGGGCACCTGGAATCGGCCGACCTCGCCCGCCATGTGCTCCTGAACGAGCGGGATGTCGTGCTCTGCCCTGCCGACGTCCGTGAACTCGATGCCCTGGTTGCGGACTACAACTCGGCGATCAACCCGGTGATATCCGCATGCCTCAACGTGCGGGTCGCCGAGAAGGTCGCCTGCATCGAGGCCGGAGTGGTCAAGCCATGGCATCCGCCGAGCGAGCCGGAGTCCCAAGTCGCCGCCCGCGCCGCGGCCCTGATGGTCGAGCGCGACATGTCCGAAGCCGAGGCCCGGGCCGAGGCCGTCAAACTCCTGCGCTCCGCACCGGAGGCGCCGCCAGGCAACTATCTCAAGCACGATGGGCGCATCTACCTGAGCTCCGACTTCCCGGCGCTGCCCAAGACCGCAGCGGTGTACGAGAACGTCAAGTTCCTCGTCGGGGAGTACGCAGCGGTGCTGATCGCCTGGTTCGTGCAGCGGGGTCTGTGCACGGACCCGGCGACCCCGGGGAGGATCCTGGAGGGCATCAGCAAGAAGCCGGCGAAGTGACCCGCGTGCGGCCTCGGGGCGCGTTCGGCCGCGCCGGCTGAGCCCGACGCGGCCGTCGCCGCCGGAGCGCGACGCCGCGGGGCTTTTTGCGGTTTCCTCACGGTCCGGGCATCTCGCGCCTTGCACCACCCGCGCCGAGGCCGCAAGCTGCGCCGACCGCTGGAGGAGCGATCGTGATCAGTACCCGGTGCGAGGGCGACGGCCCGTTCGCAGCGCCGGCGAAAGGCGACGATCGCCGAAGCTGCCCGGTGCCCGTCGGCGCCGTGTGGTTGGCCATCGGGGTCAAATCCCCGTGGTTGTCGCGTCGGGCAGCCGGCGCGGAGTGCCAGGCGCGATCGGTTCACCGGAGCACCCACGTTCCCGGCGCACCGGAGCGGGCAGCCGCCGGCGGTCACATCGTTCGAGGAACCGCCCGTGACCACCACCCCCGATCCGTTGCCGACCGACGCGTCCTGGCTGCTCGACCGCGTCGAGGCGTTGTGCCGCGCCGACACGACCACCGGCCGCGAAGACCACGGCCTGCCGACGCTGCGCTCGATCCTGCGCGAGTTCGACGCCACCATCGAACTGCAACCCGTCGCGCCCGGCCGCCACAACGTGCTGGCGACGTGGGGCGTGCCGCGCCTCCTGTTCTCGACGCACCTCGACACCGTGCCGCCGTTCCTGCCGCCGCGCCGCCAGGGCGACCTGCTGTCCGGCCGCGGCACCTGCGATGCCAAGGGTCAGATCGTCGCCCAGCTCGCCGCGATCCGCGCCCTGCTGGCGCGTGGCCACGACGGCTTCGCCTGGCTCGGCGTCGTCGGCGAGGAGACCGACAGCATCGGCGCCACCACCGCCGCCGACCTGCTGCCGCTGCTGCGCACGTGTGTCGCCGCGATCAACGGCGAACCGACCGAGAACCGGCTCGGCACCGGCCAGCGCGGCGCGCTGCAGCTGCGGCTCGTGACCACCGGCGTCGCCGCGCACTCGGGCACGCCGGAGTTGGGGCGTTCGGCGATCTGGCCGCTGCTCGACTGGTTGCTGCGCCTGCGCGACGTGCCGCTCGGCCACGACGCCGAGCTCGGACCCGAGGTGTGGAACCTCGGCGTGCTGCAGGGTGGCGCCGCCGCCAACGTCGTGCCCGCGCACGCCGAGGCGCAGCTGTTCGTGCGCACGCTGCCCGGCTCGACCTTCCTCGAGCGCCTGCGCGAACTGCAGCCCGAGCACGCCGACGTCATCGAGGTCGGCACCACCGAGCCGGCGCGCTTCCTGGTGTTGCCCGACCTGCCCAGCGCGGTGGTGACGTTCGGCAGCGATGCCACGCGCGTGCGCGACCTCACCGGCGGCAAGCAGGTCGTGATGTGCGGCCCCGGCTCGATCAAGGTCGCCCACACGCTCGACGAGCACATCACCGGCCGCGAGCTGGTCGCCGGACGCGAGCTCCTGGTCACCATCGCCGAACGGCTGCTGGGGAACGTCTGATGCTGGTCATGAAGTTCGGCGGCTCGTCGCTGGCCAACGCCGAGCGCCTGCGACTGGTCGCCGACGTCGTGCAGGCGCGGCGCGAACGCGGGCCGTGTGTGGTGCTGTCGGCGATGGGCGACACCACCAACCGGCTGTTCGCGGCGGCGACGGCAGCGCGCGGCGGCGATCGGGACGGGTTCGCGCGCGAGCTCGACCACGTCTTCGGCCACGCCCACGCCACCGCCGACCTGCTGCTGGGCGAGGCGGCGGCCGTGCACGCGGCGCTGCAGCAGCTGCAGCAGGACGTCGACACGCTGCTGCGCGGCACGCACCTGCTGCGCGAACTGACCGCGCGCACCAACGACGCCATCGTCGCCCATGGCGAACGGTTGTCGACGCTGTTGATGACGGCGCTGCTGCGGGAGCGGGGGCTGCCGGCCGAGCACGTCGACGCGCGCCGCCTGGTGCGCACCGACAACCGCTTCGGCGCCGCCTGGCCGCAGCGCCCGGTGATGCGCGAGCTCGCCGCGACGCAGCTTCTGCCGCTGCTGGCCGACGGCCGCATCGTCGTCACCGAGGGCTACGTCGGCGCCACGGCCGAAGGCGCCACGACGACGCTCGGCCGCGGTGGCAGCGACTGGTCGGCGGCGCTGCTCGGCGAAGCGCTCGGCGTCGACGAGGTGCAGATCTGGACCGACGTCGAAGGCGTGCTGACCGCCGATCCGAGGGTGGTGGCGGAGGCGCGGCCGGTGCCGACGCTGAGCCCGGCCGAGGCCGCCGAGCTGGCGGCGTTCGGGGCCAAGGTACTGCATCCGGCGACGATCCAGCCCGCGGTCGACGCCGGCATCCCGGTCACCGTGCGGCACTCGCTGCGCCCCGACGGCGCCTTCACCACGATCGACCCCAAGCGGGAGACCACCGCGCGGCACGCGGTCGCGGCGCTGGCCTGTCGCGGCCCGATCACGGTGCTGACGATGACGAGCACGCGCATGCTGGCCGCCGCGGGCTACCTGTCGCGCCTGTTCGCCGCCTTCGCCGAACTCGACATCTGCGTCGACCTCGTCGCCACCGCCGAGGTCTCGGTGGCCTGCACGGTCGAAGCCGACGCGCCGCTCGACGCCTTGGTGGCGCGGCTCGACGGCCTCGCCCGCGTCGACATCAGCCGCGACCGCGCCATCGTCGCCGCCGTCGGGGAAGGGCTGCGGCGCACGCCGCACGTGCTCGAACGCGCCAGCCGCGCGCTGCACCCGATCGTGCCCGAGCTGGTCAGCTTCGGCGGCAACGAACGCAACCTGTCGTTCGTCGTGCGGCGCGAGGAGATGGCGGCGGCGATGCAGAAGCTGCACGGCGAGTTCTTCACCGCGCCGGCGGTGCGGGCGGCGCACGGGCTCGGCGGCGCTGAGGTCGGCCGATGAGCGGCACGCTGCGCGTGGGCCTGTTCGGCGCCGGCCGCCTCGGCCGCGCGATCGCGACGCGACTCGGCGACCGCATGCTGTGGCAGGTGACGCGCACGGCGCCGCCGGCGACCACCGTCGACGTCGCCATCGAAGCCGCGAGCGGCGCCGCGGTGCCGGCCCGGCTCGACTGGGCGCTCGCCACCGGCACGCCGCTGGTGATCGGCAGCACCGGCTGGGACCTGCCGGACCTCGCCACGCGCGTCGGCGACCGCATCGGCGTCGTCGTCGCCCCCAACTTCTCGCTCGGCGTGGCGCTGCTGCGGCGCCTGGCGCTCGTGCTCGGCCGCTTCGCCGCGCGTGATGCGGCGCTCGACCCGTACGTGATCGAACACCACCAGGCGCAGAAGCACGACGCACCATCCGGCACCGCGAAGCTGCTCGCCGCCACGCTGCTCGACGGCTGCCCGCGCAAGCGGTCGTGGACGATCGGCGGTCCGCTCGCCGCCGACGAACTCAGCATCGGCGTCGTGCGCGCGGGCTCGACCTACAGCGAGCACCGCGTCGGCGTCGACGCGCCGGCCGAGGTGCTGGAGCTCGTGCACACCGCGCGCAGCGCCGCCGCGTTCGCCGAAGGTGCGGTGGCGGCCGCCACCTGGATCCGCGGCCGCAAAGGCGTGTTCCCGATGGACGAGGTCGCCCGCAGCGTGCTCGACCCGCTGTTCACCGGGCTCGGCGGGGGGAACGCATGATGCCCACACCCTGCCCGCTGTTCGGCGCCGGCCTCGGCGTCGCACTGGCGACGCCGCTGCACGACGACGGCACGCTGGACCTGCCGGCGTTGGCCGGGCTGGTGCGGCACGTGGTCGCCGGCGGAGCGGACTTTGTGGTCGCACTCGGCTCGACCGGCGAAGCGGCGACGCTCGACCCGGACGAACGGGATCAGGTCGTGGTGACGACGCTGGCGCACCGCGGCGGGGCCGCCGTGTTCGTCGGCGCCGGCGCCAGCGCCACGGCGCAGGCGGCGGCGTTCGCGGCGCGCGCGCAGCAGCTCGGGGCCGACGGCGTGCTCGTCGTCGTGCCACCCTACGTCAAGCCGACACCGGCTGGCATCGTCGCGCACTTCGCCGCCATCGGCGACGCCGCGCCAAGCCTGCCGATCGTCGCCTACAACGTGCCGTCGCGCACCGGCTGCAACCTGCGGCCGGAGACCGTGGCGGCCTTGTGGCAGTTGCCGCACGTGGTCGCGCTCAAGGAATCGTCGGGCGACCTGCTGCAGATCGTGCGCATCGCCGCGGCGCTGCCGCCGGGCCGCGTGCTGCTCGCCGGCGACGACGCCCTGCTGCTGCCCAGCGTCGCGGTCGGCGCCACCGGCGTGATCTCGGTCGCTGCCAACGTCGTGCCGAAGCGGGTCGCCGCGCTGCTCGCCGCGGCCCGCGCCGGCGCCCTGGCGCGCGCCCACGAGCTGCAGCGCAGCCTGCTGCCGCTGTTCGACGCGCTCGCCGCCGAGCCCAACCCGATCCCGTTGAAGACCGCCCTGGCGCTGGCCGGCCTCGCCGGACCGACGCTGCGCGCGCCGCTCACCGTCGCCGAACCGACGACGCGGGAACGGCTGCAGCGGGCGCTGCACCAGGCCGAGGTGGTTGCCCATGCGTGACGACGAGCTCGCCACCTTCTTCGGCCGCGACGACGCCGCGCTCGCCGCCGACCCGACGTGGCCCACCGCCCACGAGGCCCTGCTCGAAGCACTCGAAGCCGGCACCGTGCGCGCCGCCGCGCGGAGCGACGACGGCAGCTGGCGCGCGGTGCCGTGGGTGAAGCGCGCGATCCTGCTCGGCTTCCGCCGCACGCAGCTGGCGCCGGCCACCGGCCCGTCGCCGTTCCCGTTCTTCGACAAGACCGCGTTCCCGCCGCGCTGGCTGCGCCTCGACGATCAGGTGCGGCTGGTGCCCGGTGGCTCGGCGCTGCGCCGCGGTGCGCACCTGGCGGCGGGCGTCGTCGTCATGCCGCCGGCCTACGTCAACGTCGGCGCCTGGATCGGCAGCGGCAGCATGATCGACAGCCACGCGCTGGTCGGGTCGTGCGCGCAGGTCGGCCAGGGCGTGCACCTATCGGCCGGCGCCCAGCTCGGCGGCGTGCTCGAACCCGTGCACGCGAGCCCCGTGGTCATCGAGGACCAGTGCTTCGTCGGCGCCTTGTGCGGCGTGTTCGAAGGCTGCGTCGTGCACGAACGGGCGGTGCTGGCGGCCGGCGTGGTGCTGACCGCGGCCACCGTCGTGCACGACCTCGTACACGGCACCACCCACCGCGGCGAGATCCCGGCCGGCGCCGTGGTGGTGCCCGGTTCACGCCCGGCGGCGGGCGACTACGCCGTCGCCAACGGCCTGCAGGTGACGACCCCGCTGATCGTCAAGTACCGCGACCAACGCACCGACGCCGCCACCGCGCTCGAACAGGCCCTGCGCTGACGCCGCCGACCGCCCGCCGCGGCGCCTTGACTCGCCGCCGGGGCCCGCCTGCAATCCTGCCCATGACCGCGCCCCCCGACGCCACTCCTGCGCTGCTCGCGCGATGGCATGCCGGGGAAGAGGCCGCGCTCAGCGAGCTCGTGACCCTGCACCTGCCGTGGTTGCGCGACCACGTCGACCACCGCCTCGGCGCCTTCCTGCGCCGGCAGGCCGAACCCGACGACTACCTGCAGGACATCGTGCTCGACTTCCTGCGCGACGCGCCGCGCTTCCAGGTGCGCGACGGCCAGCAGCTGCGCGGCCTCTTGGTGCGGGTGGCCGAGAACACGCTGCGCGACCGCAACGACTGGTTCCGCGCCAAGCGCCGCGACCTCGCCCGCAACGCGCCGTTGCCGACCGAGAGCGTGCTGGCGCTCGATCCGGCGCTGCAGCGCAGCACGACCCCGAGCCGCGACGCCACCCGCACGGAGATGCGCGACTGGGTGCGCCTCGGCCTCGAGCTGCTGCCGCCCGAGGACCGCAAGATCCTGGTCGCGCGTGAGTACGAGGATCGCTCCTTCGTCGACATCGGCAGCGAGATCGGCATGACGCCCAACGCCGTGCGCATGCGCTGGGTGCGCGCCGTGGCGCGGCTGGCCGACGTGATGCAGTCGCTGCGTGCCGGCCAGCTGCCGGCGGTGGAGCCCGAAGCGTGAAGGAGCAAGGGCCAGGTTCGCGCCTCGAACGCGCGCTCGAAGCGTTCCTGCAGGCGGCGCCGCGCGACGACGCCGACGCGGCGCGCCTGCTCGAGCAGCACCCCGACCTGCACGACCTGCTGCAACCGATGCTGCACGACCGGCTGGAACCCGCCGTGGCCGACGAACGGGTGCTCGGCGACTTCCGCCTGATCCGCGAGCTCGGCAGCGGCGGCATGGGCGTCGTCTACGAGGCCTGGCAACGTTCGCTCGACCGCCGCGTCGCGGTCAAGGTGCTGGCGCCGGCGCTGGTCGCCGATGCCGCCGCGCTGGCGCGCTTCCGCCGCGAGGCCGCCGCCGCCGGCCGGCTGCGCCACCCCAACATCGTCGAGGTCTACGGCTTCGGCAGCGCCGCCGAGCGCCACTTCTTCGCCATGCAGTTCGTCGCCGGCGAGCCGCTGCAGGCCTGCCGGCAGCGTTTCCGCGACCCGCCGCGCGCCGTGGCCCTGGTCGAACGCCTGCTCGACGCCCTCGCGCACGCCCACGACCACGGCCTCGTGCACCGCGACGTCAAACCGGCCAACGTGCTGATCCACGGCGACCAGCCGCTGCTGACCGACTTCGGCGTCGCCAGCGACGACAGCGCGCCGACGATCACGCGCGCCGGTGGCTTCCTCGGCACGCTCGACTACGCGGCGCCGGAGCAGGTGCGCGGCGACCCCGTCGATGCCCGCGCCGACGTCTGGGCGGTGGGCGTGGTGCTGTTCGAGCTGCTGACCGGCGAACGGCCGTTCGCCGCGACGACGCAGCAGGCCACGCTGCAGACGATCCTGACCGCCGAGCCGCCGACGTTGCGCGGCCGGCCCGGCATCTCCGACGACCTCGCCGCGGTCGTCGCCCGGGCCTTGGAGAAGACCCCCGACCGCCGCTACGCCACAGCGGCGGCGATGCGCGCCGACCTGCTGGCCTGGCAGCGCGGGGCGCCGGTCAGCGCCCGGCTGCCGACGCGGCTCGAACGCACGCTGCGCTGGGCCCGCCGCGAGCCGTGGCGCGCGACCGCGCTGGTGCTGGTGCTGCTCGGCCTGCCGGCGCTGACCGCCGCGCTCGGTTATCTCGTCGCCAACGCGCCACGCATCGCCGCCGCGACCGCCGCCGAACGCACCACCGCGCGCGAAGAGGCGCTCGCCGAAGCGTGGGCGTGGGCCAACGAAGGTGTGCCCGAGAACGGCCTCGCCACGCTGGCGACGCTCGACGACGCCACCGACGAAGAGGTGTTGGCGTCGCGCGCGCTGCTGCTGACGATGGCCGACCGCCGCGACGAGGCCCGGGCGCTGCTGGGCACCCGCACCGGCCCGCTGGTCGCGCTGGTGCGGCACTACCTGACCTCGCAGGGGACCGACCCTCCGGCCACCGCCGGCGCCGCCGACGACGATGCGTTCGCCAGCTTCGTGCGGGCGCAGATCCTGCTCGAGAACGACTTCGACAGCGACGCCATCGATCGCACGCGGCTGCAGCAGGCGCTCGCCGCCGCCGAGCTCGCGGTCAACCTGTCGCCGGCGCCGCGGCTCAGCTACCTGATCACGCTCGTACGCACCGCCGACCTCGTCGGCGACCGCGAGCGCCTGCGCGTCGGCGAACGGGCGTTGGCGCGCCACTTCCCCGGCAGCCCGGCCGCGCTGCGCCGCCGCGCCCAGGCCCTGGTCAAGCTCGCTCCCGCGCGCGCGCTCGAGCTGCTGCAGGACGCCACGCCGCACGGGCGTTCGCTGCCCTACTTCCACCTGCTGCGCGGCGTCGCCCTGGAGGCGCTCGGTCGCCTCGACGAGGCCGAGGCCGCCAACCGCGCCGCGCTCGCCATCGAGCCACGCTACGAACGTGGTTGGGTCAACCTCGGCGCCGTGCTGCGCAAGCAGAAGCGCCACGCCGAGTCGGCGGCGGCCCTGCGGCAGGCGCTCACGCTGCGGCCCGGCAACGCCAGCGACTGGAACCACCTCGGCCTGACGCAGAAGGCGATGCGCGACCTCGACGGCGCCCGGCAGTCGTTCGGCAAGGCGCTCGAGCTGCGGCCGCGCTACTCGGCGGCGGCGTTCAACCTCGGCAACCTCGAGATGCAGCGCGGCGAGGCCGCCGCCGCGGTCGACTGCTTCGCGCGTGCCGTGGCCGCGGACCCGGCCAACGTGCGTGCGCTCGGCAACCTCGGCGACGCGCTGCAGCGGGCAGGTCGTGGGCAAGAAGCGCTGCTCGCCAGCCTGCGCGCCGCGCTGGCGGCACCCGGCGACCTGGTGCCCAACTTCAACGTCGCCAGCACCGCGCTCGAGCTCGGCCTGGCGCAGCTCGCGCTGCCGTTCGCCGAGAAGGCCCGCGAGATCGACGGCAAGGGCGCGAACGGCCTGTTCATCCACGCCAAGGCGCTGCTCGCGCAGCCGACCCCCGACGTGCCGACGGCGCTGCAGGAGGCGCGCGAAGCCGATCGCCGCAGCAAGGCGCCGGACGTCGACATCCGGCTGCTGCTGGCGCGGGCGCTCGCGACCGATGGCCAGGGCGACGCCGCGGCGACGCTGCTGCGCGACTCGCTGCGCACGGCGTCGTGGTCTCCCGCCGACCGTACGCGCGTCGACACGGCCCTGCGCGAGCTGCAGGAGCGCCAGCCGCCGCGCTGACCGTTCAGCCCCGCAGGCAGCCGAGGCCGAAGCCGGCCACCGCGCCGCCGAGCACGAGCCACGCCGGGTTGACCTTCCAGCGCACGAGCAGCACGGCGGCCAGCACCGCGAGGCCCGCCGTCGGCACGTCGACGATGGCCGCGCGGCCGAGCTGCACCGCGACCACGACCATCAGCGCCAGCGAGGCGACGTTGACGCCGTCGAGGAAGGCGCCGACCGCGCGCGAGGCCCGCAGCCGCTGCAGCAGGGCTCCACTCAGGGCGACCAATACGAACGCCGGCAGGAAGATGCCGGCCGTGGCCGCCAACGCCCCGAGCGGTCCGTCGACGACGTAGCCGACGAACGTCGCCGTCGACGACAACGGCCCCGGTGTGAACTGGCCGACGGCGACGGCGTCGACGAGCTGGGCTTCGGTGAGCCAGCCGAGGCGTTCGACGAAGTCGGCGCGCAGGTAGGCGAGCAGTACGTAGCCGCTGCCGAACAGCGTCGCGCCGATCTTGGCGAACACCAGGAACAGGCCGGTGGCGCCGGGCGTGAGCGCCGCCGCGGCAGCGGCCGCCGGGGCCGCCCTGGGCCACAACACGCCGAGGCCCGCCGCGCCGAGGCGCCATCGCCGCCGCGCGGCGACCACCACGAGGCCGGCCACCAGCAGCACCAGCAGTTCGTGCACGCCGGCGAAGTTGGCGCCGATCGCGAGCAGCCCCAGCAGCCGCAGCCCATCGCTGCTGGCCGCGCGCCGTGCGAGGTCGAGCACCGCGCGCGCCACCACGGCCAGCACGACCGGCTTGATGCCGTGCATCACGAACGTCGCCGACGGCAGCGTCCCGTAGCGCACGTAAGCGGCGGCGAACGCCGCGGTGATCAGCATCGCCGGCACGATGAAGCAGGTGCCGGCGACGACGAGGCCCCGCCAACCACCGCGGCGCCGACCGACGTGCATCGCGAGCTCGGTCGAGTTGGGTCCCGGGATCAGGTTGACCGCGCCGAGCAGGTCGAGGAACTCGGCCTCATCGAGCCAACGCCGCCGCCGCACCACCTCGTCGTGCATCAGCGCGATGTGCGCCGCCGGCCCGCCGAACGCGGTGGCGCCGAGGCGCAGGAACACGGCCGCCAGCGGCGCGAGCGAGGTCGATCCTGGCGACGCCGTCACTTCACCTGCTTGTAGCTGCCGCCGGTCAGCGCCGCCAACCGCCGCAGCAGGTCCGAGTCGAGGCCGATGGCGATGCAGTGCACGATGATCTGGCGCCGGCGATGCCAGTGCCGCACCTCGTCGAGGATCGCCTCCGGGTCACGCAGGCGGCCCGCGGAAGGCTGGCCGTCGGTCAGCAGGTAGATCGTGTCGACGTCGGGGTCCTGGTAGGCCGTCTCGAGCGCGTCGAAGATGTTGGTGCCGCCGCCGAGCGGGATGCGCTTGATCGCCTGCAGCATGTCCTTCTTGTGATCGTCCTGCAGCGGCCGCAGCTCCTTCCACAACTGGAAGATGTCGGTCTCGTAGACGATCAGGTTGCAGCGCACCTCCGCCGGCAGCGCCGACACCACCGCCGTCAGCTGCTCCTTGGCGGCGTCGAGCCGGGTGAACTTCTTGTCGGTGCCGACCGTGGCGCTCATCGAGCCGCTGCGATCGACCAGGAAGCACAGCCGTGCGCTGACCACCGGGATGTCGTGGTAGGCGATGGTATTGCCGCCGCCGCTGCCGCCGCCGCTCTGGATGGTGGCCGCGTTGGGCAGCACGAAGCCCTGCTGCTTGCCGGACCACCACTTCTCCCACTCCTTCTTGCTCCAGCAGCGCGTGCCGGTGTGCGCGAACAGCGCGGCGTCGAGCTCCTGCTGCAAGCGCCCCTCCTCCTTGCCGACGCGCGCAATCAGGAACGGGATCGAGGTCACGTCGCGGCAGCGCGTCAGGTAGCGATAACAGAGCGAACGCAGCTCCCACTGTTTGCTGCCGAGGCTCTGCTGCGCCGGACCGATGCCCGACGGCGCGTCGATCTCCAACAGCAGGGCCAGCCCGAGCAGGCGCCGTTCGAGGTCGTTGGACGCCGCCAGCCCGGCAAGATCGGCGCGCCACGACGGATCGCGGGCGAGGATCTCGTGCAGGCCCTCGGCGGCGTCGAGCGCCTTCTTCTTCTTGGCGCGCAGCTCGGCGCGCACCCTCTCGACCAACGGGCGAACGGCCTCCGCTGGCGCTTCGCTCAGCAACAGCCGCGACGCCTCGCGCACCGCCGGCCGCTCGTCGTCGAGGCCCTTGGTGATCAGGTATTCGAGCAGCGCCGGGTCCTTGGCGACGACCGGCGCCGCCGCCCGCAGCGCCCGCTGCACCGGCGCCCCCGCGATCGCGCCGAAGCGCAGCAGCGCCGGGTAGAAGTCGGCATCGCGGATGAACGGCAGGCCGCCGACGAGATCGACGGCGACCGCGGCCGGCGGGTCCTCGAGCAGCCGTTCGAGCAGGTCGACGGTGAGGTCCTTGGCCCGCGCATGGCCGGCCGCCGCGAGCTGCCGGAAGGCGCAGGCCGCCACCGGCAGCGTGGCCTTGCGCACGAAGTCGACGCGCGCGTTGTCGAACGGCACACAGCCGCGCACGGCGTCGCAGCGCCGCAGCAGCTCGAGCCGCCGCGCCTCGTCGGCCGCGAGCAACACCGGCACCAGGCCGCGCCACGCCCGGTCGAGGCCGCTGGCGACGAGCGCCTGCACCGCCGCGTCGCGCGCGGCCGGCGTGGCCCCGGCATCACCGGCGAGCTGCAGGATCTCGTCCATGGCCCGGTCGCCGAGCCGCAGCAGCACGCCCGCCGCCGCCGTGCGCAAGGCCGGGATCGTACGCTTGCCGTGCAGCAGCGCCGTCAGCTCCGCCCGCGCCGCCGGCCGCGCCACCCTGCCGATGGCCTCGACCACGCCGAGCGCCGCCGTGCTGCCGGCGACGCGCTTCAGCTCCTGCAGCAGGTAGTCGGTCACCTCGGGCGAATCGACCTCGCCGAGCCAGATCAGCGCGCGCCGTTCCTGGGCCGCCTTCTCCTTGTCGCCACGCACCGCCTCGTAGTCGGCGATCGCCCGCGCAGCGCGGTCCGGCGCCGGCGCCGCGGTCGCCTCCGCTGGAGACGGCGGCGGCGCGGGTTCGACAGGCTCCTGGCCGGCGAGGCCGGCGACCAGGCAGGCCGTCGGGAACAGGAAGGACAGGAAATGGCGGCGCACTGGCTTCGCGAGCGTGGCAGGGGCGCAGCAGTTGTACCGGCCGGCCGCGACCCCGGAAGCCCCGGGTGATTCCTCCGCCTGCCGGCTGATCGCGGCGACGGATGGCTGAGCCCGTGGTCGTTGGCAGCGCATCTGCGCTTGTTCCGACATGGCGAGCACGGCACCCATGGCAGCACTCCGCACGGCTCCAGCCATCCTTGCAAATCGGCAGTCTGACGGAAGAATTGCAAGGATGCTCAAGAGGCGCGCAGCCTCCCGTCTGATCACCCTGCTGGGTTCCCACCCGGTCGTGGCCCTGGTCGGACCGCGGCAGGTCGGCAAGACGACGCTGGCCCGCGCGGTTGGCGACGAGCTGGCCCGAGCCTGCTCCTACCTGGACCTGGAACGACCCAGCGACCGCGCCAAGCTCGGCGACGCCGAGCTCTACCTCGGCAGGCAAGCCCGCAAGCTGACCGTGCTCGACGAGGTGCAGTGCATGCCTGAGCTGTTCCCCGTACTGCGCGGTCTCGTCGATGAACGAATCCGCGCCGGCGAGAAGGCCGGCCAGTTCCTCGTGCTCGGCTCGGCGTCGCCGGAGTTGATCCGGCAATCGTCGGAGTCGTTGGCGGGACGCATCGCGTGGCTCGAACTCGCTCCGTTCACGCTCGACGAAGTCGAACGACCACGCCGTCGCACCGACATCGATCGGCTCTGGTGGCGCGGCGGCTTCCCGGACAGCTTCCTGGCTCACGATGATGCGACCAGCCTCGGCTGGCGCGAGCAGTTCGTTCGGGCCTACCTTGAACGCGATCTCCCAGCACTCGGACTCAAACTGCCAGCGGCGCGCGTCGGCCGCTTCTGGGAGATGCTCGCGCACGGGCAAGGCGACCAACTCAACGCCGCCCGTCTGGCGTCCGGGCTCGGCGTCTCCGGCAACACGATCCGACACTACCTCGACCTGCTCACGGACCTGTTCCTGGTGCGCCAACTGCCGACCTGGAGCGGCAACAGCCAGAAGCGGCTCGTCAAGGCGCCACGGGTGTTCGTTCGCGACAGCGGCCTCGTGCATGCACTCGCCCGCATTCCCGATGCGGACGCACTGCTGGGACACCCACTGTGTGGACCATCCTGGGAGGGGTTCGTGATCGAACAGACGCTCGCCTGGCTGCCCGCGACCTGGCGCGCCAGCTACTACCGCAGCGCCGCGCAGGCCGAACTCGACCTGGTTCTCGAGGGGCCGAAGCGCCAGGTGCTTGCGATCGAGATCAAACGCACGCTGTCGCCATCACTGAGCAAGGGCTTCGTGAACGCGTTCGCCGACGTCGGCGCGACGCATGGCTACGTGGTGATGCCGGCCGGCGGTCGCTTTCCGCTGCGCACCGATGTCGAGGCCCTGTCGTTGCGCGATTGGATCGCGGAGCTGCCGGACCTGTTCGGCTCGTGACGCGGCGGCCGGCTCACCGTCGCCGCCGCGGCGACCAATCGCAGCGGCGCCCAATGCGACCGTGCCGCAGGGCGGCAGCCGCCGGACCTCACTGCAGCGGCAGGGTGCAGCGAAGGACGCGGTGGTTGTAGAGGTCGGCGATCCACAGGTTGCCGCCGTCGACGAGCACCGCCGCCGGGCGATACAGCTGGGCCGGCCCGAGGCCCTTCTCGCCGTCGCCGAACAGCGTCGTGATGCTGCCGTCCTTCGGGTCGAGCGCGACGACGCGCTGGGCGCTCATCTCGGCGATGACCACGCGGTCACCCCAGCGGGCGATGCCGTGCGGCATCGCCAGCTTCGGGCGGTCGGGGAACGGCGTGCGCAGGCCGGTGGGCGTAGCAGGTGGCCGGGATCCCGCGAGACCCGACCCGGTGCACAGCCGCGGGTCGTCGACGGCGTCGAGGTCCTGCCGTGGCGCGTGTTCCTCGACCGGCTCTGGGACGCCACCTCGTGCGCCGACGCGCCGCGCGCTCAGGCGCTGAGGAAGTCGCTGGCGAGCAGCTGGCGCGCGGCTTTCGCCATCGCTTCGGGCGAGCCGAGCTTGCCGGTGGCGAGCTTCTCGAGCGCGGCGGCGACGAGTTCCCCGCGGCTGCTGTCGTCCTTGCGCGCGCGCTCGCCGAGCGTCTCGACCATCGCGGCGGTGGCGCGGCTCGACGAGCTGATGCTGGCCTGATCCCGCGCCGGCTGCGGGATCAGCACGTCCTTCACCGCCTTGGACGATCGCGCGGGGCGGTCGAGGCTGCGCTCGACGCTGCCATTCTTGTTCAGGTTCTGGATGTCCATGCGAAGCCTCCGTGCGATCGGCAGGTCGATGATCGGCAAACGCGGGCAGCGCTTGAGAGCGGAAGCCCAAAAAGTGTCGAATGGCGCAGCGGCGCCGACGGCGTCGGTGGTTGGCAGGAGTTGCCGGCCCCGGCAGCTCCTGCCGACCGCCCCACCGGCAACTCCTGCCGACCACGCCGCGGGCAGGCTCGCGGGCCGCCGTTCTGCACCATGGCAGCGGGAAGTCCCGCCACGCACTGCACCTGGCACGCACGGTGCTTCCGATCCGGCAACGGAACGAAGGAACTGCGGCGATGTTGACCATGGTGCACGGACGTGTCGAGGCGGACCCCATGCGGATCCCTACCGGGACCGCGGCGGCAGCGCCGAGCCCGTTCGAGCAGGTGCTGCAGCAGTCCACCCGCGTCGACGATCGCGCCATGGCGACGCCGCAGCCGACCCGCGAGGCGCCGGCTGAGCCGGCGGCGCCGGCGGAGCCCGCGCCGCGCCAGCCCGAGCGCGAACGGGAGCCAGCGGCCGACCCGGTCGCCGAGGCCATCGAGCAGCAGGGCAACGAACCCGTGACGCATGGCCCGGTCGAGACGGCCCGGCCCGACGTCACCGAGAGCACGAGCCGGGGAGAGGCGGTGCGGCAGGAAACTGCAGGCAAAGGAGCCGACTCTCCCCGCACTTCCGCGCGCGACGTCGAGCCGCTGCTGGCCGCCGTCGTGCAACGCGCCGCCACCCCGGCGGCGGTCTCCCCCGTTGTCGGTGGTCCGGCGATCGGCGCCGTCGAAGGTGCCCGCGCTGCGACCACCGGCAACGCACCCACGCGCGGCGTCGACGGCACCGCGCCGAAGACCAGCACTGCGCTGCCGACGCCGGCGACGACCGGTTCGTACAAGACCAACAGCGCGGCCTCGGCGCAGCTGCTCGAGCAGACGCGCGACTCGGTCTTCAAGCAGATCCTGATGCGCCTCGACGGCACCGGCGGCGAGATGCGCATGCGCCTCGAACCGCCGGAGCTCGGCGAGCTCAACCTGCGCTTGGTCATGGACCACGGCAACAAGATGACGCTCGCCATCGCCGCCGAGCGGCAGGACGTAGCCCAGCTGCTGCAGCAGCACCTCGCCGCGCTCGAGCAGACGCTGAAGAGCGCCGGCATCGAGGTCGCTGGCGCCGAGGTGCAGTCGCAGAGCGAGTTCGACCGGCAGAGCCGCGAACACGACGCGCAGCAGGCGGCGACCTTCGCCGGCGGCGCCGCCGACGAGCCGGCCACCCCGCAACCCACCTTCCGCCCGCGCGGCTTCGTCGCCGCCGAGGGCCTCGACTTCTGGGCCTGACCACACCGCACACCATGAGCACCATCGCCTCCACCTCGTCGACGACCGGCAGCAGCAACAGCGTGCTGTCGACCAACTCGGCGCAGTTCAACCAGAACATCTTCCTGCAGCTGCTGACCACGGAGCTGAAGAACCAGACGCCGCTCGAGCCGGTCGACAACGCCGCCTTCATGAACCAGATGGCGAGCTACTCGTCGGTGACGCAGCAGCAGGACCTCAACACCAACCTGCTCAAGCTGCTCGACTACCAGGGCGCGCTGGCGCGGGTGCAGGGCCTCAGCCAGGGCAGCGCGCTGCTGAACAAGACCGTCTCCTACGCCGACGACAGCGGCAACACGCAGTCGGGCAAGGTCGCGTCGGTGTTCGTCAGCGACAGCGGCGACGTCAAGCTGCGGCTCGAGGACGACCAGGAGATCGACCTGCGCGCGGTGCTCGGCATCAGCGAGCCGGCCGCCTGAGCCCCCTCCCGTCCGCGACCACCACCTGCACGGAACCCACACCACATGGTCAGCACCGCACTGTTCACGGGCCTGTCGGGACTGCGCGTCCACCAGACCTACATCGACGTCATCGGCAACAACCTCGCGAACGTCAGCACGCCGGGCTTCCGCGGCTCGCGGGCGACGTTCAGTGACATCCTGAGCTTCACGGTGCGGCCGGGCTCGGGGCCGAACGGCTCGTTCGGCGGCCTCAACCCGATGCAGATCGGCACCGGTTCGTTCATGGCGTCGGTCGACACCGACACCAACCAGGGCACGCTGCAGGACACCGGCCGACCGCTCGACGTCGCCCTGCAGGGCCGCGGCTTCTTCACGCTGACCAACGGCACGCAGAACTTCTACACGCGCGTCGGCACCTTCGGCATCGACGCCGACCGCACGCTGATCGACACCCGCTCCGGCATGCGCGTGGTCGGCGCCTCCGGCAACGACATCACGGTGCCGGTCAGCGACACGCTGCCGGCGCAGCCGACCAGCTCGATCGACTTCCAGGGCAACCTGCCGGCGAAGGTCAGCGGCCCGCTGGCCGAGATCGTGCAGTCGAACGTGCCGTTCAAGGCCGGCACGGCGGCGACCAAGACGGCGACGGCGGGCGGCGGCTCGGCGCCGCTGTTCGACCTGTCCGGCTACACCGGCAAGACGGTGCTGGTGTCGATCAACGGTGGCGCGCAGCAGTCGCTGCAGATCCCGTCGACGTGGACCACCCCGGTCACCGCCCAGGACGTGGCCGGCCTGTTCTCGGCCGCCGGCATGTCGTCCAGCTACGACAACACCGCCGGCACGGTGACCCTCAACACGGTGCGGCTCGGCACCAACGCCACGCTCAAGCTCGACGACGGCCCGTCCTCGAACGGCCTGCTGACCGCGCTCGGCCTCAACGCCACCCTGGTCACCGGCACCGAATCGGTCGCCACCGGCAGCACCGGCCTGGCGAACCTGACCGCACGCACCAAGGCCTACCTCGATGGCGACCAGATCACCGTCAGCGGCACCAACCCGGACGGCACCGCCTTCTCCGACACCTTCGTCTTCGGCGCCAGCAACGACGGCACGACGATCGACGACCTGCTGGCCTTCATCGACGCGACGATGACGCCGCCGGGAGCGACCGCGCAGGCGACGGCGTCGTTGACCACCGACGGCAACATCCGGCTGACCGCGACCGACAAGGAAGAGGCCGCGATGAGCCTGTTCATCGGCGACGTCACCGGCAACTCGGGCGCCACCAGCTGGGCCAACTTCGTGGTCTCGCAGAACGGCGCCGGTCCCGACACCGCGGTCACCTCGATCGACATCGTCGACTCGCAGGGCCGCACCCACCCGGTCACGCTGACCTTCACCCGCAGCACGCTCGATTCGACGATCTGGGACCTCGAGGCGACCATGGACGACGCCGACGGCGCCATCGGGCAGTCGTCGATCG
The DNA here is from genome assembly GCA_016793265.1 of Planctomycetota bacterium. Taxonomy (GTDB): domain Bacteria; phylum Planctomycetota; class UBA1135; order UBA1135; family UBA2386; genus JAEUHT01. Next base: position 21,003 of record JAEUHT010000088.1, read on the forward strand.
GCCAGATCCGCTTCAACGACAACGGCTCGTTCAACGTCATCGGCGGCGGCACCAACACCCTGTCGTTCACCTTCGACGGCATCACCACGGCGCAGAACGTCAGCGTCAACCTCGGCACCTCGGGCCAGTTCGACGGCGTCGCCATGCTCGGCAACACCACCACGGTGGCGGCGGTCGACCAGGACGGCTACGCGGCCGGCACGCTGCTCAACGTCGGCTTCAGCAACGGCGGCGAGCTGGTCGGTTACTACACCAACGGCCAGAGCCAGACGCTCGATCAGCTGCGCATCAGCATGTTCAGCAACGAGGCCGGCCTGCTGCGTTCGGGCGACACCATGTTCGTCGAATCGCCCAACTCCAACGACGCCATCGCCACCACCGCCAGCGCCGCCGGCGCCGGCACCGTGCGCGCCGGCCAGCTCGAGAACAGCAACGTCGACATCGCCAAGGAGTTCGTCAACCTGATCGAGGCGCAGCGCGGCTTCCAAGCCAACTCGCGCGTCATCACGACGACCGACGAGATCCTGGCCGAACTGATGAACATCGTGAGGTAGTGATGGGGAGCTACGGAGAGAACACCCTGGTGCGCGGCCTGTCGTTCCTGGCCGACAAGCAGGCGGCGATCGCGAACAACCTCGCGAACGTCGACACCACCAGCTTCAAGCGCCGCTCCGCGCTCGCGCGCGAGGCGTCGGACACCTTCCACTCGATGCTCGACCGGCAGCTGACCGCGGTCGACTACGTCGAGCAGAACGACATGCAGCGCGGCATCCTGCGCGAGACCGGCAACCGCTTCGACATCGCCATCGACGGCCAGGGCTGGCTGCGCGTGCAGAACAGCCAGGGGCAGCGCTTCTACACCAGGAACGGCCAGCTCCAGCTCGGCACCGACGGCAAGCTGCTGACGCGCAACGGCCTGTCGGTGCTCGACCAGGGCGGCCAGCCGATCACCATCGGCGGCGGTGAGGAGACGCCCGGCGAGATCACCTTCTCGCCCAACGGCACCATCTCCGACCCCGCGACCGGGCAGACCTTCGGCACGGTGGCGCTGGTGCGCCTCGACGACGAGCAGGCGCTGCTCCCGGTCGGCAGCAGTCTCTATCTCGACCCGACGAACCAACGCGGCACGCAGGTCGGTGACGGCGTGCAGCAGGGCTTCCTCGAGGGCAGCAACGTCGAATCGATGCAGGAGCTCGTGCAGATGATCGCGGTCGAACGCAGCTTCTCCGCCACGCAGAAGGCGTTGTCCGGTCTCGGCCGCCTGCAAGAAAACCTGGTCACGAACATCCTGAGGTGATGCACCGATGCTGAAGAGTCTCTACACGACGGCCACGGGCATGAAGGCCCAGCAGACGATGGTCGACATGATCGCGAACAACATCGCGAACGTGAACACGTCGGGCTTCAAGAAGTCCCAGGCCTCGTTCGAGGACCTGTTCTACGTCACGCTGCAGGCGCCGGGTCTGGCGCGCGGCGCCGGCGACGCGGCGGTGCCGATCGGCACCCAGATCGGCTCCGGCACGCGCCTCAACGGCACCACCAAGGTGTTCACGACCGGCACGCTCGAGATCACCGACCGCAACCTCGACGTCGCCATCGACGGCGACGGCTTCTTCGCCGTGACGCTGCCCGACGGCACCACCGGCTACACGCGCGACGGCAGCTTCCAGGTCAACGCGCAGGGCAAGCTGGTCACGTCGAGCGGCAACGTGCTGCTGCCCGAGATCAACCTGCCGCAGGACACGCTGGCGATCTCGATCGACCCCGAGGGTCGTGTCAGCGTCAGCACGGCGAGCAGCCCCGACTCGGCGACGGTGCTCGGCCAGCTCAACCTGCACCGCTTCGTCAACCCGTCGGGCATGCTCGCGGTCGGCGCCAACGTGCTGCGGCCGACCGAGGCGTCGGGCGCCCCGATCAGCAACACGCCCGGTTCGACCGGCCTCGGCCTGCTCAAGCAGGGCTTCGTCGAGCGTTCGAACGTGCAGATCGTCAACGAGCTCGTCAACCTGATCGTCGCGCAGCGCGCCTACGAGGTGAACAGCCGCGCGATCCAGGCCAGCGACCAGATGCTGTCCACGGCGACCAACCTGTCGCGGTGAGGCCGGAGTCCGTCGGAGGAGAAGGAGGAGAACCATGAAGATCCTGACCATGCTGCTGACGCTGTGCGCCTTCGCTGGCGGCGGCGGCGACGACGACAAGGGCAAGCTGGAGCTGCGTCTGAAGCCGAACGTCTCCGTGCGCGGCCTCGACGTCACCGTCGCCGAGCTGTGCGAGCTGTCGCCGAGCGGCGGCCAGGCGGTGAGCATCGGCCGCCTGCGCTTCGGCCCGGCGCCGACCAACGGTTTCGCCCGCAACGTGACGCGCACCGAGCTGGTGCAGACGCTCGCCGCGGCCGGGGTCGACCTGACGACCGTCAAGATCGTCGGCGCCGACGAGGCGATGGTGCAGGCGGTCGTCGTCGACGTCTCCGGCCAGGAGATGCTCGATGCCGCCGCCGCGGCGCTGCAGGCGCAGCTGCAGCTCGAGGGCGGCGACGTCGAGGTCGAGGCCCCGCGCAACCTCAAGCTGGTGCAGGCGCCGCCCGGCCGCCAGAGCCTGGAGATGTCGGCGCGCGTGCGCGGCAACCAGACCGGCCCCAACGGCGCCGTCGTCGACGTCGACCTGCTGGTCGACGGCCAGAGCTTCCGCAAGGTGCCGGTGCAGTTCCGCCTGCAGCGGTACCGCACGGTGCTGAAGACCGCGACCCAGATCCGCCAGGGCAGCCCGCTCGGCCCCGACAACATCGCGCTGGTGCGCGAGGCGATGGACCAGGGCAGCAGCATGTGGCTCGACCGCTTCGAACAGGTCGACGGTCAACAGGCCTCGCGCAACCTGCAGCCCGGCCAACGGCTCACGCTCGGCGACGTCGCGCCGCCGGCCCTCGTGCACCGCGGCGACATCGTCACCGTCGTGCTGACGCGCGGCCGCGTCAAGGTCACCTCGCGCGCGCTCGCCAACAACGACGCCCCGCTCGGCGGCCGCGTCACCCTCACCAACCTCGAATCCCGCGGCCTCATCACCGGCGTCGTGCACGGCGCCGGCCTCGTGGTCGTGCAGCAATGAGCTCCACCATGCGCATGCTCCCCTGGTTCACCGTCGCGCTGCTCGGCGTCACCGCCGCGGCGCAGAACCCCTACACCCGCCCCGGCGCCAGCATCGCCGCGATCGCCGATCGCCGGGCCCGCAACGTCGGCGACATCCTGACCATCACGGTGCAGGAGCAGCTCAGCATCAAGAACGAGGACAAGGTCGAACGCAAGAACTCGACCTCGCTGGCCGCCAGGTTGGAGTCGTTCTCGCTGAGCGAGAGCGCCTTCGACCAGAACGCGCTGCCGCGCAGCGACGTCAGCAAGGACACCTCCTTCAACGGCGAAGCCAAGCAGAACTCGGGCAGCGACGTGCGCGCCAGCATCGCCGTGATCGTGATCGACGTGCTGCCGAACGGCAACCTCGTCGTCGCCGGCACGCGCGCCGTCACCGTCAACGACGAGACCCGCACGCTGCGCATCAGCGGCATCGTGCGTCCGCTCGACATCACGCCCGGCAACACCATCGGCAGCGCCCAGGTCGCCGACGCCCGCATCGCCATCACCGGCGAAGGCGGCAACTCGCGGCAGGTGACGCGCGGTCCGCTCGGCCAGCTCTTCGACGTGCTGGTCTGGGCCGCCTGGCCCTTCTGAACCGCACCACCCATGCACCACCTCCACCTGCTCTGCTGCTGCCTGTTGCCCGGCCTCGGCCTCGTCGCGCAGACGCCGGCACCGACGCTGTCGCCGACGACGCCGGACACGACGACGACGCTGGCGCCTGCGCTGGCGCCCGCCGCGCCGGCCGCCGACGTCGTGCTGACGCCGCCGATCCGCGCCATCACGCAGCTGCACAACAGCATGCCGCACCTGCTGACCGGCATCGGCATCGTCGTCGGCCTCGACCCTAGCGGCGGCTCCAGCGACCGTGGCACGCGCCAGGCGATCCTCAACTTCGCCCGCGAACACGACCTCAACCTCGCCATCGGCGACGTCGTCGGCGGCACCACCGCGCTGGTGTCGCTGACCGCCTCGCTGCCGCCGTTCGCCAAGATCGGCCACGCCATCGACGTCAAGATCGAGGTCATCTGCGACGCCAAGTCGCTGCGCGGCGGCACCCTGCTGCGCGCCGAGCTGCGCGGCGTCGACGGCCAGGCCTACGTCGCCGCCCAGGGCGGCATCAACGCCTCGGGCTTCTCGGTCGGCAACGCCACCGCCTCGGTGCAGAAGAACACCTCGACCAGCGCACACATGCCGAACGGCGGCCTCGTCATCCGCGAGGAGAACACCTCGTTCTTCAGCGAGTCCGGGGCGCTGGAGCTGCGGCTGATCAACCCGAGCCCGTTCAACTCGATGAACGTCGCCAACGGCATCCGCGGCGCGCTCGGCGTCGGCTCCGCGCGTGTCACCGCCATCGACCCGGCGCTGGTGCGCATCGAGCTGCCCGAGGCCGAGCGCACCGGCGAGAACGCGCAGCGCATCCTGGGTCTGATCGGCAACGTGTGCGTCGCCGTCGAGAACCCGACCAAGGTCGTCATCGACCAGGCCAGCGGCAGCGTGCTCGCCGGCTACGGCGTCATGATCAGCCCGTGCGTGGTCGGCCTCAGCGACCTCACCATCGCGGTGACCAACGAGGACCAGATCTCGCAGCCGAACCCGCTGTCGACCGGCACCACGCAGCGTGTCGGCCGCTCGCGCGTCGAGGTGCAGAGCAGCAGCAGCGAGCTCAAGGGCATCGACGGCGGCAGCGTCTCCGACCTGCTGCAGAACCTGCGCGCGCTCAGCCTGAAGCCGGAGCAGCTCGTGCTCGTCTTCCAGACGCTGCACCAGGGCGGCTACCTGCACGGCCAACTGGAGATCCGGTGAAGGACGCCGCGCGCATCTCGCAGCTGACGCTGCACCCGCAGTCGGCGCCGGCAAAGCAGCGCCAGGAGGCGCAGCAGGCCGCCGACCAGTTCGAGACCATCTTCGTGCAGTCGCTGGTCAGCAGCCTGCGCAAGACGTCCACCGTCGGCGACGGCGGCATGTTCGGCTCCGACCCCGGCGCCGACACCTACGGCGACTGGTTCGACCAGAACCTCGCCGAGCAGATCAGCGAGAGCGGTCACGTCGGCATCGCCGGCGCGATCATGCGCGACCTCGAACGCGACGGCGCGATCGACGCCGAGGCCGGGCCCCGGCGCGGCCAGCAGCCGGCGCTGGAGCGGGCCAACGACCAGGCCCAGGCCGCCAAGGCGCTGAGCAACCAGTACGCATTCGCCGCCCTGCGGGTGGCCAAGGGAGGTTGTGATGTCCTTCTCTGACTGGACCAACGCGCTCGAACAGTCGTTCCACCGCACCTGCGAGCTGCTCACGCGGCTGCTCGACGGCCTCAAGGCGCGCCGGTCGGCCTGGGTCTCGGCGCGCGCCAACGTGCTGACCCCGTCGAGCGAACTCGAGGCGCTGACGCAGGACGTCGCCCGCGAGGAGAACGCGCGCAACGAGCTGCTGGCGCAGATCCGCCGCGTGCTGCCGGCGCCGCTCGGCAGCGACGCCCACCACCTGCACCTCAACGTCACCCGCATCGCCGCGGCCTTGCCGGCCGCCGCCGCGCGGTCGCTGCGTGACGCCGCCGATCACGCCCGCGATCTGGCCAAGGCCGTGCGTGGTGAGGTCACCGTCGGCCAACGCCTGCTGCAGTTCTCGCAACGGGCCCGCATCGGCGGCCTGCCCGCGGCGGCCACCCCCTCCCGCAACGGCTACGACCGCCAGGCCCGTTGCCTGCGCGCCGGCAGCGCCGGTGCCCTCGTCGACGGCAGGATCTGATCAGGAGACCCCCCCATGAGCTTCGGCTTCGGACTCACCTCCAGCATGCGCGCCCTGCAAGCCGCCAACCTCGGCATGCAGACCGCGAGCAACAACGTCGCCAACGCCAACACGCCGGGCTACTCGCGGCAGCGTGTCGACCTCGCCTCGTCGCTGCCGTTCGGCACCTACAGCGGCATGCAGCTCGGCACCGGCGTCGACGTCGCCGGCATCTCGCGCCTGTTCGACGACGGCCTCGAACGCCGGCTGCAGATGCAGACCAGCTTCGTCGGCGCCGCGCTCGCGGACCAGCAGCGCATGAACGAGATCGAGAGCATCCTCGGCGAACCCGACGGTGGCCTCTCCAACTACTACACCGACTTCTTCGGCAAGATCGACCAGCTGCGCACCGACCCGTCCGACCGCGCCCTGCGCGGCGGCCTGATCCAGTCCGGCACCTCGCTGAGCCAGGGCTTCCGCCTCGTCTCGCAGCGCCTCGGCGACCTCGGCAGCAGCACCTTCGACGAGGTGCGCGGCCTCGTGCGCCAGGTCAACGAACGGGTCGACGCGATCGCCCGGCTCAACGCGCAGATCATCGCCGCCGAGGCGAACGGCTCGACCGCCAACGACCTGCGCGACAGCCGCGGCCAGAAGATCCAGGAGCTGGGCGAGATGCTCGACACCCGCGTCATCGAGCGCAGCTCCGGCAGCGTCGACGTGCTGGTCGGCGGCCACCTGCTGGTCGCCGGCGACCGCGCCACGCAGCTCGCGGTCGACAAGGACGCCGACGGCGTGACCTTCCTGACCGTCGGCGCGAACCGCACCAAGGTGACGGTGCAAGAAGGGCGCATCGCCGCGCTGCTGCGCCAACAACAGTCCGGCGTGCCGGAGTTGACCGGGCGCATCGACGAGCTGGCGCGGCAGACGATCCTGGAGTGGAACCGCATCCACTCGACCGGCATGCCGGCGTCGGGCCCGTTCGCGTCGCTCTACGCGGCCTACGGCGGCGTCGACGGCAACGGCAACGGCGTCGCCGGCGACGAGCTGCTGGCGCAGGCCGGGCTGCCGTTCGACGTGCAGAGCGGCTCGCTCTACGTCTCGGTCTCCAACAAGGCGACCGGCGCCATGCAGCGCACGCGCCTCGACATCGACCCGGCGAGCATGACGCTGCAGGACGTCGCCGTGGCGCTCAGCAACGTCGACCACCTGACCGGCAGCGTCGATCCGACCGGGCGCCTGCGCATCACCGCCGACGACGGCTACGGCTTCGACTTCTCGCCGCGGCTCGACCCCAATCCGGACGGCCCCGGCACCTTCGGCGGCCTGTCGCCCACGATCGGCAGCACGTCGGCGGGGCCCTACGACCTCTCCGGCCAGAGCTTTGCGGTCAGCTTCACGGTCACCACCGGCACCGCCGCCTCGCCGAGCGTGACCACCGTCTCGCTCGACGCCAGCGACTTCGCCGATCCGGCCGCCGCGACCGTCGACGAGCTGGTCGCGGCGATCAACGCCGACCTCGGCAACGCCGGCACGGCGATGTCGGTCGGCGGCCGCCTGGTGATCCAGAGCGCGCAAGGCGGCAGCGACTCGGTGTTGACGCTGGCCGACGTCGGCGGCGCCACCACGCTGGCCGACCTCGGCCTCTCGACCACCACCACCACCGGTCGCGACGACGCCCTCGCCATCACCGTCGAAGGCACCTACACCGGCAGCGCGAACGAGCGCTTCACCTTCGTCGCCGAGGGCGACGGCGTGGTCGGCCAGACCGCGGGCCTGCGCGTGCGGGTGCTCGACCAGGCCGGCAACCTGGTGACGACGCTCAGCGTCGGCGCCGACTACGAACCCGGCACGGCGCTGGAGCTCGGCAACGGCGTCAAGGTCTCGTTCGGCGCCGGCAGCATCAGCGGCACCGCCGGCCAGGCCTTCGAACTCGACGCGCTGACCGACAGCGACACCGCCGACTTCCTGGTCGCCACCGGCATCAACGCCTTCTTCCTCGGCACCTCGGCCGCGGACATCGCCGTCAACTCCGACCTCACCGCCAACCCCGATCGCCTGTGCGCGGGCCTCGGCACCGCCGACGGCGACGCCGGCAACCTGGCCCGGCTCGTCGCGCTGCGCGACAGCGACCTCGACGCGCTCGACGCCAACACCATCGAGGACTTCTACGCCGACATCGTCGGCGACGTCGGCTTCCAGACCGCGGCGGCGGACACCGCGCTGTCGACGCAGCAGATGCTGTTGGACCAGCTGCAGGCGGACCGCGACGCCATCTCCGGCGTCAACATCGACGAGGAGATGATCGAGATGATGAAGTACCAGCAGTCGTACGAGGCGGCGGCGCGCTTCATCGCGGTGGCGCAGCAGATGTCGGACACCCTGATCAACCTCGGCAGGTGACGCCATGAGCTTCCGCATCACCCAGAGCATGCTCTACTCGCGCGCCTACACCGACATCCAGCGCGGGCTCTACAAGTACTCGCAGCTGCAGCAGCAGGTGGCCTCGGGCCGGCGCGTGCTGAAGCCGTCCGACGACCCCGCCGCGGCGCTGCGCATCCTGCCGCTGCGCAACGACCTCGAGAACCTGAAGAACCTCAGCAACAACGTGTCGCTGGCGCGCGAGACGCTCGACACCAGCACGGCCTCGCTCGAGGACGCCTCGTCGCTGATGCAGCGCACGCGCGAGCTGGTGACGCAGGCCTCGAACGGCACGCTCAGCGACGGCGACCGCGACAGCATCGGCGCCGAGGTCGAACAGCTGCTGCAGCAGCTCGTCGGCATCGCCAACAGCCGCCGCGGCGACCGCTTCCTGTTCGGCGGCACCGCCAACGGCAGCCCGCCGTTCGACCTCATCGAGGACGCCGGCGGCACACGCGTCGCCTACCGCGGCAACCACGAGAGCCTCGGCATCGACGTCGCCCCCGGCGTCTCGACCGACCTCAACATCCCCGGCGACGGCATCTTCCTGGCCCGTTCGCGCAGCGCGACGACGTTCAGCGCCGCCTACGGCAGCAACGCCACCGGGGCGGCGGCGATCGGCGCCGGCGACACCGGCGTCGGCTTCGGCCAGCTGCAGGTGACCTTCGGCGGTCTGCACGACGACGCGCCGGGCACGGTCAGCGCCGGCAGCGGCAGCTCGACCGCCGTCGGCCCGTTGACCTACACGTTCACCTCGGCGCCCGACACGCTCAGCATCGACGGCGGCCCGGCGCTGGCGATCCCCGTCACCGACGGCACCTTCACCACCGCCGACGGCCGCACGCTGTCGCTCAGCGTCACCGGCGTCGCGGCCCCGACCAGCGGCACCTTCACCGCGGTCGCCAACCTGTCGACCGACGGCGGCGCCACCTTCCGCGCCGTCAGCGACTTCGGCGCCAACGTGCAGGTGAGCAGCTCCTACGACCGCAGCGTGCTCAACGTCGACGTCAGCGGCCTCACCCGCACCGGCACCGAGGACGTCAAGTTCGGCGGCACCTTCGATGCCTTCACGACCCTGATCGCGCTGCGCGACCTGCTGCACAACGACGACGCCCTGCCCACCGCCCAGGTGCGCGACCGCATCAGCCAGCTGATCAGCGAGGTCGACGGCGCCCACGACAGCGTGCTCGACGGCCTGCGCGAGCTCGGCTTCCGTTCGTCGAGCATGGAGATGCTGAAGAACCGCGTCGAGGGCCTGCGCACGTCGCGCACCGAGTCGCTGTCGCTGGTGCAGGACGTCGACCTCGCCAGCGCTGTGCTCGACATGCAGCAGCAGGAACTGTCCTACCAGGCGGCGCTGCAGGTCAGCGCGCGCATCATCCAGAACAGCCTCTCCTCGTTCCTCGGATGAGCACGATCACCGATCTCCCGCTCGGCGTCGGCGGCGCACCGGCAGCGGCGCCGACCCCCGCCACCACCACGACGGCCACCTCGGGGCGGTTCCAGGAGCTGCTCGAACGGCTGCAGCGCCTCGCCGAACAGCACCGCACGGTGCCGCCGGTCGAGGACGCGGACCAACTGCAGGCGGCGATGCGTTCGGCCGACGACGGCTTCCAGGTGGCGATGGACCTGCGCCGGCAGCTCGAGGACGCGTTCCGCAGGCACTCCTCATGAGCACCGCCAGCCTGACGGTGCAGCGGCTGGCGCGCGACGAAGTGCAACGCTGGCTGCCGCAGCTCGACGCCTGGCTGCTGCCGGGCGCGCTCTACGGCGTGCAGCACACCTGGCCGCAGCTCTACCGCCGCGACGGCGACGGCGCGTTCTTCGGCGTGTTCGACGGCGATCGCCTGGTCAGCCACTGCGCCAGCCGCATCGTCACGCTGCGCACGCCGCAGGGTCCGCGCCGGGCCAACCTGATCGGCTCGGTCGCCACCGACCCGCACGCCCGCGGCCGTGGTCACGCCGGCCAGGCGCTCGCCGCAGCGCTCGCCGCGGCGGCCGACCGCGTCGAACTGGCGCTGCTCTGGGCCGAGCGCCCCGAGCTCTACCGACGCGCCGGCTTCGTGGCCGGACCCGCGGAACGGG
>JAEUHT010000112.1 GCA_016793265.1 Planctomycetota bacterium
TCGGTGCCGGGGCGCGCCTTGGCGAAGGTGTCGGCGGCGGCGGCGGCGGCGGCGTAATCGAACTGCGTCAGGTGCCGTCGCAGCCCCGCCTTGTCGACGACCATCGTGCGGTAGTCGCTCCACAACGCACTCGTGCGTTCGCCCGCGAGGCGGCTCAGGGTGGCCTGGGCGGTCGTCAGGCTGGTGCGCGCGGCATCGAGTTCCTGCTGCAAGCTCGCCGGCCAGGCGCCGCTGCGCTGCAGTTCGTCGCCGAGCGCCTTGCTGGCCTGGGCGAGCTTCGTTTCGTCGGTCTCCTGCAGCGGCTGCAGCAGTTCGCCGAGCCGCGCCCGCGCCGACGCCAGCACGCCGTCGCGCAGCTGTCGCACGCGGCCCTGGAAGTCGGCGTCCCCCTGCAGGTCCTTCGGCACCGGCGCGTCGAGGGCGCCGAGCGCGAGCGCGAACTCGCGGCTGTCGAGCTTCGGCTGCAGCCCGCGCTGCAGCACGGCGACCTGCTCGTCGATGCGCGCCTGTCGCTGCTGCTCCTGGTGCTGGCGGTCGGCCAGCGTGCGGCGCAGATCGGCGGCGCGCTGTGCCGCCTCGGCCGCGGCGGTGGTGCCGGCGTGCTCGCTGGCGATGCGGTCGAGGGCCGCCGCGAGCTCGCCCTCGGCGGTGCCGGCGACGCGCGCGCCGAGCAGCGCGATCGTCGCCAGGTGCTCCTTCGCCTCCTTCTGCAGCCGCTTGATCTCGTCGGCGAACTGCTGCTTCTCGGGGTCATCGTAGACCTTGGTGACCTCGACGATCTGCTTCTCCTTCGGCTTCGTCACCGCCCAGTAGATGGCGCCGCCGGCGACGACGGCCGCGGCGGCGGTGAGGCCGATCCACAGCCCCCTCTTGGCCGGCGGCTGCATCAGCACCGCGAGCTCTTCCAGCAGGTCGTTGGCGGTCTGGTAGCGCGCCGCGGGCTCCTTCGCCAGCAGCCGCTGGATCATCGCGGCGACACCGGCGGGCACCGCCGGGTTGGCCTTGTTGGCGGGTTCCGCCTCGTCCTTGACCTGCGCGCGCAGGATGTCCTTGACGGTCTGGCCGCGGAACGGCGTCTTGCCGGTGACGAGCCGGTAGAACGTGCAGCCGAGCGCGTAGAGGTCGGTGCGGTGGTCGACGCCCTTCTTGAGCACCTGCTCGGGCGCCATGAAGTGCGGCGTGCCGATCGCCTTCTCGATCGAGCCCTCGGCGGTGCCGGCGAGGCCGAGGTCGGCGATCTTGACGGTGCCGTGCTGGTCGAGCATCAAGTTGTCGGGCTTGATGTCGCGGTGCACGATGCCGAGCGACTCGGCATAGGCGAGGCCGGCGGCGGCGTCGGCGACGACCCGCAGCGCGCGGTCGACCGGCATGGTGCCGTTCTGCTTGAGCCAGTCCTCGAGCGACCCCTCCTGCATGATCTCCATCGCGAAGAAGTAGGTCTCGCCGTCGTGGTCGACGTCGAACACCTGCACCACGTTGGGATGCTGCAGCTTGGCGGCGGCGCGCGCTTCGGCGACGAAGCGGGCGACGAACGCGGGGTCCTCGGTGAGCTCGCGGCTCAGCACCTTGAGCGCCACTTCGCGGTGCAGGCTGGTCTGCTCGGCGAGGTAGACGTAGCCCATGCCACCGCGGCCGAGCTCCTCGCGGATGCGGTAGCCGGGGATCTGCGGCAGGCCGCGCTTCTGCACCTGGCCGAAGGCGATGCGCGTGGTGCCGAGTTCGATGACGTCGCCATCGTGCAGCGGCGAAGCCTCGACCGCCTGACCGTTCACGCGCAGGCCAGGGGCCAGCGCCTTGATGCCGAAGCCATGGTCGCGCAGCGCCTTGACCACCGCCGCCTGGCCGGCGACGCCGGGTTCCTGCACCCGCAGGGCGCAGTCGGCGTCGCTGCCGAGCGTGGTCGGATGGTCGCGATCGAGGGAGACGACGGTGCCCGCGAGCGGGCCGTTCTCGACGGTGAGTCGCACGGTGCCTTGGATGCTGAGGCGGTCTTTGGGGCGCCGCAGTATGTCAGAGTCGGCGCGGCATGGCGAGCCTGGGCCCGGCTCGCCGGCTCAGGCGACGCCGGCCTGCACTTCGATCGAGCGGCGTGTGTTGAGCTGCAGGCGGGCGAGTTCGCTGATCTCGACGCCGGGGATCCACAGGATCTGGTCCTGGCCGTCGACCAGCAGCGGCAGGCGGTCGCGGTCGAAGCGCGGCACGTGGCGACTCTGCAGGAACCGCCGCAGCTCGACCGGCTGCGCACAACCGAGCGGCTGGAAGCGGTCGCCGGGGCGCCGCGTGCGCAGCCGCCACGGCAGCGTCGTCGCCCGCGGATCGAGCAGCGCGCGGTGGCGGCCGGCTTCGGCCGGCGCTGGCACCAGCGGCGGCAGCGGGTGTTCGAAGGCCTCGAGCCACCACTCGGTGGCGCCGAATCGCTGGCGGCCGCCGTCCCAACGGAACAGCTGGCCGCCGTCGTGGGTGCGCGGGGGTGGTCCGGCGCGTTCGGGATCGAGCAGCAGGAGCCCTTCGCGCGTGCGTTCGACGAGCACGCCGCCGCGGCCGGCGAGGCGCTTGCCGTCGGGCTGCTGGCAGAGCGCGGTGGCGCGCTCGAGCCAGGCCGTGCTCGGGGCGTCGCCGTGCGGATGCAGGGCCACGTGCGCCTGGCGCAGCGCTTCGCCGAGGAACGGCCCGGCGTCGGCGTCGAGGCCCTGCAGGTCGAGCTCGAGCCGCCACTGCGTCTTGTGCCGGGCGCGCTGCGACAGGATGCGCAGGCCCTGGGCTTCGAGGATCTCGTTGGCGGCGCGCGCCGTGCTGGCCACCGTCATCAGGGCGACGTCGAGGCCGATGCCGAGCTGGCTGCGCAGGGCCGGGATGGTCTCCAGCCGCAGCCGGTTGCGGGTGAAGCCGAGGTCCTGGTTGCTGGGGTCTTCGTAGACCTCGGCGCCGAGCTTGTGCGCCAGGGTCGCCAGGGTCGACCGCCGCGTGCGCAGGAACGGCCGAACCAGCAGGTGGCGGTGGTCGCCGCGGCCGAGCCAGCGTGCCTCCGGGATGCCGGCGAGGCCGCGCGGGCCGGTGCCCCGCAGCATGCGGAACAGCACCGTTTCGAGATTGTCGTCGGCGTGGTGGGCGGTGATCAGGAGGCCGGCGCCCGCCTCGCGCGCCACCTCGCTCAGGGCTGCGTAACGCGCCTGCCGCAGGCACTCCTCGCTGGGCCGCACGAAGCCCAGCCGGCGCACCACGACGGGCACGTCGAGCCGGTCGCATTGGTCGACCACGTGCTGGGCGTTCTGCCGGCTGTCGCTGCGCACGCCGTGGTCGACGTGGCAGACGTGCAGCGGCCCGGGCAGGCGGCCTTCGTCGCGCAGGCGGGCCAATACGAACAACAGCACCGTGCTGTCGATGCCGCCCGAAACGGCCGCCAACACCGCCCGTTCCGCCACGATCGACTCGAAGCGGTTGAGGCAGCGGGCGGTGGTGTCGAGCAGGCGCTGGAAACTGTCCATTGGCTCGCGGCGGCGGGTCGCTAGACTGCTCGGCCGAATTCCGGCAGTCCAACCACAGGAGCTTATCCCGTCATGGCAACCCGCGTCGCCATCAATGGCTTTGGCCGCATCGGCCGCCTCGTCTTCCGCGCCCTCGTCGAACAAGGCCTGCTCGGCAAGCAGCTCGACGTGGTCGCCGTCGGTGACATCGTCCCGGCCGACAACCTCGCCTACCTGCTCAAGTTCGACTCCGTGCAGGGGCGCTTCCAGGGCGAAGTGAGCTCGAAGAAGAGCGCCGCCGACAAGGCCGAGCACGACGTGCTGGTCGTCAACGGCAAGGACATCCTCGTGGTCAGCGCCAAGAGCCCCGCCGAACTGCCGTGGCAGAAGCTCGGTGTCGACGTCGTCATCGAGTCGACGGGCCTGTTCACCGACGCCGAGAAGGCCAAGGGCCACCTGACCGCCGGCGCCAAGAAGGTGATCATCTCGGCGCCCGCCAAGGGCGAGGACATCACCGTCGTGCTCGGCGTCAACGACGACAAGCTCGACCTGCAGAAGCACCACATCATCAGCAACGCCTCCTGCACGACCAACTGCCTGGCGCCGATCGTGCACGTGATCCTCAAGGAGGGCTTCGGCCTCAGCGAGGGCCTGATGACGACCGTGCACTCGTACACCGCGACGCAGAAGACCGTCGACGGCCCGTCGAAGAAGGACTGGAAGGGCGGCCGCACGGCGGCGCAGAACATCATCCCGTCGACGACCGGCGCGGCGAAGGCGGTGGCGCTCGTGCTGCCCGAGGTCAAGGGCAAGCTGACCGGCATGGCGTTCCGCGTGCCGACGCCGACCGTCAGCGTCGTCGACCTGACCTTCAAGACGGTCAAGGACACCTCGCTCGACGAGATCAAGAAGGCGATGAAGCGCGCCAGCGAGACCTACATGAAGGGCGTGCTCGACTACACCGACGAGGAGGTCGTGTCGTCGGACTTCATCCACTGCAAGGCGTCGTCGATCTTCGACGCCGGCAGCTCGATCGAGCTCAACAAGAACTTCTTCAAGCTGGTGAGCTGGTACGACAACGAGTGGGGCTACTCCAACCGCGTCGTCGAGCTGACCCAGAAGGTGGCCAAGGGCCTGAAGTGACCCGGGAGGTACCGATGGCGACCTTCAAGACGTTGCGCGACCTGCCCCTGAAGGGGCAGCGCGTGCTGATGCGCGTCGACTTCAACGTGCCGCAGGACAAGGCCACGTTGGCGATCACCAACAACCAGCGCATCGTCGCGGCGCTGCCGACGATCCGCTTCGCGCTCGACCAGGGCGCCGCGTTGGTCTTGATGTCGCACCTCGGCCGTCCCGACGGCAAGAAGGTGGCGAAGTACTCGCTCAAGCCGGTTGCCGCCGAGCTGCAGAAGCTGCTCGGCCGGCCGGTGACGTTCCTCGACGACTGCGTCGGACCTGCGGTCGAAGCCGCCTGCGCCAAGGGCAAGCTGAAGCCCGGGGAGGTCGTGCTGCTCGAGAACGTGCGCTTCCACCTCGAAGAGGAAGGCAAGGTCAAGGTCAAGAACGCCGACGGCACGACGACGAGCCTCAAGGCCGAGGCGCCGGCGATCGAGGCGTTCCGCAGCAGCCTGAAGCGGCTCGGCGACGTCTACGTCAATGACGCCTTCGGCACCGCGCACCGCGCGCATTCGTCGGTCAGTGGCCTCGCCGGCCTGCCCTGCGCGGCCGGCTTCCTGATGCAGAAGGAGCTCGACGCCTTCGGCAAGGTGCTCACCGCGCCGGAGCGGCCGTTCGTCGCCATCCTCGGCGGCGCCAAGGTCAGCGACAAGCTGCCCGTGATCGAGAACCTGCTGCCCAAGGTCGATGCGCTGATCATCGGCGGCGCCATGGCCTACACGTTCCTCGTGCAGATGGGGCAGGCGGTCGGCAAGTCGCTGGTCGAGACGGACCTCGTCGCAGCCGCCGGCAAGGTGCTGGCGCAGGCCAAGGCCGCCGGCAAGAAGATCCTGCTGCCGGTCGACCACGTCTGTGCGGCGGAGTTCAAGGCCGACAGTCCGGCCAGCGTGGTGACGTCGATCCCGGCGGGGCTGATGGGCCTCGACATCGGTCCGGCGACGGTCAAGAACTACGTCGCCGCGCTGCAGGGCGCGCGCACGGTGATCTGGAACGGCCCGATGGGCGTGTTCGAGATGGACGCCTTCTGCAAGGGCACCGACGCCGTGGCCAAGGCGGTCGCTGCGGCGACGGCAGCCGGCGCCTTCACCGTGGTCGGCGGCGGCGATTCGGTCGCGGCGGCCGAGAAGCTCGGCATCGTCGACAAGCTGTCGCACGTGTCGACCGGCGGCGGCGCCAGCCTCGAACTGCTCGAAGGCAAGCAACTGCCTGGCGTCGTGGCGCTGCAGCACTGACGGCCGCGCGCCGGGCCCGGTCAGACGCGCAGCGAGTACTCGAACTGGTTGACGCGCGCGATCGCGTGCCAGAAGTCGTCCTCGACGAAGTGCGGCTCGACGGTGAACTCGCCGTCCTGGCCGGCCTTGCCGGTGCGCACCAGGATGGTGCCGAGCTCGGCGCGCTGGCCGGCGAGGATGTCGGCGGTGGTGTGGCCGATCATCCAGCTGCGCTGCAGGTTGAGGTCGAACTCCTGCTGCGCCATCTTGAAGATGCCGGGGCCGGGCTTGCGGAACACGCTCTCCTTCTTGAAGCGGCCCTTGCCCTTCGGGTGGTAGGGGCACGAGTAGATCTTGGTGATCTTGATCTGCTCCTGCTGCATGCGGGCCAGGAACGCCTCGCAGAAGCGCGTGAACTCCCGCTCCTTGAGCTCGCCGAAGGCGATGTCGCGGCGGCTGGTGGCGACGAAGATGCCGAACTGCCGCGTGTCGATGCGGCCGAGCGCCTCGATGGCACGGTCGAGGAACGGCACGCTGCCGTCGGCGGCGAGGGCGGCGCGCTCGACCAGCACGCCGTCGAGTTCGAAGAAGATGCCTTGCTTGTCGGGGATCTTGGCCATCGTCGGGGTCGGTTGGGGTGGGGGCTTCGGGCGGAGGCCGCGGCGGTCGCCGGTGCCTGGCCATGGCATCGGCGGTTCCGCGCCAGTGCTTGAACTTCAGGGAAGAATGCCCTGATCGATGCCCCAATGGTCGTTGTCGGCGTCCGGCGAGAACGGAAACCTGTGTCATCAGAGGGGAAAAGGCAGGCCACCCCCCGGGTGCGGCTGCGTAGGGAGTGGCATACTGCGGCGCTTCTGCGGCCCCCGTCTCCCCCGAGTGAGTTCGCCAGACGACAAAGAACTGATGCTCCGGGTTCAAGCCGGGGACTTGGAAGCGTTCGAGCAGTTGGTCGAGCGCTTTCAGTCCATGGTGTACGGACTCGCGATGAGCATCCTTCGGCGGCCGGAAGACGCCGAAGAGGCAACCCAGGACAGCTTCCTCAAGCTGTTCCGGGCGCGCTCGCAGTACGACGGCAGCCGATCGCTCGAACCCTGGCTGTTGCGCATCGCCGGCAACGCTTGCCGCGACCGTCTGCGCCGGCGCCGCGTCGCCGAGTCGCCGCTGGCGGCCATGGAAGCCGGCATGGACTTCGCCGACGCACGGTCGGCCGGCGTCAACCGCACCCTGGTCGACCACAGTGTGCGCGGCGAGCTCGAGCAGCTCAGTGAGCGGGTGCGCCTGCCGCTCGAGCTGAAGTACCTGCGCGGCCTGACCAACCAGCAGATCGCCGAGGCCCTCAAGATCTCGCTCAGCAACGTCAAGGTGCAGCTCGCCCGCGGCAAGGACATCCTCGCCAGCCGCCTGCTGGGGGTGCGCGAAGCATGAGCCACGTTCCCCCGAGCGACTGGCCGAGCGACTGGCCGAGCGACTGGTCGAGCGAGCGGCCGAACGAGCGGCCGATCGGTGGGCGTCCGCATGGTGGGGGCGCGTCGGATGGTTTTGGACCGCGGGAGCCGCTGCACCAGCCGCCGAACCCGGCCGACCTCGACCGCTTTCCGCCGGCCTCGCCCGATTGTGCGCGCGTGCGCGGCTGGCTGCGGGATGCCGCCGACGGCGATCTCGGAGCTGCCGAGACCCGCGCTGTCGAAGAGCACGTGCACGTCTGCCGCGCCTGCTCGATCGAGCTGTCGCGCGCCGAGCACGAAGTGCTGCGGCTGCGCCAGGCCTTCCGCGAGATGGGGGCCGGCGAGCCGAAGCTCCCCGCGGGCCTCGGGCGCCGCATCGTGCAGCGGCTCGTGCTCGACGAGACCTCGATCCTGCCGGCTGCGACGATGGCCGCGGCGCGGGCCGAGGCCGAAGTGCGGTTGGCGGCCGAGGCGCGCCTGCGCGGCGGCGCCGAGGGCCGGCGGCCCGAGTGGTTGGCGCGCGGCGGTTGGGTGCGGCGGGGTTGGCGTGGCCGCGGCGGCGCCTTCTTGCGCAGCCCGCTGACCCAGCTCGTGTTCATGCTCGTGCTCCTGCTCGGGCTCGGCGTCGGCTTCGCCGTGCTCGACGAGGACGGCGCCCTGCCAGACCGTGTGTCCCGGCTCGTCGTGCTCGACGCCGATGACGCCTTCCACGGCGGCTCGCGGCTGAGCCGGGGGCAGAACCTCGGCGAGAACCAGGTGCTGCAGGTGCGGCGCGGCGGCGGTGCCCTGGTCGAGTGGAGCGATGCCACCGAGTTCGCGCAGCCGGCGGCGCGCCTGCGTCTGTCGGGCGAGGGCAACGTGCAGTTGCACAACGGCGTGCCGCAGCTCGTCAACGGCCGCGTCGAGGTGCTGACCAAACGACCGGTGTCGCTGGTGATGGGCGACGGCAGTGAGATCGTGCTCGGCATCGGCCAGTACGTGATCGAGGCCGACCTGCGCGTGGACGGCGACTTCGACCTCGTGCGGCCACCCGATTCGGGCCTGTCGAGCCGCCCCGACGACCTGCGGGTCACGGTCGAGGTGCTGCAGGGCGACACCGCCAAGGTCGAACGTGTCAGTGGCCCTGCGTTCGTGCAGGCCGGCCAGATCGGCCTCTACCAGGGCAGCGGCGCGTTGGTCGTGCGGCAGGGCGGCGGTTTCGTCGCCACCGCCGACAACTTCGAAGAGCTGCGGCAGCCGGTCAACGAAGAGCCGCTGGCCGAGGCCCGGCTGAGCGGACACGTCTATGAGTCGACCGGTTCGCCCGGCGTCGGCACCACGGTGGCGATGGCGCTGTCGGTCGGCGGTCAGGCGCTGAGCCTGGGCCAGGTGACCGGCCCGGACGGCAGCTTCTCGCTGGCGACCGGCGCCAGCGCCGACAGCCCGTTCGCGATCGTGCTGGCGGCGCCGGCGAGCGTGCGGCGCGACCTCGGCGTGATCACGCCGGAGGCGCGGGTGTTGACGCGGCAGGCGCTCGATGCGCAGGTGTCGCTGCCGCTCGTGCTCGAGAATTCGGTGCCGGTGATCGGCATCGTGCACGATGACCTGGGCCAGACCGTGCAGGGCGTGCAGGTGCTGCCGTGTGTGGTCGACGAGCTGTTCGGTCACGTGTTGTGCCTGACGACCGAACGCGCCTTCACCGATGAACTCGGCCGCTTCCGCATCGAGCGCCTGCCGTCGCGGCTGCCGCCGGGCCAGGCGCTGGTGCTGCTGCTGCTGCATGCCGAGCTGGAGACCACCGTCGTCGCCGTGCCGGAGCGCGGCGACGAGATGGCAGCCGTCGTGCTGGCGCCGATGGTGGCGCGGCACCTGCAGCAGGTTGCGTTGCACCAACTGCCGCCGAACACGAGCATCGAGATCCTCGAAGAGGTTCCCGGCCTGCCACCCGAGTGTGCCGCTTGGCGTCGCCGGGCCATGACCAACGGTCAGGGCCGCGTCGAGCTGCTGTCGGTCGGTTATGGCGCGATGTGGCTGCGCCTGATCGGCCCTGGGCAGGCGATGGTGCGCAGGCTCGTACTCGACGACCTCTCCGGCGTGCCGCGCTACGCTCCGGTGGTCGGGCCCTGGAAGCCGCTGACTTCGGTATTCAGTCAGCTGCAGGCGATCCCGGACAGCTCGAGCGACGCCAACGTGCGCATCGAGGTCGCCAGCAGCTTCCGCTACCAGCACTTCTTGACCGGTGCGTCACCCGGCAGTGGCCGGGCGCTGCATGCGCTCGACGGCTTTGGTGTCGGCGTCGTCGCGGCGGAGGTGTTTGCGGTCGATCCGGCCGGCCCGCGCGGCGCGGCGCAGGTGCGCTTCCTCGGCTTCACGTCGAACTCGGGGGCCTTGTCGATCGCCTCCCGCACCAGCACCGAGGGCTTGGCCATCGTCGGCCACGACGGCGGCACCGCCTTCGTGACGCCGGAAGCGCTCAACGCCTCGGCGGCGGCGACCGTCAGCGTCACCGTGCAGCGCCCTGGGCGGGTGCTGGTGCACCAGTCGCTGCGGCCGTCGCCGATGGCGCCCTATCGCCTGGTCGCGGTCGAGTTCCGCCGCGAGGACGCGAGCTTGCCAGGCATCGCGCCGGTGTTCCGGCGGTTCGCCAGCGACGTCCATGCCTGGGAGATCACCGACGTGCCGCCGGGTGAGTACGGCGCCTACATCAACGGCGTCAAGCACGCGATCGTGGTGCCGCCAGACGGCTTCGTGATCCTGCAGTAGCGGCCCGCAGTGGGGGCCGTGCTCCCCGCCGGCCCGCAGGGCTTGGGGTTCGAGCGTCGCCCGGCATCGGCCGTGCCTTCATACTGGGCGCATGGCATTCGTCTCCGGCCGCCGGCTGCTGCTCGCGTTCGTGTCCGCCCTGGTCGCCCTGGCGCTTCCGGCCCAGCGCGGCGACCGCACCGGCGAAGCGCAGACGCCGCTGCCCAAGGACCTCGTGGTGCCGCCGGCGAACGTGCGCAGCCCCGCCGAGCAGATGGTGACGCTGCGATTGCCCCCGGGCTTCACCTGCGAGCTGTTCGCGAGCGAGCCGATGATCGGCGATCCGGTCGCGGCGACGTTCGACGCGGCGGGGCGGCTTTGGGTGGTGGAGATGCGCAACTTCATGCTCGACCTCGACGCCACCGACGAAGCGGCGCCGACCGGGCGGGTCGTGGTGCTCGAGGATCACGACGGCGACCACCGCGCCGACCGCGCCACGGTGTACAACGATCGCCTGGTGCTGCCACGCGCGGTGCTGCCGCTGCGCGGCGGTGCGCTCGTCTTGACGCCGCCGCGTCTGCTCTGGCTGCCGGATGCCGATGGCGACCTGCGCGCCGACGCCGGCGCCGAACAGGAGGTCTGCGCCGGCTTCGAAGCCGGCATCGACAACCCCGAACACTGCGCCAACGGTCTGCTGTGGGGGCTCGACAATCGCATCCACCTCGCCGGGGACAAGCGGCTCTTGCGGTGGACGCCGAAGGGCTTCGTGATCGAGCACGGCGCCGGCGGTGGCCAGTGGGGCATCACCCACGACGACCGCGGCCGCCTCTACTTCAACTACAACGAGGACTGGCTGCACGTCGATCTGGTGCCGACCCGCCACGGCCCCGCCGCGAGCCTGGTCGGTGGCCTGCCGCAACACAACCACCGCGTCTGCCAGGACCACACGGTGTGGCCGAGCCACATCACGCCCGGCGTCAACCGCGGTTACCAGCCGGGGCGACTGGTCGACTACAAGCTCGCGATCCACACCGCCGTGTGTGCGCCGCTGATCTACCGCGGCGGGCTGTTGCCGGGCTGCGACGGCGACGCCTTCGCCTGCGAACCGGCGGCCAACCTGGTGCGTCGCATCGTGCTGCGCGACCACGATGGCCGCATGCAGGGCGCCAACGCCTACGAGGCCGAGCGCCTGGAGTTCTTCGCCTCGAGTGACGAACGCTGCCGGCCGGTCAACCTCGCCACCGGGCCCGACGGCGCGCTCTACGTCGTCGACATGTATCGCGGCGTGATCCAGCACAAGAACTTCGTCACCAGCTTCCTGCGCCAGCAGATCGTCGACCGCGAGCTGACGACGCCGACCGGTCTCGGACGCATCTGGCGCCTCGTGCCGAACGGCGCCGCGGCGCCGCCGTCACCGCCGCTCGGCTTCGCCGACGTCGAGGCCACGATCGCCGGCCTGTTGCACCCGAACGGCGCGGTGCGCGACCTCGCGCTGCGCGAACTCGTGATGCAAGGGGCTGCTGGCGCTGCCGGGACGCTGCGCGAACGTCTCGCCGGCGACGCGCGGCCGGCCGTGCGCATCGTGCTGCTGGCGGCGCTGCATGGCCTCGACCGCCTGCACGAAGCCGACGTGCGCCGGGCCCTGCTCGACGGCGACCCGGGCGTGGTCTGCTTCGGCCTCGACCTGGCCGGGCCGTTCCTGGCGGCTGGCGACCGCGTCTCGTGGCGCGCCGTCGAGGCGATCGTCGCCGATCCGGCCGCCAGGCCCAACGTGCGCTGGCACGCCGCGCTGGCGCTCGGCGACGTGCTGCAGCGCGCCGTCGATGGTGCCCGCCGCGAACGTGCGCTGCGGGCCCTGGTCACCGCCGCCAGCACGACGCCCGAGGACGCCATGCTGCGTGGTGCGGTGGCGACGGCGAGCCAGCGCCAGCTCGTCGAGGTGCTGCAGCGCGTGCTCGACCTGGGTGAAGGCGAACGACCGCGCTTCCTCCTGCTGGCGCGCGACTTCGCCGCGCGCACCGTGCGTCAGCGGCAGGCGGCGCTGCAGGAGCGGGTGCTGGCCCTGGCCACGACCTCGCCGTTCGCCGCCGAGCTGCTGCGGGGTGCGCTCGACGCGTTGCCGAAGGGGGCGGCCCGCGTCGGCTGGCTACGCTTCGCCAGCACGCCGCCGGCGTTGGCGCAGCTGGCCGCGGCGGCGGGCGACCCGCGCCAGCCGCTGGCCAAGGAGCTGCTCGCCGCGGTGACGTTGGTCGGCAACACCGCGCCCGGCGTGGTGACGCAGCTGACCACCGACGAGGCCGCGCGCGTGCGCGCCGGCGAACGGGTCTTCGCCGGCGTCTGTGCGGCGTGCCACCAGCTCGACGGCAACGGCCAGCAGGGCCTGGCGCCGCGGCTGCGCGACTCCGAGTTCGTGCTCGGGCCGCCCGAGCGGCTGGCCCGCATCGCGCTGTTCGGCCTGCGTGGTCCGCTCGACATCGATGGCACGCCGTGGAACCTGGAGATGCCGGGGCAACGCATGTTGAACGACGACCAGCTGGCGCAGGTGCTCAGTTACCTGCGGCGCGCGTTCGGCCATCAGGCGGCGCCGGTGACCACCGAGCTCGTGCGCACCGTGCGCGAGCAACACGCCGGCCGCAGCGAGCCGTTCACGGCCCAGGAACTGCTCGGCGAGAAGTGACCCGACGGCTACCGTGCCGCGGTCATGCAGGACCTCTGCCTCGGCTTCGACGTCGGCACCCAGGGCACCAAGGCCATCGTCGTCGCACCGGCGAGCGGGCAGATCGTCGCGCGCGCCGCGGCGCCGCACCGGCTCGTCGCAGGGCTGCCGCCGGGCCACCTCGAACAACAACCAGCCGGGTGGCTCGACGCGGTGGTGGCGTGCGCCCACGACGTCGCCCGCCAGATCGACGTGCAGCGGCTCGCCGGTCTCGGGGTGTCGGGGCAGCAGCACGGCGCCGTGCTGCTCGACGACGGTGGCCAGGTGGTGCGGCCGGCGAAGTTGTGGTGTGACACGGCGACCGTCGCCGAAGCCCGCGAGTTGAGCCAACGGCTGTCCCGCCGCGTGCAGACCGGCTTCACGGCGTCGAAGCTGCTGTGGTGCGCGCGCCACGAGCCCGAGCGCTGGGCGCGGGTGCGCCGGGTGCTGCTACCGCACGACTACGTCAACTGGTGGCTGACCGGGGTCGCCACCATGGAGGCCGGCGACGCCAGCGGCACCGGCTTCTTCGACCCGGGCACACGCAGCTTCGACGCCGCGGCGATGGCCGCGATCGACGCGCGGCTGCCGGCGTTGCTGCCGCCGCTGCTGCCGGCGGGCGCGCTGGCGGGTCGGCTCACGGCCGCCGCCGCAGCACGGCTCGGGTTGCCGGCCGGACTGCCGGTCAGCACCGGCGGCGGCGACAACATGATGTCGGCGATCGGCAGCGGCGCGACCTCGGCCGGCGTCGTCGTCGTCAGCCTCGGCACCTCAGGCACCATCTTCGCACGCACCGAGTCGCCGGTCGTCGACCCCGACGGCCTGATCGCCGCGTTCTGCAGCAGCGACGGCGCCTATCTGCCCTTGCTCTGCGTGATGAACCTGACCGGCGTCACCGAGGAGGTGAAGGCGCTGACCGGGCTCGACCACGCCGCCCTCACCGCTGCCGCCGGCGCCGTGCGCCCTGGCGCCGACGGTCTGTTGTGGCTGCCGTTCCTGGTCGGCGAACGGGTGCCCGATCTGCCCGAAGCGACCGGCACGCTGCTCGGCGTGCGCCCCGGGTGCCTGCGCCCTGGCCACCTCTACCGCGCCGCGCTCGAAGGCACCTCGCTGAACCTCAACCTGGGGCTCGACCGCTTGCGGGGCCTGGGCCTCCTGGTCGACGAGGTGCGCCTGACCGGCGGTGCGGCGCAGAACGGGCTGTGGCGGCAGGTGCTCGCCGACACCTTCGGCGTGCCGGTCGCCGTGCTCGAAGAGACCGAGTCGGCGGCGCTCGGCGCCGCGCTGCAGGCGTCGTGGGCGGTGCGGCGGGCGGCGGGCGAACCCGACCTGCGCTGCGAACAGGTGGCGGCGCCCGCGGTGCGGCTCGGCGCCCGCACCCAGCCGCAGCCGCGGCTGCAGCCGGCCTACGCGGCGCTGCGGATCCGCTTCGCCGCCGCCCTCGAACGCCTGCATCCTGGGGCGGCGCCCGCCTGATTGGCGCCGCCGGGCTCCGGCGCGTACGGTTGCGGCATGTTGTTCACGCGCAAGCTCGGTTCGATCCTGCGTGGCAAGGCCACGCCGCTGCAGGTGTCGCTCGCCACGACGCTCGGTGGCCTGCTCGGCTTCGTGCCGGGCTTCTTCCTGCCCGGCGACCTCGGCGGTGGTTTTGCGCAGGCGCCTGGCTTGATCCTGCTGCTGCTGTGTGCCGCCTTGGTGCTGAACGCCAACCTCGGCGTGTTCGGCCTCACCACGCTGCTGGCGAAGCTGCTCAGCTTCGTGCTGCTGCCGGTCAGTTACTGGCTCGGCGGCGTCCTGCTCGACGGCCCGCTGCAGGGCCTGTTCCGCGGCCTCGTCAACGGCAAGGTCACGGCCTGGTTCGGGCTCGAATACTACGCGACCACCGGCGGCCTGTTGCTCGGCCTCGTCTTCGGCGTCGGCTCGGGCTGGCTGCTCAACCGCGGCTTGCGCCTGCTGCGCGCGCGCATGGCCGAGGTCGAGGCGAACAGCGAGCGCTACCAGAAGTACGCCAACAAGGGTTGGGTGCGGTTCTCGACCTGGCTGCTGCTCGGCAAGGGCAAGGGCAAGCAGACCTGGCGCGAGCTGTCGGAGTCGCAAAAGCGCGGCCTGCCCATCCGCATCAGCGGTGTGATCGTGGCGGTGGTGTTCCTGGCCAGCATCTACACCTTCCAGACCTTCTTCTCGACGCCGATCCTGACGCGGAACCTGAAGGCCGGCCTCGAAGCGGTGAACGGCGCCACGGTCGATCTGCAGGCGGCGCGGCTCGGCCTCGGCGACGGCAACCTCAGCATCGAGGGGCTCGCCATCGCCGACAAGAACGCGCTCGACCGTGACCTGTTCGCCGCCGACAAGTTGGTGGCGACGATCGACACCGGCGAACTGCTGCGCAAGCGTCTGGTCATCGCCGAGATCGTGGCGAGCAACGCGCGGGGCAACCTCGAACGCGCCGAACGCGGCGTGCGCATCACCGGCACCGCGCCCCCGCCGCCGCCTTCGCCGGCGCCGGCCGGCAGCAAGACCATCGACGACTACGTCAAGGACTACGAGCTGTGGCGGCAGCGCCTCGAGCAGGCCAAGCAGTGGATCGAGAAGATCGCCGGTGGCGACCAGGCGCCGGCGCCGCAGCCGACGCCGGAGGAGATCGCGGCGAAGAAGGCCGCCCAGGAGGCCGCCGGCCTCGCCCGCGTCGTCGCCACGCACCTGCTCGAAGCGACGCCGCGCGTCGTCATCAAGAAGCTCGACATCGAGGGCATCCGCTACTCGCTGCAGGGCAAGGTCGACGCGCTCGACCTGCACGCGCAGAACCTCAGCGACGCGCCGTCGCTGCTGCAGGACCTGCTGCAGGTGTCGCTGAAGTCGCAGTCGGACTCGCTGCTGCTGGCGCTGACCGGCCGGTCGGCGACCACCAACCAGCTCGGGCTCGACTTCGTGCTGAAGCAGGTGCCGGTCGACAGCGTGTTCGGCCAGCTGCGGCTCGCCGGGGCCGCGCCGCTGCAGGGCGGCACCATGGACCTCAGCCTGAAGGCGCTGCTCGACCAGGTGCAGGGGCAGGGCCTGTCGCTCGATGCGCCGCTGCAGGTGGCGCTGAAGGACACCATGTTCCAGCTCGCCGGGGCGACGCCGACGAAGGTGCAGTCGCTGCTGCTGCCGATCGGCCTGCGTGGGCCGCTCGCCAACCCGGCGGTGTCGCTCGACGACCGGACGCTGCAGAAGGCGCTGCTCGACGCCGGCCAGCAGGAGCTCGCCGGTTTTGTGCAGGGCCAGGCAGGCAAGCTGCTGCAGGGGCTGCCGACGGACCTCAAGGGGGTCGTCGACCCGAGCCAGTCGCCCGAGCAGATGCTCGACGCCGCCAAGCAGAAGGCCGCAGCGGAGCAGAAGCGCCTCGAAGAGGAGGTCAAGCAGAAGGCCGAGGAGGCCAGGAAGAAGCTGTTGCCCGGCGGGCTGCAGGGGCTCATTCCCGGCGGCAAGAAGAACTGAACCGCCATGGTCCGCCTCGACCGCACCGGACAACGCATCGTCGGCGTGCTCGTGGAGAAGCAGCTGACGGTGCCGGACACCTACCCGCTGACCGAGAACGCGCTCGTGCTCGGCTGCAACCAGAGCAACAACCGCGACCCGGTGATGGCGCTCGAACCGTTCCAGGTCGCCGGTGCGCTGATGGCGCTGCAGCAGCAGGACGTCGTCAAGCGCGTCGAGGGCGGCGGGCGCGTGGCCAAGTTCCGCCACGACCTCGAGGCCGCGCTGCAGCTCGGCAAGCCCGAGCTGGCGGTGCTGGCCGAGCTGCTGTTGCGGGGGCCGCAGGCGCCCGGAGCGCTGAAGCCGCGGGTCCTGCGCATGGGCTACCACGCCGAACCCGAGGCGATCGAGCAGCTGCTGCGTGGCCTCGCCGCACGGTCGCCGGCGCTCGTCGAGCTGCTGCCGCTCGGGCCGCGCGAACGCGACCGCCGCTGGCGGCACCTGCTCGGCGACGGTTCGGAGCCGACGGGGGCCGCGGCGTCGGCGGCGGTGGCGGCGAGCCCGTCAGCACCAGCTGCCGGGTCGACCGTTGCGCCACTCGCCGCGGACCTCGAGGTCCGCGTGCGCACGCTCGAGCAGCGCGTCGCCGAACTCGAACGCCGGCTGCGTGAGCCAGGGTCACCGCCGCGCTGCGACTGAGGCGGCGGTGGCTCTGCACCAGGCGCCGTCGCGGGCGCCGGTGGCGATCACGTATCGGCTGCTGCAGCGCAGCGAGCCGCCGGCCACGATCGTCGTCGTGAAGGTGGCGCCAAAGCGCCCGTAGGCGCGTGTCGACCATGTCGCCGGCTTCGGGTTGTCCGCGCCCTCGACGCGCAGCACGGTCACCGTTCCGTCGGGCAGCGGCAACACCGCGGCGGTCCATTCGCAGCCGGTCCAGATGTCGTCGCCGTGCGGCGCGGCTGTGGCCGGGCGCAGGTAGGTGACCGGCGCGGCCGCCTTCTCGGCGAAGGCCTGCGCGGCGCGGAACTGCTGCCCCGCGTGCTGGGCATCCCCGGCGAGCTCGACTGTGTCGTCGGCGGTGAACTCGTGCGCCAGCTCGAGCTCGTAGAC
This sequence comes from Planctomycetota bacterium, assembly GCA_016793265.1. GTDB lineage: Bacteria > Planctomycetota > UBA1135 > UBA1135 > UBA2386 > JAEUHT01. Next base: position 17,279 of record JAEUHT010000112.1, read on the forward strand.
GTCGGGGTCGCGCGGCCGGAGCCGCAGGGTGCGCCGCTCGTGCAAGACGAGCCCGCCGGCTCGGGTGCGCCACTCGATGTCGGCGACCTGGGCGCCGTCGGCGCTGCGCACGAGGCCGACGCAGCGCTGCGTCTCGCCGCCGTGGCAATGCCAGAAGTCGAGCCGTTGGCCGCGCCAGCGCACCAGGTTCCAGCCGATGAACAAGCCGCGGTGGTGCTCGAATTCGCCGCCGAGGTCCTTGGTCAACTGTCGGCCGTCCGGGGCGAAGACGCGGTGCCAGGGCTTGCAGGTCGCGGCGTGCGCCGCGGGGTCGTAGTCCGGGTGCACGAATACGGCGGCCACCTGGCCTGAGGCCAGCGACGACGTCGCGGGATCCGCAGGTGGCGTGGCGCAGGCAGCGAGCAGGAACGGCCAGGAACGAGCGAGGCGGGCGCGGCGCACGCGGCGAGCGTAGCGGGCGCCGCCGTGGAATTGGCAGCTGCAGGCGACCCCGCCGCGGGTATTCCTGGGCCATGCGCCTCGCGGCTTATGTGCACCCGTTCGACCTGCCGGCCCTGATCGCCTGCGGCAATCTGCGCCGCCTGCGTGAGCTCGGCTTCCACGAGCTGTGCCTCGCCACCAGCTACCACGCTGGGCGGTGGTTGACGCCGTGGGGACCGGGCCGCGTGCGCTTCCTCGAAGACGGCGTGGTGCACTTCCGGCCGCGCGCCGACTACGGCGAACTGCGGCCGCTGGTGTCGAGCGAGGTGCCCGCCGACGGGCCCTCGCCGCTCGAAGTCTGCCTCGCCGAGGCGACCGCGCACGGCCTCGGCGTGCGCGCCTGGAGCATCGGCACGCACAACTCGCGGCTCGGCGCGCTGCACCCGCGCTGCTGCGTGCACGACGCCTTCGGCGACGTCTACCACTACGCGCTGTGTCCGTCGCAGCCCGCGGTGCAGCAGTACCTGACGGCGATGGTGCAGGACCTCGCCGCGCACCCGGGCCTCGCCGCGGTCGAACTCGAGGCCTACGGTCAGCTCGGCTTCAAGCACTCGAGCCACCACGACAAGGCGAGCTTCGTGCCGAGCGGCCTGCTCGACGCGGCGCTGTCGGCGTGCTTCTGCGGCGCCTGCAGCGAGCGGGCCCGGCAAGCCGGGGAGGACCTCGAGGCGACCCGGCGGGCGGTGATGGGGTGCATCGACGACCACGTGCAGCGTGGCTGCGCGATGGCGAAGGCCACGCTGGCTGCGGGTGGCGAGGCGCCGGAGTGGCTCGCCGGCGTCTTGCGGCGCCGCCGCGAGGCCGCGGCCGCCTTGGCGGCGAAGCTGCAGTCGGTGGCCCCGGGGCTCGCGCGCGCCGTGCAGGTGCACCCGGAGCCGTGGTTCACGGGCAGCCAGTTCGCGGCCGCAACGGCGGCGGTGTTCCCGGCCGCCGACGAACGGGTGCTGACCTGCTATGGCGACGGCCCCGAGGCGATCGCGCGGCAACTCACGAGCCCGGGCATGGCGGCCTTGGCGGCGAGCCCGCGCCGGCTCTGTCTGTGGCCGAAGGCCCCGGCGTTCAACAGCGATGAAGACCTGGTGAAGGTCCGCGACCTCGCGGCGGCGCACGGCATCGGCGCACTGGCGATCTACCATCTCGGTCTGTTGCCGTGGCGCACGATCGAACGGGCGGCCAAGATGCTCGCGCGATGAGTGCCCGAGCTGCCGCGTTGTCCTGCCTCCTGCTCACCGCCGTCGCCGCGGCCCAGCGCGACGCCGCGCCCGCACCGCCGCGCCTCGTGGTGTTGTGCTCGGTCGACCAGCTCGCCGCGTGGGTGTTCGCCAACGCCGAGCCGCACCTGGCCGCGGACGGTGGCTTCCGCCGCCTGTTGCGAGACGGCGCGCGCTTCCTCGACTGCCGCTACGAACACGCCTGCACCGAGACCGGCCCCGGCCACGCCACGATCGGCACCGGCGTGCCGGCGCGGGTGCACGGCATCGTGCGCAACCAGTGGTGGACGCTCGAACCCGGCAAGGACGGCCGGCCCGGCAAGCTGACCTACTGCGTCGAGACGCCGATGCCCGGACTCGCCGAGCTGCCGGAGGGCAAGGACCGTGGTGCGGCGCGGCTCCTGGTGCCGACGTTCGCCGCCAGCCTCGAAGCCCACGTCGCCGGCAGCAAGGTCGCCAGCGTGTCGTGGAAGGACCGGTCGGCGATCCTGATGGCCGGTGCGGACGCCGGCATCGCGCTCTGGTTCGAGAACAGCACCGGTCGCCTCGTCACCAACACGGCCTGGGTCGAGGCGACGCCGGCGTGGCTGACGCAGTTCAACGCCGACAAGTCGATCGACGGCTACTTCGGTTGGACCTGGGACCGTTGTGCCGGGCCCGACGCCTACGCCGGCCTCGTCGACGATCGCCCGTACGAGGCTGTGCACGGCAATGGCAGGAAGCAGCGCACGCTGCCGCAGCCGGTCGACGGCGGGTTGCAGGCCCCGGGCAGCGCCTTCTACACCCAGGCCTACGCCTCGCCGGTCGGCAACACCATGGTGCGGCTGGCGGCGGAGGCGGCCGTGCGCGGCATGGACCTCGGCGGCGACGCGGTGCCGGACCTGCTCTGCGTGAGCTTCTCGTCGACCGACACCATCGGCCACGCCTACGGTCCGGACTCGGTCGAAGCGCGCGACGCGCTGCTGCGGCTCGACCAGGAGCTGGCGCGGTTGTGGACGTTCTTCGACGAACGGGTCGGCAAGGGCCGTTGGGCGGTGTTCCTCACCGCCGACCACGGCGTGGCGCCGACGCCCGAATGGGCCAAGGCCAACGGCGTCGACGCCGGCCGCGGCACGATCTTCACCTTCGTCAAGGCGGCGATGGAGGCGGCGTTGCGCGAGCAGTTCGGCGCGCCGCCCGAAGGCCGCAAGTACGTGGCGCACGTCGGCGAGGGCTCGTGTTACTTCGACGAGGAGCTGCTCTCGGCGCGCGGCGGCGACGTCGACGCGACGCGGCTGCAGCTGGCGCGCGTGGCGGCGGCGGCGGCGAAGAAGGTGCGCGGCATCGGCGACGCGTTCGCGACCGCCGACCTGCTGACGCCGACGTTGGTGCGCGACGAGCTGCGTGAGTGCCTGGCGCAGGCGCTGTGCCCGGGCCGCGCCGGCGACGTGCAGGTGGTGGTGAAGCCGTACTGGCTCGACGGCATGACGACCGGGGCCCACGGTTCGCCCCACCCGTACGACCGCCAGGTGGTCGGCCTGGCGATGGGCGCCGGCATCCCGGCCGGCGCGCGCTTCGCCCAGCGCATCACGCCGGGCTTCGGCGTGACGCTGTTCGCGGCGATGCTCGAAGTGCCGCGGCCGGTGAACAGCGCGGAAACGCTGCCGGTGGGCTTGCTCGGCACCCGCTGAAGCGCCGTTGCCAAGGGGCGAGGCGCCAGCCGGCCGTCGGCGTCGGCGAGGCGGGTCGAGGCCGCACCGGCCGCGGCGCCGCATCGTGGGGTAGCCTTCGTGGTCCGGCCCGTGCTTGCCGGCTTCCCCGCCATGCAACGACTGACCGAACAACATCCTCTGCGCCGCGGCGCCCATGCGACCCGGGCCGACGGCATGTGCGCGATGGAGATGGTGGCCTGGCTCGCCGGCGAGCCACACAGCGACGAACCGCGCTGCGCCTGCCCGGTGCTGGCGGCGCTGACGCGCGCCTGCAACGACAGCATGAACGACGAGGCCCGCAACCGCCATCTGCGGCCGCTCGTGCCGCTGCTCGTCAACACCCGCCGCACCGCCGCGGTCGAACGCGAACGGGGCATGCTGGTGCTCGATCACGTCGTGCGCGTGCTGATGCCGGCGGCGTTGAAGCGCCGCCATCAGCACGCCGAAGCGCGCTGCCTGCAGCAGATGCCGGCGGTGGTCGACGTCGTCTCGGCGCGCGCCGCGCTGCGCGCGCTCGAACACTTCGCGCCAAAGCACCATGCCGCGATCTGGACGCTGCAGCGCGCGGTCGAAGGTGCGGCACCGGCGCGTTACGTCGCCGGCGCGGTGCACGTGGCGCGCACGGCGATGGGCCCGGAGACGTGGGCGGGCATGGCGCATCTGATCGAGACCATGGCGCTGGCCGAGGGCCGCACCGAGGCCAGCGAGATCGTGGCGGACGAGTAGCGCCGGCCGCCGCGGGCCGCTCGTGGGGTCATCGCGCCGGCACGCGGTCGAGCCACTCCACCCCAGCTACGAGCGGCGCCGCCGCGAACTCGAGGTGCACGACGCGGCGATGGCCCGCCACCGTGGCACGCGATGACGCGTGCAGCAGCAGCGGGCGCATCAGCACGGCGCCGCCGGCCGGCGCTTCGCACCACACCGGCGCCACCTGGGCCTGCAGTTCGCCGATGCGCGCAGGGGACAGCACACCGGCGAGGTGCGTGCCCGGCAGCACACGCAGGCAACCCGTCTCGGGCCGCGAGCCGTCGAGGTCGATGCGCACGGCGAGCAGGTTGGCCAGCGTCGCCGCCGGTGGCTGCACCCACCAGCTGCCGTGCTTCTGCGACCACGGCCCGAAGCCCGCGGCGTCGACGCGCGCGGCCACCGGCACCATCAGGTCCTGATGCCAGGGCACGGGCCAGTTGGCGGCGGGGGTCTTGTCGAACACGGTGGCGCGGTGGGCGAAGCAGGTCGGCCCGAGCACGGGTTCGACGACGGCGCGCACGGCCCGGCTGGCGGCGAGCTCGCGCAGCAGCGGATGCCTGAGGCCGTCGCGGCGGCCGGGGCCCCCGGCCAGCAGGTCGTCGCAGGTGCGCGCCAGCTCGGGCAGCAGGTCCAGCGCCAGCAGGTCGTCGACGATGGCGAAGCCGAGGGCGGCGGCGAAGGCGGGCACGGGGGGGATCATCACCCGAGGGAGGTTCCGGGGCGAGACGGCATTCAGGCGACGGCGCCCGGTTGCCGAAACCCGCGACATGGCGGAGCGACTGCGATGGTGGGTGATTCCCGGGGCGTTGATCGTCTTGGCGCACGTCGTCTCGCTGGACAGCGGCGGCCCGCCGGCGCCGGGCGGCGACGCGCGCGGGCCGGCGGTTGCGTTGCCGCCGGTGGTGGCCGTGCGGGAGGCCTCGGGCTCGCGGTCGCGGCCGCTGGCGCTGGCGGCGACGGCCACCCGGGCCTTCGTCGTGCACCTGCCCGGCCACGAGGGGCAGCGTGGCGAGATGACGATCTGGCGCCGCCTCGACGCCGGCCGTGAGGCCACGCCGTGGCTGACGCTGCGGCCGAAGGTGCGCGGCGACGGCAGCATCCCGATCGCGGGCCTGCCGGCGGGTCGGTACGACGTCGAGATGGTGTTCGGCGACGGGGCCGCGGCGGAGCGGCTCGCGGCGACCGCGGTCGACGCGCCCGGCAGCGTCGAGTTCGCGGCGGCCACGCCTTTGCGCTGAGCGGCGCGCCGCCGCGCCGTAGCATGCGGGGGTGAATCGCGCCTCCCTTCCGCTGTCCCTGTTCTTGTTGGCTGGCTGCGCCCTGGCGCAGGACCCGCGGCTCGACGCCGAGCGCATCACCTCGGGCGAGTTCGCGGCCGAACGCTTCGGCCCGGTGCGCTGGCTCGACGGCGGCCACTACGCGACGCTCGAAGCGAACGCGGCCGGCGGGCTCGAGCTCGTGCGCTGCGACGCGATCTCCGGCCAGCGTGAGGTGCTGACGCCAACGGCGGCGCTGCGGCTCGGCGCCGCCGGCAGCCTCGCCATCGAGGACTACGCGGCGTCGCCCGACGGCAAGCGCCTGCTCGTCTTCACCGACAGCGAACGCGTCTGGCGGCAGAACACGCGCGGCGAGTACTTCGTGGTCACGCTCGACGGCAGCGCCGGGCCGGTGCGGCTCGGCGGCGACCTGCCGAAGTCGTCGCTGATGTTCGCCAAGTGGTCGCCCGACGGTTCGCGCGTCGCCTACGTGGCGCAGAACGACCTCTACGTCGAGCAGGTCGGCACGCGGGCCATCACGCGGCTGACCAAGGACGGCTCGGCGACCGTCGTCAACGGCACCTTCGACTGGGTCTACGAGGAGGAGTTCGACTGCCGCGACGGCTTCCGCTGGAGCCCCGACGGCCAGTCGATCGCCTACTGGCAACTCGATTGCAGCGGCGTCGGCAGCTTCGCCATGATCGACAACCTCGCCGATCGCTACGCGCGCATCGTGCCGGTGCAGTACCCGAAGGCGGGCACGACCAACTCGGCGTGTCGCGTCGGTGTCGTGGCGGCGGCCGGTGGCAACACGGTCTGGATGCAGACGCCGGGGGATCCGCGCGAGACCTACCTGCCGCGCATGCAGTGGCACCCCGAGGGCAAGGAGCTGATGGTGCAGTGGCTGCCGCGCGCGCAGAACAAGCTCGTGGTCTACGGCGCCGACGTCGCCACCGGGCAGGTGCGCGTGGTGCACGAAGAGGCCGACGAGGCCTACGTCGACGTGCGCGACGACTTCCGCTGGCTCGACGGCGGCGGCAAGTTCTTCTGGACCAGCGACACCACGTTCCACGACGGCACGGGACCGCGTTTCCGGCAGTGTGGCACGATCGAGTGGGATACGCGCGGCAAGCAGGTGCTGCTGACGCAGCGCGTGTTGACGCGCGGCTTCGACCTCGTCGACGTGCTGCACGTCGATCTCGACAAGGGGCAGCTCTACGTCAGCGGCGGCAACGGCCCGGAGAAGTACCTCGGCGAGGTGTCGCTGCAGGATGGCTCGGTGCGCTGGGGGACGACGCGCGCGGCTACGACGAACGCCCAGCGGCACGGCTGGAACGAGTACGCCATCAGCCCGGACGGCACGCTGGCGGTGCACACCTGGTCGGCATTCGACACCCCGCCGATCATCGACCTGGTGCGGTTGCCCTCGCATGAGCGTGTGCGGGTGCTCGCCGACAACACGGCGTTGCGCGCGCGCTACGACGCGGTCACGAGGGGCAAGCACGAGTTCTTCCGGGTCACCACCGCGGACGGCGTCACGCTCGACGGCTGGGCCATGTATCCGGCGGACTTCGACGCGGCGAAGTCGTGGCCGGTGTTGTTCCACGTCTACGGCGAGCCCTGGTCGCAGACGGTGATGGACTCCTGGACCCTCGGCCACCACCTGTTCCACCGCTGGCTCGTGCAGCTCGGCTACGTGGTCATGTCGGTCGACGCGCGCGGCACGCCGGCGCCGAAGGGCCGCGACTGGCGCAAGGCGCTGTTCCAGAAGATCGGCGTCACCAGCTCGCGCGACTGGGATCAGGCGGTGCAGAAGCTCGGCGACGAGCGCGCGTGGATGGACCGTTCGCGGCTGGCGATCTGGGGCTGGTCCGGCGGCGGCGCGATGACGCTGAACATGCTGTTCCGCTACCCCGACCGGTTCGCCGCCGGCATGTCGGTGGCGCCGGTCACCGACATCGCCCTTTACGACACGATCTACCAGGAGCGTTACTGCGGCGATCCGCGCCGCTTCCCCGAGGTCTACCGCGACTGCTCGCCGATCACCTTTGCCGGCAACCTGAAGGCGCCCCTGCTGCTCGTGCACGGCACCGGCGACGACAACGTGCACTACCAGAACTCCGAACGGCTCGTCGACGCGCTGATCACGAACGGCAAGCGGTTCGAGTTCCTGGCCTACCCGAATCGCACGCACGCGATCCGCGAGGGCAAGGGCACGCGCCAGCACCTGTACGCGTCGCTCGCCGACTTCCTGCAGCGCCGCGTGCCGGCCGGGCCGCAACCCCGGTGACGGGGATGGTGGGTGAGGCAGGTAGGGGGCCAACTGCGTAGCCCGCTACGCCCTCGGCGTGCTGGGCGGACTCCAGGCTGGCAGGCAAGATGCCACCTTGCTGCCGGTGCCGTGGCGGTCGCGGCCCCGGATCCACGCACGGGAGGCAGGCATGACGGCTCGCGGTGCCGCAGACGGTCGACTCCAGGATCCTCAGTACGCCGATCTGGTCGCAGGGCTCAACTGCATCGTTTGGGAGGCGGACGCCCGCAGCTTCCAGATGACCTTCGTCAGCGAGGCTGCCGAACGCATGCTCGGCTACGCCCCTGCACAGTGGCTGCAGCAGGACTTCTGGGAGTCGAAGCTGCACCCCGAGGATCGGCACCGCGTCGTCGCGTCCTGCCGGGAGTCGGCGGCGGCGTTGCGGACGAACACCCTCGAGTACCGCATGATCGCTGGCGACGGCCGCGTCGTCTGGTTGCGTGATCACGTCACCGTGGTCGGCGAACACGGCGAGCCGCGCACCCTGCGCGGCATCGTGGTCGACATCACCGACGAGCGGCGCGCGCACGAGGAGCGGGCGGAGCACATCCACTTCCTGGAGGTCAAGGACCGCGTCAACCGCGCCATCCAGTCCAACCAGGATCTCGACGCGATGATGCGCGAGGTGCTCGACGTGGTGTTGGTGGCGTTCGCGGCGGATCGGGCCTGGTTGGGCCAGCCCTGTGATCCCGACGGGGGCCGCTGGATCTGTGAGATGGAACGGACGCGGCCGGAGTATCCGGGGGCCGGCGCACGCGGCGAGCCGGTGCCGATCGCCGGCGACGTGCGCGACCTCTTCCTGGCCGTCTGCCGGGCCGAGGTCCCGGTTGCCTTCGGTCGTGGCGCGCCGCAGCCGGTGCCCGGGTTCCTCGCCGATGGTTACCAGGTGCAGGCGGTGCTGGCCATGACCGTGCGACCGCACGAGGCGCCGCCGTACATGTTCGGGCTGCACCAGTGCAGCCACGATCGGTGTTGGACCCCAGCCGAGGTGCGCCTGTTCGAGGCGGTCGGCCACCGGCTCAGCGATGCCCTGAGCCTCTTGCACCTGCACCGGCGCCTGCGCGACAGCGAAGCGCGTTTCCGCGTGCTGGTCGACCACGCCACCGACGCGATCTTCCTGCACGCGGCCGACGGCACGGTCATCGACGCCAATCGCCAGGGCTGCGTCAGCCTCGGCCTGCCGCGCGAGACCCTGATCGGCATGAGCCCGCACGACTTCGACGCCGGCCCGTCGGTGCAGACCACGCCCGGCTGCGTGACCGATCGCCTGAACGCCGGCGAGACCATCACGCTCGATACGCTGCATCGCCGCGCCGACGGCAGCACGTTCCCGGTCGAGGTGCGCATCCGGCCCTTCTATGAGAACGGCAAGCGCTACTCGGTGTCGATGGCGCGTGACACCACCGAGCGGCGGCGGCTGGAGCAGCAGTTCCTGCAGGCCCAGAAGATGGAAGCCGTCGGCCGGCTGGCCGGGGGCCTCGCCCATGACTTCAACAACCTGTTGACGGTCGTCAACGGCTGCAGCGAGCTGATCGTGGCGCGGCTCGCGGCAGGCGATGCGTCGCGGCCCCTGGCGCAGGAGATCCTGCACGCCGGCGAACGCGCCGCGCAGCTGACCCGGCAGCTGTTGGCGTTCAGCCGCCGCCAGGTGCTGCATCCGGGGGTCGTCGACCTCGACCGCTGCCTCGCCGACCTCGGCGGCCTGCTGCGCCGGCTGCTCGGCGAACACATCGAACTGCGGCTCGACGGCTGTTGCAGCGGCGGTTCGGCGCGGGTCGACCCGGTGCAGTTCGAGCAGGCGATCGTCAACCTCGCGGTCAACGCCCGCGATGCGATGCCGGACGGCGGCGCCCTGACGATCTCCACGCGCATGGTGACGGTCGGCAGCGGTGCCTCGGCGGCGCTGGGTGGGCTCTTGCCCGGCCGTTACGTCGTCGTCGCCGTGCAGGACGGCGGTGTCGGCATGGACGCCGGCACCCGGGCGCGCATCTTCGAACCGTTCTTCAGCACCAAGCCTGCGGGCAAGGGCACCGGGCTCGGCCTCGCCATGGTCTACGGCTTCGTGCGGCAGTCGGGCGGCCACGTCGAGGTGCACAGTGAGCCTGGGTGCGGGGCGGTGTTCGAGCTCTACCTGCCGGAAACGGACGGCGAGGTGCAACTGCCGCGGCCGCAGGGCCACGCCGCCCGTACCGCGCGGGGCACCGAGACCGTGCTGCTGGTCGAAGACGACCTCGCCGTGCGCTCGTTGACTCGCACGCTGCTGGCCGAACAAGGTTATCGGGTGCTCGAAGCGCACGACGGGGAAGACGGCCTCCGGGTGGCGCGGCGCCACACGGGGCCGATCGACCTGCTGATCACCGACCTCGTCATGCCGCACCTCGGCGGCTGGCGGCGCTGCTGGCGCGCGAGCGGCCGGAGCTGCGCGTGTTGCTGATGACCGGCTACGCCGCGGACGCCGACGATGTCGGCGACCTGCCGATGCTGCGCAAGCCGTTCGCGCAGGCCGCGCTGTTCGACAAGGTGCGGGAGGTGCTCGAAGGCGCCCCGCCGGTGTTCGCGGCGCCCTGAGCCGGCTCGCCCGCGGGCGAGCCGTCGCCGCGCCGGTCGGGACGCCGCAACGCGGGGCTCGCCAACCGGGAGATCGACGCAACCGGCCCGCGGCGTCGTCGCCTTGGCCGCGTCTCAGTCCGCCGCGGCGACCGTGTTCTGCAGCACGCCGAGCCCTTCGACCTCGACCTCACAGACGTCGCCGGGCTGCAGGTAGATCGACGGCTTGCGCGCGAAGCCGACGCCGGGCGGTGTGCCGGTGGCGATGACGTCGCCGGGTTCGAGCGTGAAGTAGGTGCTCAGGAACTCGACCAGCTCGGGCACGCCGAACACGAGCTGGCTGGTGTTGCTGTCCTGCAGCGTCTCGCCGTTGCGGCGGAAGCGGATGCGCAGCTTGTGCGGGTCGGGGATCAGGCTCTTGGTGGCGATGAACTCGCCGAACGGCGCGAAGGTGTCGCACGACTTGCCGCGCTGCCACTGGCCGTCGGCGAACTGGAAGTCGCGCGCGCTGACGTCGTGGAAGTTGCAGTAGCCGAGCACGCAGTCCATCGCCTGCTGGCGCGAGACGCGGCTGGCGCGGCGGCCGATAACGACCGCGAGTTCGGCCTCGTAGTCGACCTTCTTCGAACCGGGTGGG
>JAEUHT010000147.1 GCA_016793265.1 Planctomycetota bacterium
GAGGTCGAAGCCGCCCGGGATCTGGCCGTAGCCGAGCAGGACGATGCCGATCGACGCCGCCGGTGTGGCGATTCCCGTCATCAGGATCATCTGTGAGGTGCCGAGCAGCGGCCGGTTCAGCGCGTTCCAGGCCAGGCCCCCGCAGCTGCTGCCGACCAGCGTCGCCGTGGCCACCGGCCCGTTGTCGACGACGTCGATGGACAGCTCGTACATCTGGATCGTATCGGTGCCGCTGCCGGTGACGCGCGCCTGGTAGGTCCCGGCGGTCACGGCGTAGCTGCTGATGACCTCGTCGACGCCGATCGGCGCCGTGGTCGAGAACGTGATCACCCCGGTGGCGGTGCCGTTCATCAGCACGATCGACAGGTTGCGCATCAGGCGCGGGTCGAGCGAGGTGCCGGTCGAGCAGTTGCCGACCTGTGGTCCTTCGAGGTAGGGCGAGCCGGCCGGGTGCACCGTGATGGTCAGCAGCTTGTCGCCGGTGACCGTGAACTTGAAGTAGTCCTGGTCGGTGCTGCCGTCGTTGCTGACGTTCGTCACCGTGGTCAGGCCGTTGCCGAGCGTGCCGAGGTCGGTCGCGGTGGCGCCGCTGTCGTTGTTCTCGAAGCGGTCGCCGTAGAAGCGCTGCCCCGACATCACGTCGTCGAACTGCGGCCCTTCGTAGCCCGTGGTCGCATACGGCTCCATCAGCTTGGTGCCGTCGGCCGGGCAGACGTGGTCGAGGCCGAGGCCGTGGCCATGTTCGTGGGCGACGACGTTGAACAGCCGGCGGTAGTTGCCCGACGAGTTGGCGAACCAGGCCAGGTCGCCGGTGTCGATGACCATGTCCCCGCCATTGGGGTAGAAGTTGTAGGCGAGGATGCCGCCGTTGCCGTCGACGAACTTGCCGCTGATGCGCACGTCGCCGCGCACGCCGAGGGCGCCGCTGGTGTTGAACATCGGCGCGCCGTCGTCGTTCGGTTCGAACACGTAGCTGGTGCCGGTGAGGTTCCCCCAGGCCGTGAACGCCGCGATGATGCGGTTCTGCCAGGTCGCCTGGCTCGGGAACGCCGAGTTGAACGCCGCGAACAGGTTGCTGGTGCCGGCGCCCTCGCCGACGCCGTTCGGCAGCAGCGTGCCGTCGGGTACGAAGCTGACGGTGAGCACGGTCGGGTCGCCCGTGGTCAGGCCGCTCGGCTGCGTCGCCGTCGCCGTCCAGCGGTTGGCGAGCTGGAAGCCCTGTGGGCCCATGATCGCGGCGTTGAACAAGGACGCCACCTGCGGTGCCACCGGGTCGAGCCAGCAGCCGAGCACGTGCTCCTGCTGGTCGCGGCGATCGCTGACCGAACGCAGCATCAACTGGTGCAGCGGCGACAGCAGGCCGTAGGCATCGACCGGCTCGGGTTGCTGCCGGGAGCAGGAACCGTCGGCGGCGAACTGCAGCGGGCCGACTGTCGGCGGCGCCGGCAGCAGCAGCCGGCCGTCGAGGTCGAGCTGGGCCTGGGCGGTCGCGATCGCCGCCGTGGCGGCGATGGCAAGGAGGGAACGGGTCGCCGCGCCGTACGGCGCGAGCGGTCGGGAGGTGGGCATGGTGGTGGCGGGCGAACGTTCGACGAGGCTGGCTGCCGAGAGACTCTACCGCACGGCCGCGGCGAGGGGCAGGTGTGGTGCGGCCCTCGTGCCAGCCGGCTGCGCGCCGAGGTTGCCGCCGGGTCGGGATCCCCGTCGGAGCAGCCGCGTCAAGGGACTCTGCCAACCGGGGACTTCGTTGCCACGGGTGTTGGGGACCTGCGGTTGCCGACTGCAGATGGTCGCCGCCTACGCGACCTACCGCAGGGTCGTCGGCAACTGAGCCGTCGCCGGTCCGGGCGGCGCCGAGCCCGGCAGCCTGTTGCTTGCCGCAAGGGGCTTGACGGCGGCGCTGCCAACTGTTCTAGTTGAACTAGCACACTAGGAACACCAGCCGCCGTGATCATCCGCATCGACCCGCAGTCCGCCGAGCCCCTGTTCGAGCAGGTCGTGTTCGCGGTCAAGGCGGCGGTGGCCAAGGGCACGGCCAAGGCGGGCGACCGGCTGCCGAGCGTGCGCGACCTCGCGCGCGAACTGGCGATCAACCCCAACACCGTCGTGCGCGCCTACGAGGTGCTCGAACGCGATGGCGTGATCGTGCGGCGGCAGGGGGCGGGCTGCTTCCTGACCGGGCGCGGCAGCGACCTCGCGGCGACGGAACGGCGCAAGCAGCTGGTCGACCTGCTGCGGCGCGCGGCGACCGAGGCGTTCCACCTCGGCTTCCCGGCCGCGGACATCGAGAAGGCGCTGCGGCAGTGCCTGGACGAGATGCAGTTCGCCGCCGATGGCGCCAACAAGGGTGAGAGGAAGAAGCCATGACCGAGACGATCGTCGAGTTCGACCAGGTGCAGCGTTGGTTCGGCGCCAGCCACGTGCTCAAGGGCCTGTCGTTCCGCGTGCCGCGCGGGCAGGTCTACGCGCTGCTCGGCCGCAACGGCGCCGGCAAGACCACGGCGCTGCGCATCCTGCTCGGCTTCCTCTGGCCGCTGGCGGGGCGCGCGAGCGTGTTCGGCCACGACTGCCGGCAGCTCGGGCCGGTGCACCGCGCGCGCATCGGCTACGTCGGCGAGGACCACCGGCTCTATCCGACGATGACCGTGCGTGGCGCCGTCGCCTTCGAGGCCGGCACGCGGCCGTTGTTCCGGCGCGACTTCGCCGAGCGGGCGATCGCCCGCTGCGGCCTGCGACCCGAGCAACGCATCCCGCGCCTGTCGCGCGGCCAGCGCGCACAACTGAGCCTCGTGCTCGCGGTCGCCGGCAGCCCCGAACTGCTGGTCTGCGACGACCCGGCGCTCGGCCTCGACGTGGTGATGCGGCGCGAACTGCTCGACGTGCTGATCGACCTCTTGGCCGACACCGGTTGCACGGTGTTGTTCAGTTCCCACTTCCTGCAGGACGTCGAACGGGTGGCCGATCGCATCGGCATCCTGCACGACGGGGCGCTGTTGGTCGACGCCACGCTCGACGAGCTCAAGCGCCGCGTGCGCCGCTGCGCCTGGACGCCGCGCGACGGGGCCCTGCCGCCGAGCGGGCCGCAGGTGCTGGCGGCGACCAAGCGCCGCGGTTGCCACGAACTGACCCTGCTCGACGCCACCCCGGCGACGCTCGCCGAACTGGCCGCCCGCGGCGAACTGGCGCCGCCGACCGCACCGAGCCTCGAAGAGCTGTTCCTGGACCTGATGGGGGGCGGGCCGCGGGCGGCGTTCGCCGAACTGGCCGGCGCCGCCGGCGAAGGAGAGGCCCGATGATCGTGGTGTTGCGCAAGGACCTGCCGTGGCTGCTCGTGACCTTCGGGCTCGGCCTGATCACGTTGTCGGCGGCGATCTGTGAGCACTCGTTCGAACGTGTGTTCCTGGTCGGTGCGGCGCGCCACGAGGCGCTGTTCCACGCCGCCTGGATCCTCGGCGTCGTGGTCGGCCTGACCGGCGCCATGTTCGACCAGGTGCTCGGCACCCGCGAGTTCCTGTGGCAGCGGCCGGTGTCGCCGGCGCGGCTCGCCTTGGCCCGCCTCGTCGCGGTCAACCTCGTCGTCGCCGCCTGCCTCTTGCTCGCGCCGTTCGGCGCCTGGCTCGGCATGCTCGTCTTCGACGACACCTTCGTGTGGGGACACCTCGACGGCCTCGGCGAGCTGTGGCAGAGCGGCATCGGCATCGTCAGTGGGGCCATGATCGGCCTGTTCGCCGGCAGCCTGCCGGTCGGCTGGCTGCTGCGGCTCGTCATCGCCGCGGCCGCGTTCGGCGCCGTGTTCGTGCCGATCGGCGCGCTCGCGGGCAGCGACCAGGTGACGGCGAAGGCGCCGTTTGTGCTCGGTCACCTCGGCGCCGCCGGGTTGTTCGCGTGGGGCGCCGTGCGCGCGATGCAGGTGCAGCCCGACGCCGACCGGCCGTGGGTCGCGCGCGGTGGGCGGCCGGCAGCGTCGATCGCCGTGCTCGCGGTCCTGGGCACCTGGACCCTGGTGGCCAGCGAGTTCGAGAGCACCTGGCTGCATCAGTTGGAAGGTGAATACCCCGAGCTGTTCCGCCGTGGTGACGGGGTCGTGCTCGTGCGCAACGAACAGGCGGGTGGTGGCGAGTACCGCACCGTGATCGTCGACGAGCGACACCAGGAAGTGGCGGCGCCGCCGGGGCCGAAGCCGGCGTTCGGTGCGCACCTGCAGGTGCCGAGCACGTGGCGGCGTTCCGACTTCGAGGTCGAGGCGCCACTGTGGCTCGGCAGGCACTCGTGGTGGGTGGGCTACTTCGACTTCGGCGGCCGCGTGTTCATCGATCGGCGCGGCAACTGCTGGACACGCAGCCCCGGCGCGGGTCTGCGCCGGACCGGCGTCGGCGCCGCGCACGCCGCGCTGCCCGCCGGCTCCGTGGTGCTGCCGGTCGGCACGCAGCAGCGGCTGCAGGCCGTCGCGGCCGATCCGGCCAGCGGCGCCACGTGGTGGTTCGACGCCGCCGCGCAGGTGTTCGTGCCGAAGCCGCTGCCCGACGGCGACCGCTTCGTCGAGTTCGACTACTACGGCCCCTCGCCCGCCGAACTGGCGACGCTCGCCGAACCGCTGCGCGCCGCCTTCACCGACAGCGGCCGCTGGCTCGTGCATGGCCAGCAGCGGCGCTACGTGCTGCACGAGGGCCAGTGGCTCGGGTTCGACCTGCCGCGGCGGAACGCTTCGACAGCGAGCGTGACTCGCGAGGGCGACGACCCGGTCACCTTCGGCGTCGCCGTCGTCGGCGAAGGCGGCGCCGCGCCGTGGCGCCACACCTTCACGCCGCAGACGTGGAGCGAACGTGGCGCCGCGGCCATCGCCATGCTGGCGGCCGTGGTGCGTCCGCCGCTGTTGCAGGTCGCGGGGTCGTTCGCGTCGTCGTCGTCGCGCCCGTGGCTCGTCGACGCGCTGGTGGTGTCGTGGCGGCGCCCATGGCTGACCGCGGCGTCGGTCGGCCTCGCCCTGCTGTTGGCGCTGTTCACGCGCCGGCGGCTATCGGCCTACGCCGCCGAGCCGGCGATGGTGCGCTTCTGGATGTTGACGATGCTGCTCGGCGGGCTGCCGGCCGTGCTCTGCTGCGAGTTCTTCGAGACCCGCCGCGCCCACGCCCGCCGGGCCCTGCCGGGGCCGTTCCCAGCGCCGCGCATCACGAGTGAGGTCCCGCCGAGCGATGCTGGCTGATCGCCGGTCGCGGCCAGACGCGCCCGTCTGCGGACTGCGACCCATGGACGCGTCGCCTGCTCGCATGCTCCCATGCAGAAGCTCCGCGTCATGGTGACGCGGACCAACTCAGGAGCGTTCCGATGGCACGATGTGGCAGCAAGGGCGGATGTGGTGGCATGGGTGGTTGCAGCAGCGACAAGGCGCCGGCGAAGGCCGCCAAGAAGCCCGCCAAGAAGGCGGCGAAGAAGGCCGGCAAGAAGGCCGCCAAGAAGGGCTGATCCGGACTGCAGCGTTGCGCGCCGCGGCGGCTCCGCACCGCCGCGGTGCCGCGCGTTCGGCGGCATTGCCACGCCCGTCGCCCGCCGTTCGCGTCGACAGGGCCGGCCCGGATAGCGTGCGCGCATGTTGCACCCCGCGCCGCTTGCACCACTTGCCCGGAGCCGCCATGAACGGTGAACGCTTCACCGCCGACGCCGCGGGCCCGCTGCTGCAGCTGCTCGCCACGCAGCTGCCGGGCTGGAGCCGCAATACCCTGCGCCAGCGCATCGAGCTCGGCTGCGTCGATGTCAACGGCATGCCGGCCGCGCGCGGCAACCAGCAAGTCGCCGCCGGCGACGTCGTCGAGGTGCGCGACAAGGGCGCCGGCCGCCGTGCCGAGGCGACGGCGGCGAAGTTGCCGGTGCTCTACTTCGACGACGACCTGCTCGCCGTCGACAAGCCTGCCGGCCTGCTCGCCGTCGGCAGCGAACACGAACGCGAACGCACCGCCTTGGCGTTCGCGCGCGAACGTGTGCAGCACGAGCGGCGGGGCGCCGACGTCTGGCCCGCGCATCGCATCGACCGCGAGACCTCGGGCGTGCTGTTGTTCGTGCGTTCGCGCGAGCTGCGCGACGCGGTGCAGGCAGCGTGGCCCGAGGTCGAGAAGGTCTACGTGGCGATCGTCGAGGGGCGGCCCGAGCCGGCGGCTGGCACCATCGAGCAGCCGCTGTGGGAGGACCGCAACCTGCGCGTGCGCGTCGGCACCCACGCCGAGGCGAAGCCGGCGCGCACGCGCTACCGCACCGTCGACAGCCACGGTGCGCGCACCGAGCTCGAAGTGATGCTCGACACCGGCCGCAAGCACCAGATCCGCGCCCACCTTGCCTGGCTCGGCCACCCGGTCGTCGGCGACGATCGCTACGGCGCGCGCGCCTCGCGGTTGTGCCTGCACGCGCACCGCCTCGTGCTGTCGCACCCGCGCGACGGACGCCGGCTCACGATCGAGGCGCCGGTGCCGAACGTGCTGCGGCGCGAACTCGAAGCCGGTTGACGCCGGGGCTCACGTCAACGTCACGAACAGGTCGTCGTGCGTGCACAGCAGCACGTACAGTTCGCGCAGCGTGGCGTCGTCGTGTCGCTGTCGCGGCAGCTGCGGACTGTCGGCGAGCAGGGCCCGCACCTTGGTCAGCGCCGCGGCGTCGTTGCGCAGCCGCACGCTGCCGTAGTCGCTGGCGACGCCGAGGTCCTGCCGTTCGAGGTGCTCCTGCACACTGCGCCGGAAGCGCTGGTAGGTCGCGTACGGGGTCAGCCCGAACACGATCGGTCTCGCTTCGAGCGGGTCGGCCCACGGCAGCCAGCGTCCCATCTGTGCTTCGAGGTCCGGCAGCTGCAGCTCGGGGTGGCGTTCGGCGAGCTCGAACGCGGCGAACAGGTGTGCGTAGAGCGGGTTCGGCGCCCGCCGGCCGGTGCGCAGCGAATGGGCGTGGTCGAGCCAGTCGGCTTCGGCGGCGAAATCGTCGTGCGCGGGCCGCGCGGTGGCCGCCGTCGCCCCGAGCTGCAGCGCGTCGACGCCTGGCGCCGGTTGGCCCCGCAGCAGCGCCCGCGCCGCGGCCGGGCGCAGCACCAGCCGCTCGTCGCCGGTGCGCGAGGGCAGCTTGCCGCCGAACCAGCGCAGCCGTTCGAGCCGCAGCCGGTGGCGCAGGCCGTGGCCATGGCCGGTGAACAGCGGGTGCGGCGCCGGCGGTTGCACCTCGGCCGGCGGCGCGTCGGCGCGGCGCGCGCAGACGACGAAGTTGCAGCGCAGCTCCTGCCAGAGGTCGAGGTAGGCGAGCACGGTGCTCTGCGCGCGGTCGCCGAGGCCGAGCCGTTCGGCCATCACGTCGGGCTGCGCCCATGGCCGGTGGAACCAGTAGGCGGGCTGCAGGCCCGCGCCCTGCAGCAGGGCGCCGAGCTGGTGGCCGGTGAAGCCGCGGTCGCCCGCGTGCAGGAAGCCGTCGACGACGCCGGCGTCGTTCTTGCTGTCGGCGTAGGTCGTGAAGCCGTAGCGCAGCGGGTGCTCGAGTGGCAGCCGGCGTACGAACGCACGCAGGGCGGCTGGGTGGTGGCGGTCGTTGGCGGTGAGGCCGAGCAGGCGCGCCACCCGCTGCAGTTGGAACACGCGCGCGCGCGACCAGTGCGGATAGACCATCAGCCGCAGCACGCCGCGTGGGCTGAGCCGCGAGCGCAGCCGGCGCAGCGTCGCCAGCGGGTCGCTGAGGTTCATCAGCACGCCGTAACACTCGATCAGGTCGAACTCGCCGGCGGGCCAGGTGCTCGGGTCGTCGAGGTCGCACGGGGCGAACTGCACGTGCCGCTGCCGGTGCCAGAGGCAGCGGCGGCGCGCCAGCGCGAGGCTGGTCTCGCTGAGGTCGGTGGCGACGATGTCGGCCTTGGGGTTGGCGATCGCGAACGCGTACGGTTGGAAGGTGCCGCAGCCGGCGATCCAGAGCCGCGGGCGCGCGGGCGTCGGGCCGCTGCCGCAGCGGTCCCACAGCCACGCCGCATGCAGCTCGAACGGGTGCGTGCTCGGCAGCGAGGCGAGCAGCGGCACCTGCGGGTAGGGCCACGCCTCGTACTGCGCGCGCATGCGGTGCGCCTTCACCTCGCCGACGGCCATTGCCGCGGTGCTATCGGCAACTTGGGGCGTGGGAATGGTGCGGAATCGTGCCGACGTTCCTGCGGCGGGGCACGTGGGCGGCTACCGAGGACGGTGAGGCTTCGCCATCGCGCCGGTGCGGGCGCCCGACGTGCCTTCGCTCACATGCCCGCAGCAGCACGCAACCGGGACAGCACCGGGGCGCCGGCCGGCAACCGGCGCGGGTCCGCAGCCAGCCACTGCACGGCGCGATGTCTGCGCACCGCCATTGGCACGGCACTCGACGTGGCCGCTGCCGGTCCCGACAGCGCCGTCATCGCTGCGGAGCCGGGCCCGATGCGCGCCCCAACGACGTCGGAGTAGATGAACTGCTGGTTCTCTGGATCGAGGACCGCCCACTGCGTGAACACGATCAGTCCTTCCAGGCTCTGCTCGGTGGGCTGTGGGATGCGGACGCCGATGGCTTCTGAATGCGTAGTCTGGTTGTGATTGCCGGCCAATGCCAATACGAACTGCAACCGCGC
>JAEUHT010000233.1 GCA_016793265.1 Planctomycetota bacterium
CGTCCCATCGCGCGATGTTGCTGGCGGCGACACCACCGGCCACCGTGAACGAGCCACCGACGATCAGGTCGCCATTCGGCATGGTCACGCAGGCGCGCACGTCGGTGTTGAGGCCGGAGCCGATTCCCGTCCCGAGGGCGGACCAGGTCGCACCGTTCCAGCGCGCAACCCGGCTGGCAGCCACGTTGCCGGCGTTCGCAAACGCACCGGCCACGACGAGCTCCCCATTCGGCAGCACGGCAAACGCCTCGACCAGGCCGTCGACTCCGGCACCAAGTGGAGCCCAGGTCTCCGTCAGGGGCTCATAAGACACGACCCGCGGAGAGAGAGTCATGCTAGCACCGGCGAAGTCCCCGCCGAGCACGACGAGTTCGGGCGACGGACCGGCACCATCGGGATCCCACCGCGTCGCCGCGCGCACCGAAGGACCTGCGACTCCGGGCACGCCAGATAGCGCCGACCATTGGGTGCCGCATTGCGCGGCGATGGCCCCTGCCGAGACGGCGAACACGAACACGGACGGCAGAATCGGGCCAAGCCCAGGCAGCGAGGTCTTTCGGAGCATGACGGAGTTGCACAACATGGCGTGACGGAACTGGCGCAGGCGGAGGGCGAACTTGCCGTCCAGCCGCGGTGCCGGCTGAATCGCAGTCTGCCCGCCGAGGTAACGGCAAAAATCCCGTCGCTGCGTCTCTTCACCAACCCCAGCCGCGCGGACCACTCGACCGTCGTCCCTAATCGCTGCGCCGTACCCCCAGCACCGTCGCGATCCTCGTCATCGCCCGCAGCAACAGCATCTTCGACGCATCTTCACTGCGGCCGAGCCGCCGGGCGATCTCCGCGTGCGGCAGCCCGTCGATGTGCGCCCACACGATGACGTCGCGGTAGTGCGGCGGCAGCTCCGCGAGCGCCGCGGTCAGGCGCCGAAGGTCTTCTTCGAGCACCAGCTTCTGCAGCGGCGCACGACGCCGCACCAGGACCTCGCCGAGCTGGCTGTCGGCGCGCACCGAGCCGGGCGGCAGCCGCTTGGCCGCCGCATGATGCCGATGCCGATCGACGATCTTGCTGGCGATCTGCCGGTACATGCGGAAGGCCAGCGCCCCCAGCGCTCGCAGCCCGTGCCGTCGGCATGCCTTCAGCACCTCGCGGGCCGCCGACTGCACGATGTCGGAAGGGCTCTCGCGCTCGCGCACCAAGCCACCAAGCCGGCGCTCCGCAAACGCCCGCAGCCGCGGCCGGTGCCGCTCGAACCAGGCATCGAACTCGGCGACATCGTCGGCGCGGGACATCGGCGGGCGGCGAAGGTAGCGAGTTGCTGCCCGCTTGCAAAGCGGCCTCGCACACCCAGAATCGCGCCACCATGCCCGGCTCGCTGCCTGGAGAGAGCCCCCGGACCGGCGGCGACCACCCCACCCACGCGCTCGATCCCCTGCTGTTCGAGGGCCTGCGCTCGCTGACGGAAGGTGGTCCGGCCGCCTGGCGCGCCTTCCTCGACGCGCACCCCGCGGACGCGGCGCGGCTGCAGCAGGGCCTGCACCATCTCGAGACCGTCGGCCTGCACCCGCTGCAGGTGGCCCCGAGCCGGTTCGGCCCCTACCGCGTGGTCAACCGCCTCGGCGGCGGCGGCATGGGCGTCGTCTGGCAGGTCGAACGCGAGGCGGATGGGCGCGAATTCGCGGTCAAGGCCGTACGTCCGGAGCTGCTGCTCGCGGACGGTTCGCGCGAGCGCTTCCTGCGCGAGATGCAGACCGTGCGCAGCCTGAGCCACCCAGGCATCGTCACCATCGAGGCCGTCGGCGGCGACGGTCCGGCGCCCTGGTTCGTGATGGAGCTGGTGCCAGGCCAGTCCCTGCAGGATCTCGTCATCGAACGGTACGCCGACCGCAGGTCGCTGGCCAATGCGGGTACGGCGGCCGAGTGGACGCGCGAAGTGCTCACGATCGTGACTCAGGTCGCCGAGGCGCTCGCCCATGCGCATGCGCGCGGCGTCGTGCACCGCGACGTCAAGGCCTCCAACATCCTGGTGACCCCGGCCGGCCGCGCAGTGCTGATCGACTTCGGCCTCGCGCACCATGCCGAGGCGACCACGATCACCCGCTCCGGCACCGAACTGGGGTCGTTGCCGTACATGGCCCCGGAAGTGCTCGGCGGCGCTGGCGAGCCGGATGCGCGCAGCGACCTGTACTCGCTCGGCGTCACGCTCTACTTCGCGCTGACCGGCGAGATGCCGTTCACCGGCGGCACCCCCGAGGGGATGCGGCAGGCGATCCTGCGCGCGAGTCCGGTGCCCCTGGCACGCCGCAACCCGGCCGTGCCCGACGATCTCGCCCGCGTGTGCCGGGTCGCGATGGACCCCGATCCGCGGCGCCGCCATCACGACGCGGCGGCGTTCGCCACCGACCTGCAGCGTGTGCGCGCGGGCCAGGCCCCGCTGACGACACCGCCCGGCCCGTGGCTGCAGGCCCGGCGGTGGAGTCGCCGCCATCCGTCGCAGGCCTTCGGCATCGTGCTGGCCCTGCTCGTGCTCGTGGTGATGCCGTCGCTGT
Organism: Planctomycetota bacterium; assembly: GCA_016793265.1. Taxonomy (GTDB): domain Bacteria; phylum Planctomycetota; class UBA1135; order UBA1135; family UBA2386; genus JAEUHT01. Next base: position 2,547 of record JAEUHT010000233.1, read on the forward strand.
ACGCATGGCAGCAGGCGCGCGCCCTCGCCGTGAGCCAGCGGCTCTCGGACCTGCATCTGGTCAAGGAGCTGATCGCGCGCGAGCCGGAGCTGTGGCCTGCGAGCCCGGAACGGCTGCCCGGCGCTGAGGGCATCGACGCCTGGCTCGCAACGACCGCCGAACTGCTCTTGCGCCGGCCACGGCACGTGGAGGATCTGCGGCAGCTGCGGACCAGGGGCCGTGCTATCCCACGCGAGCAAGCGGTCGTGGCCAGCCGAGCCGCCAGCAAGCTCGCGGCCGAGGTAGCGGTCCTGCACAACAACCTCGAGGTCGCTCGCCAGCAAACGCCAGCCGGCTGGGAGGACTGGGTCCGCCAGCTCGAACAGGCGCGAGCGCCGCTGCAGCGGCGCCTCGACGAGGTGTACGGCTATGCATTCGCCAGCGACGACGACCTGATCAGCCACCGCCGGCTCGCCGAGCTGACGTTGTCGCTGGACGAGCTCGCCGAACAGCAACGCAGCGTGCAGTCGCGCCGCAGCAAGGCGCTGGACCTGCAGCGTACGACGCTGATCGAAGCCGCCGCGGTGTGGACCACGACGCTGGCGGCGATCGCGGACACGGCCCGCAATCCGCAGTACCGGGGGCTCTGCATGCAGCCGCAGTTCGGCCTGCTGCCGCTCGGGCAGGACCCGCACTCTCTGCTGTTCGAGTTCGCGCATCTGGCTTCCGGAGCGCCTGCCGTGCGCGACGCCGACGGCACCCTGCGGCTCGCCGACGACAGCGGCATCGTGCTGGTGCTGCTGCCCGGTGGCGACGTGCGCATCGGCGCCGATCGTGATGCCGCCGGTCCCCACCATGACCCCGACGCCGAACTGCTCGAGACGCCGTCGATCGTGGTGCAGCTCGATCCGTTCTTCTTGTCCAAGTACGAACTGACGCAGGGCCAGTGGCAGGCGCAGACCGGCAGCCTGGCCGGCATCTGGAAGCCGGGTTACCAGCCGCGCGCGGACCTGCCGGCCGTCACGCTGCGGCACCCGATCCAGCCGGTCAGCGTGAAGCAGGCGACCATGGTCGCGCGCCAGTTGGGGCTGCAGCTGCCGACCGGAGCCCAGTGGGAGTATGGCGCCCGCGGCAATACGACCACGCCGCGCTGGACCGGACGGGAACCGCTCTCGATGGCCGGCGCCGAGAACGCGTTCGACGCAACCGCGTTCGCGCTGCTGCCGCCGACCGAACAACGCGAGTGGGCGCTGCTGCCGATGCTGCCGGCCGAGCCATGGCCGCTGACGGCGCCGGTCGACAGCCTGCGGCCGAATCCGTTCGGGCTGCACCACGTGCTCGGCAACGCCGACGAACTGTGTCGCGACGCGGTGCGTTCCTACGCCCTGCCCCTGCGCCCCGGCGACGGCTGCAGCGACAACGTCGACAACGGCTCCCGTCGTCTGGCGGCGTTCAACTCGCACCCGGACAGGATCCGCGTATCCAAGCGGGGCGACGTGCCTTTCGAGGAACCGGCCGGCGGGGTCCGGCCGATGCGGGCGATCGACGGCGTCTGGTCGCTGCGCGACGGCGACTGACGCTGGTCCGAGTGCTTTCCCAGTGTCACTGCGACCCTGGCCGACCCAGACCCCTCGTCCCGCCTGGCGCCGACAATGCGCGGGGCCGCTTTTCGGCCCCACACATCGCCTGCTATCGCCTACCGCTGCAGGATGAACCCCACGGCATCCGAGGTCTCCAGTCCGAGCAGATTGCTCGCTGGCGCAGCCCACTGGGCAAACAGCTGCACTCCGAGCGGCGCCGGGTGTGGGATCGGCAGCACGATCTCTGCGGTCCCCGCGGGCGACGAGGCCAACACATGCAGATCGTCGAGCGAGGTCAGCAACCAACAGCCCGGCGCTCCCAACAGGGTCAGATCCAGCGGCAGCGGCAGGGCGCCCACCATCGAGTCGCTGAGGCCGAACCACATCAACAGCGGCGAGGAAGGCGGGGCCCCGGCAAGCGTGATCTTGAAGTCATCCGCACCCGAGGTCGGCACCCCTTGGGCACCGGCCGCGAGAGTGCCGCAGGCAGTGCCGAACGCGACGACCGGGCCCGCGCCCGAGGTCCAGGTCTGTTCCTCCATGAGGTGCCCGTAGTAGGGCGCCGCCACGTCGGCGAGCGGATTGCCGTGCCCGTCGGTGGTCCACTGCTTGGCGTCGATCAACGCCCGCCAGGCACGACGGTAGATCAACCGTGCGCGCACCGTGACGCGACCGGAGGTCGACGTATTGGCGAAGATGTAGGAGGTCGTGTCTGAAGCCCCAGCCGGGATGCGGTTGTCCGACACGATCGTCGTTGCCTCGGAGAAGAACGTTGGCGAGGTGCCATTGGCAGCGCGATTCACCTTGGCATAGAGGCGACCTGGTTGGCCATCGTAGTAGCCATCCTCCGGCGCGCCACCCGTACCTGCAAGGTGATTGAGCGTCTCGCCAGCGATCTGTGGCAGGCGTTGCCCAGTCTCCGTATCCCACGCTTCGACGAGCAGGACCATGTTGCGCACCGTGACGCCGGTGGGCAGGTGGTGCCCAACATGGCGATTCTCGACGTCGACCACGGCAACGAGGCCGAACCCGAGGTCAAGTACCTGCATCGCGAGTTCGGCGGCGTTCTCAAGGAACTGCGGAGTCGTTCCTTCGATACGGTGTGACCTGATTGTGCCCGGAGTACGCGCCACCGGCGACATCACACAGAAGGTGGTGTCGTTGGTGGCCGGCATGTGGCAGTCCACACAAGACCGATATTGCGGCGAATCCGGATCCCCGTAGGGACTGGCCTTCCACTCGAAGTAGGTCGGCTCCGAGATGACCCCGTTCGGCTCCTCGAAGTCACCGTCACCATCCGGGTCGTTCTTGTCTTGATGGCACACGCCGCAGACCTCGGCCGCGAGTTGGGGTTGGTATGCCGGGCGCATCATGCCCGGGAGCACGTAGGTCGCATCTCCGAGCAGACCGTACTCCACCTGATGCGTGGTCAATGGCGCCGACGGCAGGTTGAAGGTCACCGCGCCTGGGAAGATGCCGGGGAAATTCAGCTTGCCCACATCGACATCGGCGATCTTGTGGCAGGTCTCACAAGACACACCGTGCATCGCCCCAGGCGACAGGGCGCCGATCGGTTCCATCGCCAGGAAGGGTTGTTTGACCCAGGGCTCCGGTTGATGACACGAGGCGCATTCCGAGTTCGGATTGCTGGCACTGTGCACCGAGTCGCGTTGGTAGACGAATCCTCCGGCACCGCCAGGCGAGCCGGTGCCGTCGAAGGTGTCGTAGACCCAAGTGTTGGTGCCGGCCCTGTTCATCGGCGAGTCGGTCCACTGCTGCACCTGGTCCGGATGGCAGATACCACAAGTCTGTGGATCCAGCAGTTGGTAGGTCGGATCGTTGCCCACCGGGACCTTCGTCAAGGCGAAGGACAAGCCGGATGCCGGAGTCGAGACCAACTGCCCGGCATTAAAGTAGCCTTTGCCTGCAGCGACCACAGTGACGCCAGCGCCGGAGATCGGCAGGCTGAAGGAGCCGTCATTCGCCGTGAACGTATGTAGCGGTGTGCCCTGCAGGGTCACCTTGGCGCCAGCAATAGGCAACGACGTCGCGCCATCGATCACGACGCCCGTGGCTTGGGCCGCAAGTGGGAATGCACAGATGAGGACCGAAGAGAGCCAGTGCGAACAGGAGAGGCGGAATGGGAGCATGCGGATCAAGGTGCACCACGGAGGGGACAGGCATCGAAGGGTAGTGCAAACCAGTGGACCTGGCAGTCGGCGGAAGGGCGTAGTCGCGCGCTCCACGCGGGATGTGCGCCCCGACGCATCGATGTCACCTCCTCATGTGCAGAAGGACTCGGCCGCAACCACGGTGACATCGGTGCTACCGGACCATGCCGCAGTTCGGCAACCAAGGCTCGGGGGCTGGGTGGGGCTGGTTTGCCCACGTCGCTCGCCACCTGAAACGGACTGGTAACTCAGCTCGCCCGTACCAAGACGGGCCCTGGAGCCCTCGTTCCCACCCCGCAGCGAATCCACCCGCAGCCACCGCTATCCTGCCCGCCCCTTCGACGAACGCACTGCCCGTGACCGACCTGCACACCCACCTCCGCGACCGCCTGCTGACCGCCCTGGCCGAACTCGGCCTCTGCCGCGCCGACGCCGAACCGCTGCTGCGCCTCGACCCGCCGAAGAACCGCGATCACGGCGACGTCGCACTCGGTGCGTTCCAGCTCGCCAAGCTGGCCGGCAAGGCGCCACCCGCGTTCGCGGCCGAGCTGGCGGCGAAGCTCACGCCGGACGCCACCATCACCTCGGCGACCGCGACCGGGCCGTTCGTCAACTTCCGCTTCGACCGCGGCGCCCTGGCCCGCGAGGTGCTGGGCGCGATCCAGGCCGGGCGCGCGCCGTACGGTCCCGCCAGCCCGACCGGGCAGGTCGTCTGCATCGACTTCAGCTCGCCGAACATCGCCAAGCCGTTCCACATCGGCCACATGCGCAGCACGGTGATCGGCATAGCCCTGTGCCGCATCCACCGCCACCTCGGCGCCACCGTGCACGGCATCAACCACCTCGGCGACTGGGGCATGCCGTTCGCCAAGATGATGACGGCCTACATGCGCTGGGGGAACGAGCAGGAGCTGCACCGCTCGCCGATGC
>JAEUHT010000234.1 GCA_016793265.1 Planctomycetota bacterium
TGGCGACGGGTCCGGTGGTCGCTGGCAGCAACCGTGCAGAGGCGGCGCCGACGGCGACGACGCCGGTCGAGCCGACGCCGGTCGTGGTGCAGCCGGTGCAGCCGGTCGAACCGACGCCCGTGCCGGTGCCCGAGCCAGTGGTGCCGGCTCCCGTGGCCAAGACCACGGGCTTCTTGAGCTTCCAATTGCCGAGCGCCGCCTTCCACTTCGACCAACCGCAGGACTTCGTCCTGGTGCCGTCGTTGTGCCGCGTCGGTTTCGACGCCAAGAGCACTCTGCACGACTTCTCCGGCGTGACCTCGAACGTCGAGGGCAGCTTCCGCGCCGACCTGCACGACCCGGCGGCCGGTTGGAGCGGCGAGGTCAAGGCGCGCGCCGGCACGCTGTTGACCGGGGTCGATGGGCGCGACGCCAACATGCGCGAGCTGCTCGACACTGAGCACCACCCCGACATCCGCTTCGTGATCGAGCGCCTGACCGCGGCCGCCGACGGCATCGACCAGGCCAAGCAGACCGTGCGCGGCGACATCGCCGGCAAGATGACGATCCACGGCCAGAGCCGCGACCTGACCATGCCGGTCACGCTCGAGGTCGACGCCCAGAAGCGGTTGGTCATCGCCGGCCAGGCCAAGCTCAAGGTCAGCGATTTCGGCATCACGCCGCCGAGCCAGCTCGGCGTCATCAACATGCAGGACGAAGTCGTGGTCTGGGTCGCGCTGCGGGCGCGCGTGAAGGCGGGAGGCGAGAAGTGAACCCCGCTCGCCTGCCCGTGCTGCTGCTGTTGGCGTGCGTCGGCCTGCCCGGCTGCATCGCCTCGAACGTCGTCGCCGCCAAGGACCGGCAGGTCGTCGTGGCCGCCGCCGAGCTGCCTTGGCAGCCGGCGCCGTCGGCTGCGCTCGACGGTCTCTACGAGTCGGTCGACGTGCGCGGCGACGCCGCGGTCTCGCTGCGCAAGGTCTACTACGTGTTCCAGCAGGACGGCAGTTACACCGGTGCGGCGTTGACCGAGGTCGAAGGCTGCTTCCGCTTCCAGACGCTCGCCGGCACCTGGCGTTGCGGCGCCGACGGGTTGTCGCTCGACGACGCCCCGCCGGTGCAGCTCGACGCTGCGCCCGACCACCTGCGCATCACCGCGCCGACCGGCGTGTTGGTGCTGCGGCGCGGGAGCTTGTTGTGACCACCGGCGCCGACCAGGCCCTGTTCGACCGCTCCGGCTGGTGGGACGAGGACTGCCGCGCCTTCGCCTCGCTGCGCGCGCTCAGCAGCTTCCGTTCGGCCCTGCTCGCGCGTTGGCTCGGCGATGCCCTGCGCGAGGCGGTCGTGATCGACCTCGGCTGCGGTGGTGGCCTGCTGTCGGTGCCGCTGGCCCGGGCCGGGGCCCGGGTGCTCGGCGTCGATCTGGCCACCCAGGCGCTCGGTGTCGCCCGGCAACAAGGAGGCGAACGGCTGCTTGCGGTGCGCGGCGACCTCGAGGCGGCCCCGGTCGGCGACGGCGTCGCCGATGTGGTGCTGCTGGCCGACGTGCTCGAACACGTCGCCGACCCCGCGGCGGCGGTGGGCGAGGCCGTGCGCCTGCTGCGCCGCGGCGGTCACCTGTTCGTCAACACCATCAACCGCACGCTGCGGTCGCGGCTGTTCGCGATCACGCTCGGCGAAGGGCTCGGTTACATCCCGCGCGGCACGCACTGCTGGCGCGACTTCATCCGGCCCGCGGAGCTCGACGCCATGGCGAGCGCCGCCGGCTGCGTGCGCGTGCGCCGCGTCGGTGAGAAGCCGCGTCTGTTGGCGACGCTGCAGAAGGGCCACATCGAGGTGCGCGAGACCCGCGACCTCGCCGTCGGCTACGGCGCCCTCTACCGCAAGGTGGCCGCATGAAGCCGCTGCCGCGCCGTCTCGCCGCCATCGGCATGTTGGTGGTCTGCCACGGCAGCTTCGTGCTCGCCGTCGGCTCGATGGTGTTCGCGCTGGCCACCGGCCTGCAGAACGCGCAGGGGACCCTGCGCGGCGCCGCCGCCGTGTTCGCCGATGCCGGCCTCGTGCTGCAGTTCCCGGTGCTGCACAGCTTCCTGCTGTCGCGCCGCGGGGCGCCGACCCTGCGGCGGCTGTCGCCGTTCGGCCACGGCCGCACGCTGGCCCCGAGCACCTACGCCCTGGTCGCCTCGCTGCAGCTGCTCTTGGTGTTCTGGCTGTGGAGTCCGTCGGGCGTGGTCTGGCACCAGCCCACCGGCTGGACCGGCGCGCTGCAGTGGGGCCTCTTCGCCGCCGCCTGGCTGGTGCTGCAGAAGGCGCTCTACGACGCGGGCCTCGCGCTGCAGACCGGCGCCGCCGGCTGGTTGGCCCTGTGGCGGAACCGCGCCGTCGACTACGGTGGCATGCCGACCCACGGCCTGTTCGCCTGTGTGCGCCAGCCGATCTACCTCGGCTTCGCGCTGGTGCTGCTGACCGCGCCGGTGTGGTCGCTCGATTGGTTGTTGCTCACCCTCGGTTGGGTCGCCTATTGCGTGGTCGGGCCACGCTTCAAGGAAGCCCGCTGGGCGCGGCTGCATGGCCCGCGCTTCGTTGCCTATCGCGATGCCGTGCCCTACCTGTTGCCGAGACTCCGCCGTTGAAGATCGCCGCGACCGCCACTGCCTTTCCTGATCGCTGGTACGACCAGCCGACCCTGACCGAGCACCTCGTGCGCCTGTTCGGCGACGAACCGCGGCTCGGGGAACGCCTGCGTTCGTTGCACACGAACACCGGCATCGACGGTCGTTACCTGATCCTGCCGCTCGAACGGTACGGCCGGCTCGAGGACTTCTCGGCGGCGAACGCGGCCTGGGTCGACGGGGCCCTGCGGCTCGGCGAGTCGGCGGTGACCCAGGTCCTGGCCCAGGCCGGGCTCGACGCCAGCGCGGTCGACGCCATCTTCTTCTCCACGGTCACCGGCCTCGCCAGCCCGTCGATCGACGCCCGGCTGATGAACCGGCTCGGCTTCCGGCCCGACGTTCGCCGCGTGCCGATGTTCGGTCTCGGCTGTGTCGCCGGCGCCGCTGCGGTGTCGCGCGCGGCCGACTTCGTGCGCGGCCGGCCCGACGGCGTGGCGCTGGTGCTGACCATCGAGCTGTGCTCGCTGACGCTGCAGACTGGGGATCGTTCGGTCGCGAACCTGATCAGCACCGGTTTGTTCGGCGACGGTGCGGCGGCTGCGGTGGTGGTCGGCAGTGGCCGCAAGGAGGGCGGCCCCGAGATCGTCGACACACGTTCGGTCTTCTACCGCGACACCGAAGGGGTGATGGGCTGGGACATCGGCAGCCACGGCTTCCGCATCGTGCTGTCGGCCGAGGTGCCTACCGTCGCCCGCGAACGGCTGCCGCAGGACGTCGACGCGTTCCTCGCCGCGCACGGCCTCGATCGCGCCGCCATCCGGCGCTGGATCGCGCACCCCGGTGGGCCGAAAGTGCTGAAGGCGCTGCAGGAAGGGCTCGGCCTCGTCGACCAGGACCTGGCGCCGAGCTGGCGCTGCCTGCGCCGCGCCGGCAATCTGTCGAGCGCGTCGGTGCTGATGATCCTCGACGAGACGCTGCGCAAGGCGCCCGCCGTCGCCGGCGAGCTCGGCGTCATGCTGGCGATGGGGCCGGGCTTCTGCAGCGAGCTGCTGTTGCTGCGCTGGTGAGGCGGCGCCAAGCCGTGCCGATCAGGTGCCAGGCGGCGTTTCGGGCGGGCCTTCCTGCATCGCGCTGAGCTTGTTGTAGAGCGTCTTCAGCGCGATGCCGAGCACGGCGGCGGCCTTGGTCTTGTTGCCGTCCTGCTGCTGCAGCGCGGCGCGGATGGCGATCTGCTCGAGCTCCGGCAGCGACAGCGTCGGCAGCACCCCGGCGCTGCTGCGGCGCTGGCTGGCGAAGACGAAGGTGTCGACGTCGCGGCCGCTGATGGTGGGGCCATCGACGAGCACGCCGAGGCGCACGATCGCGTTCTCGAGCTCTCGCACGTTGCCGGGCCACGGGTGCTGACCCAGGCGCCGCAGGGCGTCGTCATCGAGGCGGAGCTCGCGGCCCGCTCGCTGCGCCTCGCGGGCGAGGAACGCATTGGCCAGGGCGGCGATGTCGCCGGCCCGCTCCCGCAGCGGCGGCACTTCGAGTTCGAGCACGGCGAGGCGATAGAAGAGGTCCTCGCGGAAGCTGCCCTCGGCCACCTTGCGGCGCAGGTCGCGGTGCGTCGCGGCGAGCAGCCGTACGTCGACGTGGCGCACCAGGTCGCTGCCGACCGGCCGGATCTCGCCGAACTGCACTGCCCGCAACAGCGCCGGCTGCAGCTCCAACGGCAGTTCGCCGACCTCGTCGAGGAACAGCGTGCCGCCGTCCGCGGCCTCGAACAGGCCGGTGCGCTTCTGTTCGGCGCCGGTGAAGGCGCCCTTGACGTGGCCGAACAGCTCGCTCTCGACGAGTTGGCGCGGGATGGCGCCGCAGTGCACGACCACGAACGGTTGGCGATGGCGCGGCGACGCCGCGTGCAGCCGGCGCGCCACCAGTTCCTTGCCGGAGCCGCTCTCGCCGTGGATCAGCACGCTCTGGTCGGAGGCGCCGATGCGCAGCACCTGGCGGTCGAGTTCGAGGCTGCGGGCGCTCTCGGCCGGCACCACCACGGCGCCGGCGGCGGCGTGGGCGGTGGCCGTGCGCAGGCGCTGGTTCTCCCGCTGCAGCGTGGCGTGCGACAAGGCGCGGCGCAGCGTCTGCTCGAGCACGTCGAGCGCCACCGGCTTGGTCAGGAAGTCGAAGGCGCCACGCTGCATCGCCTGCACCGCCAGCGACACCGTGCCATGGCCGGTGAAGACGACCACCGGCAGGGTCGGGTCGTAGCCGTGCAGCTGCACCAGCGTATCGATGCCGGGCTGGCCGGGCAGGTGCAGGTCGAGCAACACGACGTCGGGGTCCGCCTGCTGCAGCAGCTCGAGCACGCCGTCACCACGCGGATGGGTGACGACCTCGAGGCCCATGCGCCGCACCTCGCGCGACAACACGTGGCGCAGGCTGTCGTCGTCCTCGATCAGCAGGAGCCGCCGGGCCGCGAACACCATCACAGCCTCCGGATGCGCAGGTCGCGGTAGGCGACCTCGTCGCCGTGGTCCTGCAGGGCGAGGTGGCCCTTCTCGGCCTGGCCGAACGGCCAGTCGAGGAACTTGCTCTGCTGCACCATCGCCTGCCATTGCGGGCCCTGGCACGGCACTTCGAGCACACAGACGCCGTTGAGCCAGTGTGACAGCTTGCCCTGCTGCACGACGATGCGCCCGGTGTTCCAGGTGCCGGCCGGCCGCACCGGCGGCGCCGTCGGCGGCACCATGTCGTAGAGCGCGGCGACACCGTGCCTGGCATCCGGGCGCACGCCGGCGTCGTCGAGCACCTGGTACTCCGGCCCCGACATGTAGGTCTGCTCGGCGTTCTCCTGCACGTGCCACATGACGCCGCTGTTGGCCTTGGCCGCGACGCGGAACGAGAAGCGGAAGTCGAAGTCGCCGTACTGCTCGACGCTGACCAGGTCGCCGCCACCGCCGCCGGCCTGGTGCACGATGGCGCCGTCCTGCACCGACCAGCCCTGCGCCGGCGGCCCGTCACCCTGGTAGGCGCGCCAGCCGGTGAGTTTGCGGCCGTCGAACAGCCGCTCGAACCCGGCCTGTCGTTCTTCCTCGCTGAGCCAGTTGATCGGCTCGGGCGCCAGCGTGACGCGGCCGGTGGCGGCCCATTCGCAGCCGCGGGCGACGAAGCGCCGCAGCTGTGGGTCGCCCCAGGTTGCGTGCGTCGCCGGCACGCCGGTCCAGACGTGGCCGAGCGGGGTGTGGAAGACGCGGCCCTGGCCCCAGGTCGACACCATGCCCATCGGTTCGTGGCGGCCGGTACCGCCGGTCTTGGGCTCGCTGAACGCGCTCAGCAGCACGCGGTAGTCGGCCGCCGGGGCCGGCACCAGCCGGTGGTAGAGCTCGTCGGGGTGCAGCCGCAGGTCGGCCATGCCGCGCGTGATCGGGTGGTGCGGGTCGACGACGACGCAGTCGAACGGGTGGTAGGCGCCGTGGCCGGTGCCGTCGCGCCACAACAGGCCGACGAGGTTCTCGTAGTCGGTCCAGCCAGGGAAGGCGTTGTTGCTGGCGTGCAGCACGCTGACGCCGCAACCGGCGCGCGCGGCGGCGAGGAACCCCTGCTCGGCGGCTTCACCCCAGCGTGGGCCGTTGTAGTCGAGCACGAGCAGGTCGAGCTGCCCCGCCGCGTGCAGGGCCGGGGCAGTCGCCAGGTACTCCTGCGGCTGGTCCACGACGGTGACCTCGAAACGGCCGGTCTCGCGCAGCGCCCCGGCGATCTCGGGCGCGGTCCACTTCCAGTCGTGGTTGTTGGCGCCGGTGATGACGACGGCGCGGATCGGCGGGTCCTGCGGCAGCGTGGCCGCGAGCACGGTGGCGATGGCGACGAGCATGCGACAACGGTAGCGGCTCACCTGGGCGCTGGCGACGGCGGAGCGCTTCGGCTAAGCAGTCGGCATGCGGCGGCGGCTCGTGGCGGCGGTGTGGTTCGCGATCGGCTGGTTGGCGTCGGCGACGACGGCGCAGGAGCTCGCGCGTCTGGTGGCGGCGGCCGAGGCGCTCGGCGCCCGCACCGGCGTCGCCGTCTGCGACGACGACGGCCAGCCGCTGTTCCGGCACCGTGTGCGCGAGGCGTTCGCGCCGGCGAGCAACATGAAGCTCTTGACCGCGGCGGCGGTGCTGTCGGGACTCGGCGCGGACTTCGAGTTCCACACCACGTTCGCGCTGCGCGCGGGCCGCCTCGTGGTTCTGGCCAGCGGCGACCCCAACTGGATCCACGGCACCGCCGACGATCCGGTGCTGGTGTTCGCGGCGGTCGGCAAGGCGCTGGTCGCGCGCGGCGTCACGGCCCTGCGGGGCATCGACCTCGAGGCCGGCACGTTCACCGGTCCGACGCGGCCGCCGACCTGGCCGCAGGACCAGCTCCACACCTACTACTGCGCACCGACCGGGCCGTTCGTGCTGGAGCAGGGTGTGTTCGTGCTGCGCCTCGCCGCGGCCGACGGTGGGGTCGCCGTCGACCTGGTGGCGCCGAACGCGGGCAGCCTGGTGCGCGTGCAGGACCAGGTGCGGCTGCAGGACTCCCGCAAGGACGCCGTCTACGGCGCGCTCGACGTCGGCGACGGCAGCGTGCGGGCGACGGGGCGGTTCTGGCGCAAGAGCCCGCCGGTCGAGATCCGCACCGCGATGGCGGAGCCGACGATGTGGTTTCGCGCCACCCTGACCAATGCCCTGGCCGAGGCCGGCGTGCGCATCGGCGCCGACGCCGTCGCCGTGCCCGACGCCATCGTGCATGTGCACAAGAGCGCGCTGGCGCCGGCGCTCGAGCGCATGCTCGAGGACTCGTCGAACTTCGATGCCGAACAGTGCCTGCGCGTGCTCGGCGCCAAGCGGGGCGCCGGCAGCCTCAGCGGCGGCCTGACCGCGCTCGAAGCCGCGGTGGTCGACCTCGTCGGCCAACGCCCGGATGACCTCGAGTTGGTCGACGGCAGCGGCCTGTCGAAGCAGAACCGGCTGTCGCCGGCGGTGCTGCTGACGGCGCTGTTCCGCGCCAGTCGCCGCGACGGTGGTGCGGCGTTGGCGGCGTGCCTGCCCGTCGCCGGCAAGAGCGGCACGCTCGCCGAGCGCTTCGCCGGCAGCGACCTGATCGGGCGCGTGCGCGCCAAGACCGGCTGGATCCGCGGCGCCTCGGCGCTGACCGGCCTCGTCGACGGCAAGGACGGCCGCCGGCGTTGGTTCGCGATCCTGATGAACTACGACCCCAAGGTCGACGGCCTCAACAAGGACCTCAAGCGGCTGCAAGAGCAGATGGTCGCCGTCATCGACGGCATGGTGGCCGACCGATGAGCCCCGCCGAACTCGCGCGCTGCCTCGGCGAGGCGCGCCGGCTGGCGCTGCTGGCCGGCGACGAGCTGCTGCGGCAGCGGGCCGGCAACGACATGCGGGTGGAGAGCAAGGGCCGCCGCCGCGAGCTCGTCACCGCCGCCGACCGCGCCGCCGAGCGCATCGTCGTCGGCGGCCTCCTGGCCACGTTCCCGGAGCACGGTGTGCTGGCCGAAGAAGGAGTGTTGACCAGCCAGGGCGTCGCCAGCAAGCGGGGGCCGAGCACATGGATCGTCGACCCGCTCGACGGCACCACCAACTTCGTGCACGGCCTGCCGCACTTTGCGGTCGCCATCGGCTTGGTGCACGACGGGGTGCCGGTGGTGGGGGTCGTGCACGCCCCCGGGCTCGGTGAGACCTACTTCGCCGCCCGCGGCCAGGGCGCCTACCGGCGCTGCGCCGACGGCCGCGAACGACGGCTCAGCGTCTCGGCGACCGCCGAGCTCGCCGATGCGCTGCTCGCCACCGGCTTCAGCTACAACCGCAACGAGCCTGGCCGCGACGACAACAGCCGGCACGTCGCCGAGGTGCTGCCGCACTGCCGCGACCTGCGCCGGCTCGGCTCCGCCGAACTCGACCTCTGCTACGTCGCGGCCGGCGTCTTCGACGGCTACTGGGAACGCTACCTGGCGCCCTACGACGTCGCCGCCGGCGCGGTGATCGTGCGCGAGGCGGGCGGCGTCGTCAGCGACTGGCAGCTCGGCGACGACTGGCTGTTCGGCGAGACCGTGTTGGCCAGCAACGGCGCCCTGCAGGCCGGGCTGGCGCACCTGCTGCAGCTCTGAGCGTGGTGGCTCGCCTGCGGGTGAGCCGGCTCACAACATCGTGCGTCGCTGCACGAGACCACCTTGGCCGTCGTCGATCATGCGCACGTAGGCCGCGCCGCGGCCGAGCGGCGACCGCTTGACGAGCGGTCGTAGCACGGCCAGCAGTTGCTCGACGTCGGGGCCACAGAAGAACAGGGTGCACTCGCCGCCGCCGTACTCATCCCCGTCGAACTCACCGACGCCGGCCGCCTGCGCCGCCGCTTCGAGTTCGTCCTCGAGCCGTTCGATCGCCTGCCGCTCCTGGTTGGTGCCCATCTGGCCCTTCTGCAAGGGCAGGATGAAGAGCAGGTCCTGCTCCTCGTGGTCCTCGTCGTCGTCGTCGAAGTCGAACGCCATGACGCGAAGGTAGGCAGCGCGGCGTGGCCATGCCATGGCCAAACACCGCAGCCGGGGTGGTCGAGGCGGCTGGCCAAAGGCACCCCGCCCGCTATGCTGCGGGGTTCGTCGCTTGGCTACGAACTCCAGAAAGCCGCGGACCGCGTCCCGCACCGAGCCCCGCACAACAGCCACCGGCGCCGGCGCCGCCGTGTCCCAGCCGGGCCAGGTGGTCGTCAAGGGAGCCCGGGAGCACAACTTGAAGGCGGTCGACCTCGCCTTCCCGCGCGACACGCTGACCACGTTCACGGGGGTCTCGGGCTCGGGCAAGTCGAGCCTCGCCTACCACACGATCTACCAGGAAGGGCAACGCCGCTTCCTGGAGAGCCTCAGCAGCTATGCCCGGCAGTTCCTCGGCCGCATGGAGAAGCCGAAGGTCGACCACGTCGAAGGCCTGTCGCCGACGGTGTCGATCGACCAGAAGTCGGGCAGCCATTCGGTGCGTTCGACGGTCGGCACACTGACCGAGGTCAGCGACTTCCTGCGCCTGTTGTGGTCGCGGCTCGGCACGCCGAGCTGCCCCGAGTGTGGCGCCGCGATCGAGTCGTGGTCGCCCGATCGTATCGTCGACTGCATCATCACCGACCACCAGGGCCGGGGGGCGATGCTGCTGGCGCCGGTGGTGCGCGAACGCAAGGGCGAGTACCGCAAGGAGCTGCTGGAGTGGCAGCAGAAGGGCTTCGTGCGCGCCCGCATCGACGGCGTGGTGCGGCGGCTCGACGAGGACATCACGCTGCAGCGCTACGCCTACCACACCATCGAGCTGGTGGTGGACCGGCTGACCATCACCAACGAGGTGCGCTCGCGGCTGGCGGAGGCGGTCGAACAGTGTACGGCGCTCGGGGATGGCCTCTGCGCGCTGGCGCTCGCCGACGGCGACGACCGGCTGTTCTCGACGCAGCGCAGTTGCCCGAACGGCCACGGCGCCCTGCCGGAGATCGAGCCGCGCCTGTTCTCGTTCAACAGCCCGAGCGGCGCCTGCCCGACCTGCGACGGCCTCGGCGAGACCTCCGGCTTCGCGCCGGAGCTGCTGGTGCGGGACGCCAGCAAGTCGATCCGCGACGGCGCCCTGCACGTGTTCACCGACGACGGCCGCATCGTCTACGGCCGCCTCACCTTCGATCACCTGGCCGCGGTCGGCAAGAAGCTCGGCTTCGACCTCGACACGCCGTGGCAGAAGCTGTCGGCGAAGGCGAAGAAGGTCATCCTGCACGGCTCCGGCGCGCAGAAGTTCGAGTTCCACTGGCAGCGCAAGACGGCGATGTTCACCACCACGGGCAGCGACACCATCGCCTTCCCGGGGCTGCTCGGCCACCTCGGCAGCGTCTACCGGCCGTCGCGTGCGCGCCACCTCGACCGCTTCCGCGCCGCGGTGCCGTGCGCCGATTGCGGCGGCACCCGGCTGTCGGCGGCGGCGCGTGCGGTGCGCTTCCAGCAGCAGGCGTTGCCAGAGGTGTTGGCGCTGTCGGTCGGCGATGCCCTGGCCTGGGCGCGCGCCGTGCAGTTGACGGGCAACGCGCAGCGCATCGGCACCGACATCCTGCAGGAGGTGGTGCGGCGGTTGACGTTCTTGTGTGACGTCGGCCTCGACTACCTGACGCTCGACCGCCGCGCGCCGACCCTGTCGGGCGGCGAATCGCAGCGCATCCGGCTCGCGGCCCAGGTCGGCGCCGGCCTGCGCGGCATCCTCTACGTGCTCGACGAACCGTCGATCGGCCTGCACGCGCGCGACCAGGAGCGGCTG
Organism: Planctomycetota bacterium; assembly: GCA_016793265.1. Lineage (GTDB taxonomy): Bacteria > Planctomycetota > UBA1135 > UBA1135 > UBA2386 > JAEUHT01. The sequence goes on from JAEUHT010000234.1 coordinate 10,877, forward strand.
CTGCGCACGCTCGAAGCGCTGCGCGACCGCGGCAACACCGTCGTCGTCGTCGAACACGACGAGGAGACGATGCTGCGCAGCGACTTCCTGGTCGACGTCGGCCCGGGTGCTGGCGTACACGGCGGCGAGATCGTCGCCGCCGGCACCCCAGCCGAGGTCTGCGCCAACGAAGGCTCGGCGACCGGGCGGTACCTGCGAGGGCTCGAACGGGTGCCGATGCCGGCGCACCGCCGCGGCGACGACCGCGGCGCGCTCCGCATCCGTGGCGCCCGCCACCACAACCTCGACGGCCTCGACGTCGACGTGCCGCTCGGCCGCTTCGTCGCCGTCACCGGCGTCTCCGGTTCCGGCAAGTCGACGCTCGTGCACCACGTGCTGGTGCCGGCGCTGCGCCGCCAGCTGATGAAGGCCGACGCCGGGCCGTCGTTCTGCGAACGCATCGAGGGCATCGAGCTGCTCGACAAGGTGGTGGAGATCGACCAGGCGCCGATCGGCCGCACGCCGCGCAGCAACCCGGCGACCTACACCGACCTGTGGACGCTGATCCGCGACCTGTTCGCGCTGCTGCCGGAGTCGCGGCTGCGCCAGTACGAGAAGGGCCGCTTCTCGTTCAACGTGCCGGGCGGCCGCTGCGAGGCCTGCGGCGGCGCCGGTCTGACGACGCTGGAGATGAACTTCCTGGCCCCGGTCGAGGTCGTCTGCGAACAGTGTGGCGGCGCCCGCTTCTCGGCCGAGACGCTGGCGATCCGCTGGCAGGGCAAGAGCGTGCACGACGTGCTGGAGATGACCGTCGACGAGGCGGCCGGGTTCTTCGCGGCGATCCCGAAGCTGTCGCGCGGGCTGACGGCGCTGCAGGACACAGGCCTCGGCTACCTGCGGCTCGGTCAGCCGTCGACCACGTTGTCGGGCGGCGAAGCGCAGCGCGTCAAGCTCGCCACCGAGCTGCAGCGCCCGGCCACCGGCAAGACCTTCTACGTGCTCGACGAACCGACCACGGGCCTGCACTTCCAGGACGTGGCGCGGCTGCTGCAGGCGCTGCAGCGGCTGGTCGACGCCGGCAACACCGTGCTGGTGATCGAACACAACCTCGACGTCGTGCGTGCCGCCGACTGGCTGCTCGACCTCGGCCCCGAAGGTGGCAGCGGCGGCGGCCGGTTGGTCGCCTGCGGCACGCCGGAGCAGGTCGCCGGCGACGCCGCTTCGCACACCGGCGCGGCGCTGCGGGCGATCGGCATCGGCCAGCCGTTGGCGGCGGCGGCGCGGGCGAAGCGCGCCCGCCTGCCGGCGAGAGCGGCGACCGGCATCGCCGCGGTGGCGCGGCCGACGCACATCGTCGTGCGTGGCGCCCGCACCCACAACCTGCAGGGCGTCGACGTCGACGTGCCGCTCGGTCGTTTCACGGTCGTCACCGGGCCGTCCGGTTCGGGCAAGTCGAGCCTCGCCTTCGACACCATCTTCCAGGAGGGTCAGCGCCGCTTCCTGGAGAGCATGTCGACCTACGCGCGGCGGTTCCTCGGGCGCATGGACAAGGCGCCGGTCGATCGCCTCGACGGACTCGGTCCGGCGATCGCGATCGACCAGAAGCGCACCACCCGCAGCCCGCGGTCGACGGTGGCGACGACCACCGAGATCCACGACTATCTGCGCCTGCTCTACGCCCGCATCGGCCGGCCACACTGCCCGGTGCACGGCCAGGAGCTGATCGCGTGGTCGCCGAGCAAGGCCGCCGCCGAGCTCGTCGGCGGGGCGCCGGGCCGGCGGCTCTACGTGCTGGCGCCGATCCTGGTGCCGCACGACGTCGCCGCCGACGCCGACGCCGCACGCGGCTGGCTCGAGGCGCTGCGCGTCGAGTGGGTCAAGCAGGGCTTCCTGCGCGCCCTGCACGGCACCGAGGAGGTGCGGCTCGACCAGCCGTTCGCGGGGCCACCGCCGGAGTCGGTGTGGCTCGTCATCGATCGCACCACGGCGGGCGACCGCGCCCGCCTGGCCGACGCGATCGAACAGGCGATGAGCGCCGCCAAGGCGCACGGTGGCCCGGCTGCGGCGGTGGTGCAGTTCGCCGACGCCGGCCCGGAGGGCGCCGACCGGGGCCAGCGGCGTTGGTTCCGCGCCGACCGCGGCTGCCACCTGTGCGACTACGTGGCGCCGGTCGAGCCGCACCCGCGCTGGTTCTCGTTCAACCACCACAGCGCGGCGTGCAGCAGTTGCCTCGGCCTCGGCGACGTCGTCTTGTGCGCCGAGGACCTGCTCGTCAATCACCCCGACAAGCCGGTGTTCGGCGGCGCCATCCGCCACGCCGGCGCGGCGTTCACCTTCTTGACCTCGGCCGAGGGCTTCTATGCGGAGGTCGCCGAACGGGTCGCCGCGGCGCATGGCTTCCTGCTGACGACGCCGTGGCGCAAGCTGCCGGCCAAGGCCCGGCAGCTGCTGCTGCGCGGCACCGGCGAACGCCGCTACGAGGTGGTGTTCAAGAAGGTCGAGGCCGGCAAGCGCCGCGAGTGGCGCATGCAGGTGCCGTGGAAGGGTCTCGCGCGCCAGGTCGAGGAGTGGTTCCACGGCAAGGACGGCGACCACCAGGGCGACGAGCGTTTCCGCGCCGTGATGCGCACGCAGCGCTGTCCGGACTGCAACGGCGAACGGCTGCAGCCGGGCCCGCGCCACGTGCGCGTCGGCGGCCAGCGCCTGCCCGAGCTGCTCGCCGCCACCGTCGACGACGCCGCGCAGCGGCTCGCCGCGTTGCCGCTCGACGCCACCGAGGCGCGCATCGCCGCCGACGTGCTGAAGGAGCTGCGCCACCGGCTCGGCTTCCTGCGCGACACCGGCCTCGGCTACCTGACCCTGGATCGCTCGGCGGCGACCTTGTCCGGCGGCGAGGCGCAGCGCATCCGGCTGGCGACGCAGCTCGGCAACAAGCTGGTCGGCGTGCTCTACGTGCTCGACGAACCGACCGTCGGCCTGCACGCGCGCGACACCGAACGGCTGCTGCGCACGCTGCTCGAGCTGCGCGACCTCGGCAACACCGTGCTGGCGGTCGAACACGACGAGGTGATGGTGCGCGCCGCCGACTGGCTGATCGACGTCGGCCCCGGCGCCGGCCGCCACGGCGGCCGCATCGTCGCCGCCGGCGACCCGGCCACGGTCGCCACCAGCGCCGGCCTGACCGGCCGCTGGCTGCGTGGGGAGCTGGCGGTGCCGCCGCGTCCGGGGCCGCGTGCGCCGCTCGGCGTGGTCGAGCTGCGCGGGGTCACCGTCAACAACCTGCAGGGGCTGGACGTCGATGTGCCGCTCGGCGTGTTCACCGCCGTCACCGGCGTCAGCGGCTCGGGCAAGTCGTCGCTGGTGATGGACGCGCTGGTGCCGGCGCTGCAGCTCGGCGCGGCAGCGATGCGCTGGCACGGCGAGGCGCAGCGCCACCAGCTCGTGGTCGTCGACCAGGCCGCGATCGGCAGTTCGCCGGCCAGCAACCCGGCGACCTACACCGGCGCCTTCACCAACATCCGCGAGCTGTTCGCGGCGACGCCGCTGGCGAAGCAGAAGGGCTTCGGCCCCGGCCGCTTCGCGTTCCACGTCGCCGCCCGCCGCTGCGCCGCCAGCGAAGGCAAGGGCCCGCGGCCGGTCGAGATGCACTTCATGGCCGACGTCG
>JAEUHT010000241.1 GCA_016793265.1 Planctomycetota bacterium
GGTGAACGGAGCGCCGATGCCGTACTGAGACGTGATGTCCTGGAAGTAGGTCGCCACATCGATGTCGCCAGCCGCCGCCGCTGTGCGTCCGGTGACCGCGAAGTGGTCGGCGAACTCGTTCCACCCGTTGATGCCGGTCAACCCGTCGTCGCCAGCACCGCCCCGGAACGTGCTCGCTAGTTCCAACAACGACCCAGGAGCATCGTACGCCGAGACGATGAACCCATCCGTCGCACCACCCACGCCAGTGCCGTTGATGGCCGTCTGTGGACCGTGAGACGTGGGCGCACTGGGCAGCCCGTTCAACATGTCCGGGTCATCCGTCGAACCGACAACGATGACCTGGCCGCGGCCGGCGGTGTACCCCGGCTGCACCAAGACGTCCCGCGCCACGGTGAAGTGGTTCGCAGGGATGAGCTCCTCGGTCCCGGCTAGAGGCACGAGCGAGCCAAAGTGCTGCGAGCTCTCGAGCACGAGCGAACCCGCGGCCGGGACATTGAACACCATGCGAACACCGAGCGCGTACTGGCCGACCGCGGCGTCGAGGCAGACGCCCGTCGTCAACGGGAATGAAGCCCCACCGACGCCGACGACCCCCGAGGTGCCGGTCGAGCCGACGACGACGAAGCGGTCAGCGTCGATCTCGGCGATGCCGAACAAGCCGTCCTGCTGCACACCGCCAACGATCGAGTGGAAGACCGTAGTCGTCGTGCCTACCCCCGGCGCGTTGATGTGCGGGTGCGTCAAGCGTCCGACGATGCCGTCCCACTGGCCGGCGCCGTTGTCGGTGACACCACTCGCCGGTGCGGAGCACCCGGCTGCGCCGCCGGGCGCAGCGAACTCCCTCGACGTGGCCAACTCGTCATTCGCGGTCGGGTTTCCGAACGAGGAAATGCCGCAGTACGTGATCACGTCATCGACCGGCGCACCGGCGGCGTCGTAGACGATGCGCATGCTGATGTCGGTGATCGCGCAACTGCCCATGGCGTTCGCGCCGAAGAACTGCTGGGAGTAGAGCAACGTCCCCGCGCCGTCGAACACGGCGATGAAGCCCGACGAGTTGGTGGCGCTGTTGTTGGCCCACCCGTTCTGCACCTGGCTCAGCGGGATGTTCTGGTCGTAGGTCTCGCCGCAGATAGCGATGCGCGTGTCGGCCACTGCCGCAGCCGGCCAGACCGAGATGCCGCGCAGGTTGGTGGCGCGGGTCTGGTCATTCCCAGTAAGGCCGTAGAAGTAGAACTGCCCCGGAGCTCCTCCCCCCGCGGGGTTCACGATGGCCTGCGCTGCGTCGGTGATCTGCAGCAGCCCCACCTGGCGCTGGTTGGGCGCAAAGAGGGTAAACACGCCAGGAGGATTCGGGGGAGGAGCCACGTTTGCACCGGAGAACATCGGCAAGTTGGCCGTGTCCCGCACCGTGATCGTCAGCGCGCTGTAGGTGAACCCATCACCCGGCGTCTTGACGTCGGCTCCCCACTCCTGGAAGTCGCCGTTCTCACCGCCGACCGGCACGGTCCAGTCGTGCGTCAGGTAGCGCGACTGCTGCGGAGTGGCCTGGGCTCGCATCGAACCAGCACCTGCGAAGAGGGCCATGGCGGCTGCGCCAGCGAGCGACCAGCGGCTACCGACCGCGGCCCTTAGAGTCTGAGGTCTGAGGTCTGAGGTCTGAGGTCTGAGGTCTGAGGTCTCATGCTCTTTCCAATCGTCGCGGGCGCGCCGTTGCGTCCCAGCCGGACCGATGCGGCCCGACTTCTCCGAGACTCTACCTTCTCGCGTCCGACGAGTTGCGGAATGCGAGCACGAGTTCCCGCGTCCGTCAACCACCCATGCGATGGCAATCCCGCGAAGCGCAGGTGCATCCGAAATCCGGAGACTCCCCAAGAGCGGCGCACGGGAGCCTTAGACGACGATCGCGCTGTTGGGCACGGGCCTTCTCGGCCCGGGCATGGCCGAGAACCTGCTGCCGTAGGGCCACCGCGTGAAGGTGTGGAGCGTTCGGCCGAGAAGCTCGCCCCGCTCGTGCAGCAGGGCGCGTTTGCCAAGGCGAGCCCCGCGAGCGGCCAATGGTCGCCGGCCGCGCCAAGACCAACCACACCGCCTTCACGCGCGCGGGAACGGGCGCATCGCGGCGCGAGAGAGCGTGCACGTGCGCGCGACCCAGCGACCCCCAAGCGGTCGGCCAGCGACGCAGTACCGGTGCTGACGATGCCGCCAGGGCAGTGCGTGGCAGAAGCCGTCAGCGCCCCTTGCCGAGGAACGCCTTGATGCTCGGCAGGATGCCGTCGCGGTCCTGGATGTCGCTGGTGACGACCTTGTCGTCGCCGCGGCAGGCCGTGTCGAGGTCCTTCTTGAACTGGCCCGAGCCGTAGGCGCTCTTGACCTGGCCGTAGCAGAACTGATTGCACTGCGGCAGCAGGCCGTCCTTCAGCAACGTCACGCAGTGTTCGGTGTCGCGCGTCGACCAGTTGTCGCCGTCGCTGAAGTGGAACGGATAGACGTTCCACTGCTGCGCCGGGTACTTGTCGCGCATGATCGAGAGGCAGAGCTCGTAGGCCGAGCTGATCTTGGTGCCGCCGCTCTCGCGCAGGTGGAAGAACGTGTGCTGGTCGACCTCGTGCGCCGCGGCGTCGTGCACGAGGTAGTGCACGGCGAGGTTCTTGTATTGATGGCGCAGCCAGGTGTCGATCCAGAACGCCTCGATGCGCACGATGTCCTTCTGCTCGCGGCCCATCGAGCCCGACACGTCCATCATGTAGATGATCGCGGCGCTGGCTTGCGGCACCGAGCGGGTCTGCAGCGCCCGGAAGCGCAGGTCCTCGCGGATCGGCACCACCAGCGGCCGGTCGGGGTCGTAGGTGCCCGAGGCGATCTGGCGCTTCAACGCCTCGCGGAACGTGCGCTTGAAGTGGCGCAGCGACATCGGCCCGGCGCGCGAGATGCCGGTGTAGCGGCCGGCGGCGGTGCGCAGTTGTTTGTTGCCGCGCGGCTCGATGTTGGGCAGCTCGAGCTCCTCGCCGAGGATGCGCGCGAGGTCGTCGAGCGAGACGTCGACCTCGATCGAGTGCTGGCCCGGATCCTCGCCGGCCTGCCCCTGACCGTCCCCCTGCTGCCCCGGCGCCGGCTGGCCGTTCTCGCCCTCGCCCTGGCCGACGCCCTGCTTCTGGTTGTCCCCGAAGCGGAAGCGCGGCAGCGTGATCTGCGGCAGCGGGATGGTGACGTAGCGCTGGCCCTGCTTGCCGATCAGCTCGCCCGAGCTGACGAAGCGCTTGAGGTCGCGCTTGATGCGGCCCTTGACGATCTGGCGGAACCGCGTGTGGTCCTGATCGATCCGGCGGACGGACACGTCGACCTCACTCGCCCTTGGTGTCGCCGCGGGCGAAGATCGACGCCACGTAGTTGAGCACGTCGGTGGCGCTGATCTCGTCGTAGCCGAAGTCGCGCATCAGGCGGCCCTTGACGACCTCGATCTTCTCCTGGGTGTCCTTGTCGACAACGGTCGAGACCAGGCTGGTCAGCTTGATCGAGTCCTTCTGGTCCTCGAACAGCTTGAGCTCGAGCGCCCGGTGCAGCCGCTCGTTGGTCTTGTAGTTGAACGTGCGGCCCTCGACGGCGAGCGCGCCGATGTAGTTCATGATCTCGCGGCGGAAGTCGTCCTTGCGCGCGTCGGGGATGTTGATCTTCTCCTCGATGCTGCGCATGAGCCGCTCGTCCGGCTCCTCGTCGCGCCCGGTGTACGGGTTCTTGACCTTCTCGTTCTGCGTGTAGGCCTTGACGTTGTCGATGTAGTTGCCGCACAGCCGGGCGATCGCCTCCTCGTCGGCCGAGATGGCGCGCTGCACCTCGTTCTTGATGATCTCCTCGTACTCCTCGCGCACGACGATGAGCAGGTCCTTGAAGCGCTTCTTGGTCTCCGGGTCACTGATCAGGCTGTGGTGGCTCAAGCCCTCTTCGAGCTCGTTCATGATCATGAACGCGTTGATGCACGGCAGGTCGCGCACCAGCACGTTGCTGATCTTGTCCTGGATGTAGCGCGGCGAGATGCCCTCCATGCCCTCACGCTGCGCCTCGTCGCGCAGCTCGCGGATGTTGTCGCGGGTATAGCCGGGCAGCGACTTGCCGTTGTAGAGCTTGAGCTTCTGCAGCAGCGACAGGTTCTGCTTCTTCGGCTCCTCGAGGCGCGTCAGGATCGCCCACATCGCCGCGATCTCGAGCGTGTGCGGGGCGATGTGCTTGCCAGGCACCTGCTTCCGGCCGAAGTCCTTCTCGTAGATCTTGATCTCGTTGGTCAACCGCAGGTTGTACGGGATGTCGATCTTGATGGTGCGGTCGCGGAACGCCTCCATCAGCTCGTTCGACTGCAGCCGGTTGTACTCGGGCTCGTTGGTGTGCCCGATGATCACCTCGTCGATGTCCGTCTGCGCGAACTTCTTCGGCTTGATCTTGTGCTCCTGCGACGCCGTGAGCAGGTCGTAGAGGAACGCCACGTCGAGCTTGAGCACCTCGATGAACTCGATGATGCCGCGGTTGGCGACGCAGAACTCGCCGTCGAAGTTGAAGGCGCGCGGGTCGCTGTCGGTGCCGAGCTCGGCGATCTTGCGGTAGTTGATGTCGCCGGTCAGCTCGGTCGAGTCCTGGTTCTTCTCGTCCTTCGGCATGAACGTGCCGATGCCGACGCGGTCCTTCTCGCTGATCAACAGGCGCCGCACGACGACGTGCTCGAGCACCTTGTTGTAGTCGCCCTCGTGGCGCTTCAGCAGCAGCTCCAGGTAGAAGCGCGACACCGGCGACAGGTCGAAGTCCTGGCGCAGCTTGTAGGTCGTGCGCACCTTCTTCTGCAGCGTCGCCAGCACCTTCTGCCGCACCTCGAGCGGCAGCAGCAGCAGCGGCTCCTCGTTCATCGGCGACGGGATCAGCTCGCCGTCGATCTGCCACGAGAACGTGTAGAGCGCGCCAGTGTCGCTGTGCGAGTAGGCCTCCAGGCCCTTCTTGAGCAGGCGTACGATGGTCGACTTGCTGGAGCCGACCGGGCCGTGCAGCAGCAGCACGCGGCGCTCGGGCCCGAAGCCGTGCGCCGCCGCCTTGAACATCGCCATCAGGTTGTGCAGCGAGCGTTCGAGGCCGAACACGCCGTCGCGCCCGCCTTCGATCGGGTCGGCGAAGAAGCGGTAGACCGGCACCTTCTCCTTGTCGATCTCGACCTCGTCGACGCCGTGGCTCAACACCATGTCGTAGAGGCGCTGGTGGGCATTTCGCACCAGCAGCGGGTTCGCGTGCACGAGGTCGAGGTACTGCTGGAAGCTGCCCTGCCAGTGTTCGGCCTGGTACTGCTTCTGGTCCAACGACTCCCGGATCAGCCGAGGAAGATCAAGGTCACTCATGGCTTCGTTCTCGGACGCACCGGCGCAAGCTCGCGCCGACGGCTAGTGCCCATCGTATCGGCGGTTCCGTACCCGGCCATGAGCCAAATGTCGGGCCCGGCGAGGCCACTCGCGGCTGGGGCGAGGCGGGCCCGGGTGCTAACCTCGCGGCCATGAGCGAACGTCCTGCGCCGCGGCGCCTCCTGCCCGGCACCTCCGTGCTGTTCACCGCCCTCACCCTGCTCGCCGCCTGCGGCGGCAGCAAGGGTCCGATCGACGCCGACCGCGCCATGGCGCACGTCGAGAAGATGGTCGCGATCGGCCCGCGGCCGTTCGGCTCGGCGGCGTTGGCGAAGACCGCCGACTACATCGAGGCCGAGGTCAAGGCGCTGGGCCTGCAGCTGCTGCGGCAGGAGTCGGTCGAAGAGCGCAGCAAGCACACGATCCGCAACCTCTACGTCAAGTTCGACGGCCCGGACCCGCAGGGCCCGATCCTGATGATCGGCGCCCACTACGACACCAAGCTCGCCGAGGGCCTCACCGGCGAGGACGCCAAGCACAACAAGCGCTTCGTCGGCGCCATCGACGGCGGCGGCGCGCCGGCGGTGCTGATCGAGCTCGCGCGCGCGCTCAAGGACCACAAGGACCTGAAGTGCAACGTCTGGCTGTACTGGATCGACGCCGAGGAGTCGATCGCCTGGAACTGGGACCACCAGCACGAGCTCGTCGGCAGCAAGGCGTTCTGCAAGTGGCTCAGCGCCGAGAAGATCCTGCCGCGCGTCAAGGCGTTCGTGCTGCTCGACCTGATCGGCAGCAAGAACTACAAGATCGACCGCGACGGCAACAGCGACAAGCGGCTGCAGGAGCTGTTCGTACCGGCGGCGAAGGCGCTCGGCGAAGAGGACCGGCTCTACCGCTTCCCCACCGAACGTGAGCTCGCCTACTACCGCGAGCAGAAGATCAACTGGGGCACCACCGACGACCACAACACCTTCGCCAACTTCGGCGTGCCGAGCGTGCTGCTGATCGACTTCGCCGGCCGCGTGCCCGAGAGCCAGAAGATCGAGGGCTACGAGCAGTGGTGGCACACCGAGCTGGACGACCTGCCGGCCATGGACAAGCAGTCGCTCGCGTTCGCCGGCAACCTCGTCATGCAGGCGCTGCCCGACCTGCAGGCCTTCTGCCTCGGCCGCAAGTGAGGCCATGAACGTGCGCGCCTCCACCGCCATGGCCCTCGCCGCCGCCGTGCTCGGCGCCTGCCTCGGCGCCGCGCTGATCGACGGCCAGCCGCAGCACGAGGAGAAGGCGAAGGGGGGCGGGGCGCCGGCGGCCGGCACCGCGCTGCCGCAGCGACCGGCGCTCGGCGTCTGCATCGACCGCCGCCGCGTCCTGCCGCTGACCGCGGTGCGCGCCCCGACCGGACTCGGCGACGCCGCGTTCGAACACGTGCGGCGGCTGGTGGCGTTCGGGCCGCGCTACAGCGGCACGCCGGGCTGGACGCAGCAGCTCGACTACATCGACCACGAGCTGAAGCAGCTCGGCCTGCAGGCCACGCGCGACACCTGGACCGACCGCAAGGAGCTGAAGACCTTCACCAACATCAGCGTGCGGCTGCCCGGTGACAAGCCACAGCGCATCGTGCTGGCCGCCCACCACGACACCAAGTGCACGACCGGCCACCAGGACCCGCAACACAACTTCCACTTCGTCGGCGCCAACGACGGCGCCAGCGGCGTGGCGCTGCTGCTGGCGCTGGCCCCGGTGCTGCAGGCGATGCCGCGGCGGGCCACCATCGAGCTGTTGTTCCTCGACGGCGAAGAGAGCCTCGACTGGGGCTGGAACGAAGGCGCCCGCGCGCTGTTCGGCAGCAAGCGCCACGCCCGGCGCCATCGCGACGCGCTGCTGCTCGGCGACGAGGCCCGCATCGAGGCCTTCGTGCTGCTCGACATGGTCGGCCGCCGCGAGCTGCACATCCAGGAGGAGCTCTACTCGACGCCGCTGCTGCGCCAGTTGGCGTGGTCGGCCGCGGTCGCGACCGGGCACGAGAAGTCGTTCTTCCAGCGCGCCGAGGCGGCCAGCGACGACCACACGCCGTACCTCGAAGCCGGCATCCCGTCGCTCGACCTGATCGACCTCAACGGCAACCCGCACTGGCACCAGCCGACCGACACCATCGACAACATGGCGCCGACGAGCCTGCAGACGGTCGCCGACGTCGTGCTGACGATGCTGCCCGAGATCGAGCGCATCTACGTGCTCGGCCAGTGACCTGCCAGCCGCCTGCCGTCACCGCGGCGTGATCTGGTCGGCACAGGCCGCCAGCAGGCGGCGCAGGTCGGCGGGCGTCGGCAGGGCCTGGGTGCCGGCGAGCGGGCCGCCGACGTGCAGCCGCACGGCGTCGGCCGGGGCCGCCTGGTACATGTCCTCGTCGGTGCGGTCGTCGCCGGCGACCAGTACGAACGCGCCCGCCGGCGCCGCGGTCGCCGCCAGCGCCGCGGCCAGATAACGGCCCTTGTCGATGCCGCGCGCCCGCACCTCCAGCACCGCGTGGCCGGCCAGCGTCGCGAACGGCTGATCCCGCAGCAGCTCGTCGAGCGCCGACCGCAGCTCGCGAGCACGCCACGAGCCGTAGCCGAGCTCGGCGAGCCGGTAGTGCCAGGCGAGGCCGCAGGCCTTGCGCTCGAGGTGCGAACCCGGCACCTGTTCGCAGGCGTCGAGCAGCATCGCCTCGACGCGCGCCAGCACCGTACGATCCACCACCACCGGCTCGGTCCACGGCCCGCCTGGACGACGTCGCGCGAACCCGTGCTCGGCGGCGAGCCAGAGCGGCAGGTTGCCGAGCCAGGCCAAGAGCGTCTGCCGCCGGCGGCCGCTGACCACGTGCACCTCGGTCGCCGGCAGCGCGGCGAGCCGGGCCAAGAGCCGCAGCAGCTCCGCGTTGGGCGCCGCCTGCTCGGGACGCTGCGCGATCTCGCGCAAGGTGCCGTCGTAGTCGAGGAACAACAGCCGGAGCGGCGCCGCGCGGCAACGCCGCACGATCTCGTCGCCGGCCGCGGCATCGAACACCGCGCGCCGCGTCGCCGTGTTGTGCGCGGCGGCACGGTCGAGCCGGCGCAGGAACCGCGCGGCCCAGGCGGCGCTGTCGAGCTCGACCGCACGTTCGTACATGTCCGCCGTACGCTCCGCCTTCTCCTCGACCGGCATCGCCAGCGCGGCCCCGAGCGCCGACGCGAGGCCGGCCAGGTCCATCGGGTTGACCGGCAACGCGCGCAGCAGCGACAGCGAGGCGCCCGCGAACTCGCTGAGCACCAGCACGCCGCGGTGCTGGGAACCGGCCGGCACCGGGTGGCCCTGGCACAACACGAACTCGTGGGCGACGAGGTTCATGCCGTCGCGCAGCGGCGTCACCATCGCCACCGCCGCGTGCCGGTAGAGCGCCGCCAGCTCCGCCGGCTCGATGCCGCGGTGCACGAACTCGAGCGGCATGCGCCCCGGCGCGCCGAAGCGCCCGTTGATGCGGCCGACCTCCCGTTCGATCTCCTCGAGCAACAGGCGATAGCTGCGGTTCTCGGCGCGCGACGGCACCACCACCTGCAGCATCACGGTGTCCTCGCGGCGCGCGGGCTCGGTCTCCAGCAGCCGCGCAAAGGCCCGCAGCTTCGGCAGGATGCCCTTCGAGTAGTCGAGCCGTTCGACACCGAGCACGAGCCGCCGGCCGTGCCAGCGGCGCTCACACTCGGCGAGATGCCGCGCCACCGCGTCGCCGGCCAAGAGCCCCTGGAAGTGCGCGACGTCGGCGCCGAGCGGCTCGACGCCGAGCCCGATGCGCCGCCCGTGCGCCAGCAGGCTGTCGGCGCCGGCTTCGAGGCCGAGCACCCTGAGGCAGGCGTTGCGGAAGTGGCGCAGGTAGTCGGCGGTGTGGAAGCCGATGTAGTCGGCGCCGAGCAGGCCGCGCAGCAGCTCCTCACGCTGCGGCAACAGCCGCCACAGCTCCTGCGACGGGAACGGCACGTGCAGGAAGAAGCCGATGCGCAGCTCGGGTCGTTCGGCGCGCAACAGCGCCGGCACCAGCATCAGGTGGAAGTCGTGGATCCACACCACGTCGTCCTTGCCGACCCGTTCGAGGAGCGTCGCCGCGAAACGCCGGTTGACCAGCTCGTAGACCTCGTAGGCGCGGTCGTGGAACTCGATGCTGCCCGGGAAGTAGTGCAGCAGCGGCCACAGCGTGCCGTTGCACATGTTCACGTAGTAGCTGCGCTCCTCGTCGGCGCTCAGGAACACCGGCACCAAGCCCTCGGCCTGCAACCGCGCCTGCACGGTCGCGCGCTGGGCGACCTCGATCGCCGCCCCCGGCCAGCCGATCCAGGCCCGCACGCCGCCGACGTTGCGCAGCGCCGAAGCCAGGCCGCCGGCGCTGCGTTCGACCTCGACCCGCCCAGGCTGCTTCTGCACGGTGACGGGCAGCCGGTTGCTGGCGATGAAGATGTCGGGCTGTCGGGTTGTTTCCACGGCGTCTCGCTTCACACTGCGTTGCGTCATGGTTGCGCAGACCGCGATCCTCGGCAACGGCTCCTTCAATGCCCTGGTCGAAAAGGGGCGAATCGTCTGGCTCTGCTGGCCCAGGCCCGACAGCAGCTTCGTCTTCGGCGAGCTGCTCGATGCGGAGCGCGGCGGCACCTTCGCGATCGAGCCGGCGGCACCGGCGACGGCACACGTCGCCTACGTCGACCACAGCAACGTGCTGCGCACCGAGTTCCGCGGCGACGGCTTCGCCTTCGAGGTGATCGACTTCGCGCCGCGCTTCCAGCGCTTCGACCGCTGGTACCGGCCGACGATGCTGGTGCGCATCGTGCGGCCGCTCGGTGGCGAACCGCGACTGCGGGTGCGCTGCACGCCGACCTACGACTACGGCCGCCACCAACCGAGCTGCTGGGCCGGCAGCAACCACCTGCAGTTCGGCGGCCTGCCGGCGCCGCTGCGGCTGACGACGAACGCGCCGCTGGCCTGGGTCGGCGACGGCCGCCCGTTCCTGCTGACCCGCGACCTGCACTTCGTCTTGACCTGGGGCGAACCGCTCGAAGCCCCGCTCGAGGAGACCGCCGAGGCGTTCCTGGTGCAGACGCGCGACGCCTGGCGCCGCTGGGTCAAGAGCGGCCGCATCCCGCGGCAATGGCAGCCGCAGGTGATCCGTTCGGCGCTGACGCTCAAGCTGCACCAGTACGAGGACACCGGGGCCCTCTTGGCGGCGGCGACGACGAGCCTGTCCGAAGCGCCCGGCAGCGGCCGCACCTGGGACTACCGCTACTGCTGGCTGCGCGACGCCTACTTCACGGTGGCGGCGTTCGAGCGCATGGGCTTCGTCGAGGAGATGGAGCGCTTCCTGATCTACCTGCGCAACCTGTGCGGCGACTGCGAGGCCGAGCTGCAGCCGGTCTACGGCATCGCCGGCGAACGCGCGCTCGACGAGCACATCCTGACGCACCTCGCCGGCCATCGCGGCGACGGCCCGGTGCGCATCGGCAACCAGGCCCACGCGCAGAAGCAGAACGACAGCTACGGCGAGCTCGTGCTGGCGATCAGCCGGCTGCTGCTCGACTGCCGCTTCCACGGCAGCGAAGGCGTCGCCGGCGCCGCCGCGCTCGTCGCCGGCCTCGTCGGCCAGATCGAACGGCGGCTGCTCGAACCCGACGCCGGCCTGTGGGAGCTGCGCGGGCAGGTGCAGCTGCACACGTTCACGCTGCTGACGCACTGGGCCGGCGCCCGCCGCGCCGCCGACATCGCCGCGGCGCTGTCGCTGCCGGGGCTGCAGG
>JAEUHT010000184.1 GCA_016793265.1 Planctomycetota bacterium
CGCGGGCCCGCGTACCGCGGTCGTCGCCCGTGATGACTTCGACGGTGTCGTCGCTGCGGATATGCATCACACCACCTCGTTGGCGAGGCTGACGATCTTCATGAAGTTGCGGTCGCGCAGCTCACGCGCCACGGCGCCGAAGATGCGAGTGCCGCGCGGGTTGCCTTCCTTGTCGATGACCACGAGCGCGTTGCGATCGAAGCGGATGTAGGAACCGTCAGAACGGCGCACGGGCTTCGAGGTGCGCACCACGACGCCCTTGACGACCTCGTGCTCCTTCACTTCGCCGGTCGGCAGCGCCTTCTTCACGACGGCGATGACGACATCACCGACGGAGGCGTAGCGACGGCGGCTGCCGCCGAGGACCTTCACGCACATGGCGCGCTTCGCGCCAGTGTTGTCGGCCACGTCCAACATCGACATTTCTTGGATCATCGGAATCTCCTGCCTGTCCGGCTCTGCTTCTGGCCTGTCTGGCCCTGCTATTGGGTTGCGCGGCTAGCTGGTGCGATGGGTCTAGGAGGCTCAGGCCTGCGGGGCCTTCTGCACGACACGCACGAGGCGCCAGCGCTTGAGCTTGCTCAGCGGCCGGGTCTGCGCGATCTCGACGACATCACCGATCTTGGCCTCGCCCTGCTCATCGTGGGCGTAGAGCTTGGTGCGTCGCGAGACGAACTTCTCGTAGAGCGGGTGGCGGACCTTGCGATCGACCTGCACCACGACGGTCTTCTGCATCTTGTTCGAGGTCACGATGCCACGGACGACCTTGCGCTGGTTGCGCTCGGGGGTGCCGGTGCCCGGGTTGTTGGCTTCAGTGCTCATTGCTTGGCCGCCTTCTGCTCGTTCTCGCGCTGGGTCAGGACCGTCAGGATCCTCGCGATCGTGCGCCGGATCTCACCGTGGCGGGTGTTCTTCGCGACCTCTTCGTCGGAGCCCCGGAAGCGCAGCTTCCATTGCTCCTTGCGCAGGTCGGCGAGCTTGCTCTTCAGCTCCGCCGAGTCCTGGCCGCGGACTTCCGTGATTGCCTTTTTCATTGCTGTGTTCGCTCGGGGTCAGCTGTGCTCACTGGGGATCAGCCGTGACGACGGCGGACGAGACGGACGCGGACCGGCAGCTTGTGCGCGACGCGGTTGAAGGTGCGCTTCGCGACTTCCTCGGTGACGCCGTCGATCTCGTAGAGGATGGTGCCCGGCTTGACGACCGCGGCCCAGTATTCGACATCGCCCTTGCCGGTGCCCTGACGCGTTTCGGCGGGCTTCTTGCTGACCGACTTGTGCGGGAACACGCGGATCCAGACCTTGGCCTCCGGCGCACCACGCTGGGCGGCGACGCGGCCGGCCTCGATCACACGGGCGGAGACCCACGCCGGCTCGAGCGACTGCAGGCCGAACTCGCCGAACGCGACTTCATTGCCACGCGTCGCTTCGCCGCGGATCTTGCCGCGCATCTGCTTGCGCCACTTGGTTATCTTGGGCATCAACATGGCTGGACTGCCTTGGTTTGGTTCTGCGCGTCAGCGGAGAGGAAGATCGGTGGTGGGTTCTGCGCTACGGGTTCAGCTGCGAGGAGCATTCGGCTGCTCGTTGCCGGTGCGCACCGGCAGCAGGCCGTTGGTCGTCTCGCCGGGGCCGTACTCGCCGCGGAAGATCCAGACCTTGCAGCCCAGCGTGCCGTACTTGGTTGCCGCGATCGCGAAGCCGTAGTCGACTTGCGCGCGCAGCGTGCCGCACGGCACGCGGCCCTTGCGGAAGTTGCCGATGCGCGACATCTCGGCGCCCTGCAGGCGACCGGCGACGCGGATCTTGATGCCCTTGGCGCCGGCGTTGATCGAGGCATCCGCGACCTTCTTGAGGGCCCGGCGATAGTTGATGCGCTTGCCGAGCTGCTCGGCGACCGCCTCGGCCACCAGGTTGGCTTCCATCTCCGGGCGGTGGATCTCGATGATCTTCATGCGCACCGGCTTGCCGGTGAGCTTCTCGAGCACCTGGCGGAACTCGTCCACCTTGGTGCCCTTCTTGCCGATCAGCACACCGGGCCGCGCCGTGTGCACGAACACGGTCACGAGTTCGCCGGTGCGCTCGATCTCGACCTTCGGGATCGCCGCGAACTGCCACTCCTTGCGGATGAACCGGCGGATCTTCTGATCCTCGATCAGGTTCTTGGCGAAGTCGCGCTTGCTGGCGTACCAGCGCGAGCGCCACTGCTCAGTGACCGCGATGCGGAAGCCGGTTGGATGGACTTTCTGACCCATGGTTCGTGTTCCTGGCGCCTGCCCTAGTGGACTTCCTGCTTACTGCTGCTCGCCTTCGGCACCCGCCGCCTGGGGATCGGCGACGTGGATGTGGATGTGACAGGTGCGACGCTTGATCGGCATCGCGCGACCCTGTGGCCCCGGACGCACGCGCATGCCGCCGGGCAGCAGAGGACCATCCTGGGCGAAGGTCTTGGCAATGACGAGGCGGTTGGCGCGCACCGCGGGGTTCTGCAGCGCGTTGGCGACCGCCGAAGCCAGCACCTTGTAGATGGCGCGCGAAGCGCGGTGCTGATCGTGACGCAGCTCATCGAGAGCCGCGTTGACGGACCGGCCGCGAATGAGCGCCAGGATGCGACGAGCCTTGTAGACGCCCATGCGGGCGCCACGGTGGACGGCGCGGACTTCGAAGCTCACTTGACAGCCTCCTTCTTGGTCGAGTGGCCACGGAAGGTGCGCGTCGGCGAGAACTCGCCGAGACGGTGGCCGACCATGTCCTCGGTGACGTAGACCTTCAGGAAGACGCGGCCATTGTGCACGTTGAACGTGTGGCCGACGAAATCCGGCAGGATCACGCTGGCGCGCGACCAGGTCTGCATCGGGTCCTTGGTGCCCTTGGCGTTCTGCGCCTCCACCTTCTTCAGCAGCTTCGGATGGACGAAGGGGCCTTTGCTGATACTGCGACTCATCGGGGATCTCCTGCTTAGCTACCGCTGCCGACGGCGACGTGCTTGCCCGGCGGACGGCGCCGGAGAATGAACTGGTTGCTGCGGGCCTTGCCGCGACGTGTCTTGCCACCCTTGGCGAGCTTGCCGGTCGGCGAGCACGGGTGACGGCCACCACCGGTGCGACCCTCACCACCACCCATCGGGTGCGTGACCGGGTTCTGGGCGGTGCCGCGGTTGTGCGGACGGCGGCCCATGTAGCGCACACGGCCAGCCTTGCCCCAGCGGATGTTCTGCCAGTCGGCATTGCCGATCTCGCCGATCGTCGCGCGGCAGTTGCTCGGCACCTTGCGCATCTCGCCGGAGGGCAGCACCACCACCGCATAGTCGCCGTCGCGCGCCATCAGCTGGCACGAGTTGCCGGCCGAGCGCGCGATCTGGCCGCCGCGGCCGGGCTGCATCTCGACGTTGTGAACCTGCAGGCCGAGCGGAATCATCTCCAGCGGCATGCTGTTGCCGACGTCCGGCTCGCACTGCGGGCCCGACATGACCTTCATGCCGACGGTCAACCCCTTCGGGGCCAGGATGTACCGCTTCTCGCCGTCGGCGTAGTGCAGCAGGGCGATGTCCGCGGTGCGGTTGGGATCGTATTCGATCGCGGCGACGACGGCAGGAACGCCATCCTTGTCGCGCATGAAGTCGACCTTGCGATACAGGCGCCGGGCGCCGCCACCACGGAACCGGCTCGTGATGTGGCCGAGGGCGTTGCGGCCCGTCTTGTCGTGCAGACGCTCGGTCAGCGACTTCTCACGACGCTTCCCGCGGGTCAGATGGCCGAAGTCCAGCACCGACGAGTTGCGCCGGCCTGCAGACGTTGGCTTGTGGATCTTGACTGGCATTGCTGCGCCTCGGTTTGGTGAGGTATGCGGTAGTGCGGTGTGCGCGGTTCGGTAAGCGTGGCGTGGAGTGCGGTTCCTGACCTGATCAGGCGACGTCGATCGTGTCGCCCTTGCGTAGGGTGACCACGGCCTTCTTCCACGGACTCGTCTGGCCGGGCCGGCCGAACATGCGGCGGGCCTTTGCCGGCATGCTGACGATGGTGACCTTCTCGACCTTGACCGAGAACAGCGTCTCGATCGCCTTGCGGACCTCGACCTTGTTGGCCGAAGATGCGACCTCGAAGGTGAACTGGTTGCGCAGCGATTGCAGGCCGGCGGATTTCTCGGTCACGATCGGCCGACGCACGACGTCGTAGTATTGGGCGGGGTTGACCATCTCACGACTCCTTCTTCGCGAAGCGCTGTTCGATGGCGCTGTAGGCGGCGGGGGTGACGACGAGGTAGCGACGCAGCAGGACCTGCCGGGCGTTGAGGTCGTCGACCGTGCGCACGTCGACCATCGGCACGTTGCGCAGCGACAGGACCAGGTTGCGCTCCACGGCCGTCGTAACGACCGTCGCACTGCCGTTCATGCCGAGCTTGCTCAGGATGGCGAACGCCGACTTGGTGCTCGGCTTCCCGGTCGGCCAACCATCGGCGATGGCGACCTCGCCGTCGCGGAACTTGGTGAAGAGGGCGTTGCGCAGCGCGACGCGGCGAGCCTTCTTCGGCATCGCGAAACCGTGCTCGCGGGGCGCCGGCGGGTGAATCCGACCGCCACCGCGCCACAGCGGCGACTTGGTCGTGCCCATGCGGGCGCGACCGGTGTGCTTCTGCGGCCACAACTTCTTGTTGCCGCCGTGCACCATCGAGCGGGTCCGAGCCTGCACGGTGCCAGCCCGCGCATTGGCCTCGTACATCACGATGGCGTCCTTGAGCGTGCGCCCGAGAACCTTCTCGCCGAACGCGCCAGCATCGACCTGCTGCGTCGACACCGCACCTGCCTTGAAGACCTTGACCTCGACCATGTTCAGCTCTCTTTGGTGCCGTTAGCGCTTGGCGTGCTCGCGAATCAGCACGCCTTGATGCGGATATCCACGCCGGCGGGCATGTTCAGCTTGCTGAGCGCGTCCACCGTCTTCGTGGTCGGCTCGGAGATGTAGATCAGCCGCTTGTGCGTGCGGATCTCGAACTGCTCGCGGCTCTTCTTGTCGACGTGCGGCGAACGCAGCACGGTGTAGCGCTCGATGCGGGTCGGCAGCGGCACGGGACCGGCCACGCGGGCGCCGGTACGCTTGCTGGTCTCGACGATGTCCAGCGCGGCCTGATCGAGAGCCTCGTGATCGTAGGCCTCCATCCGGATCTGAATTCGCTCTTGCATAGACAAAGGCCGACAACTCGAGGTCTGCCGGTGGTGGTTTTGGATCGCCGCGCACCGAACACCGGTGTTTTTTGGCGCAACCCGCTGCACGGCAAGGGGTTACATCAAAAGATGTGCTCCCTGGAGCGCAAGCGGGCCACGAGGTTACTGATCGCCATGGCCGTCGTCAAGCGCGCCAACCTACAAATTCGCGCGCGACGCCGCCCCCGGGGCTTCTCACCACGCATCCCCGTCTCGCTCACCACCGGCGGCACGATAGCCCGCCGGCCGCAGCCAGACCTGCCCGCGCCCCTTGGTCATCGATCGCAACTTGGTGACATAGCCCAACATGCGCTGAAGTGGTGCACGGCCTTGCAGGCGCGCCCCCAGGCGCCCCGCCGCCACGCTGACGAGTTCGGCGCCCCGCGCCCCGAGGTCGGCGAGAACAGCGGCTGCAGCCTCCTCGGGCGCGGTGATCTCCAGGTCGACCCACGGCTGGCACTGCTCGACCCCGCCGAGCTCGAGCGCCTGCTCGAGGGCGCGCGCCGCCGCCTGCTGCAGCATGGCCTCGACCGGAGTCGCACCCGGGCACTGCGCGCTCTCCAGCCGCACCTCGCAGTCGAACAACGGCCCGGAGCGACCGTGCAGAACACGCTCCCGCAGCTCGGCGAGAGCCACTCCGGCCGCAGCATCGTCGGCCGTGCCCACAACTCGCGCCGGGCCGGCCTCGGGCTGTGGCACCACCCGCACCTGGCAGCGCGCGGAGCGCTCGACCCCGGCGACCAGCGCCCGCACCTCGGCAGCACCAACCGCCTCGCTCCGCACGACCTCGCGGCGATCGACACTCGGCTTCGACGCCTGGAAGCGGATGCCGGTCCGAGCCCTCGCACGCTCGGCGATGATGTCGAGGTGCAGCTCCCCCATGCCGCGCACGAGGATCCGATCCTGGTCGCGGTCGACCCGCAAGGTCGGGTCGTCGATCGCGAACTGCCGCAGCGTGGCGAACAGCCGCGCCCCGTCGGCAGCCAGCTCCGGCTCGAAGGTCTCGGCCAGCACCGGCGCCGGAAAGCGCGGCGTCGGCGCCACCACCGGTTCGATTGGGGCGCAGATGCTGTCCCCCGTGCGCAGCCCGAGCTCCCCCGGCAACACGACGATGTCGCCGGGCCCGGCCGCGTCGACCGGGTCCGCGCGATCGGCGCGCACCGACCAGATGGTGGTCACGGGCCGCGGCGCCCCAGGACTGCGCCCGCGCACCCACTCCTGACCTGGCCGCACCGTGCCACGCACGACGCGCACGTAGTTCCACACTTCATCGAGGTGCTGCACCTTGAAGACGAAGGCGCAAAACGGCGCCGCCGGGTCGCCTGCCCGCTCCACCGTCCACAGCCCCTGGCGCAGCCCTTCGAGCGGGCTCGGCAGCCACGCCACCACCGCATCGAGCAACCAGTCGACACCGCGGTTCCACAGCGCCGACCCGCCGGCGACCGGCACGAGCTCCCCGCGCAGGAACGCCGGGCGCAGCACGGCCAGCAGCCGCTCGGGGGCGATTCGCTTGCCGGCGATCGCGTCGGCGAGCACCGCTTCGCAACGATCGGCCGCCGCCTCGACCACCCGTTCGTGCGCCGCCGCCAGCAACGCCTGCAGGCGCGGCGCGACCTCCTCGCCGGGCCGCCCTTCGAACCACTGCACGGCGCCAGTCAGCGCATCGCCCAAGCCAGCGAAGCCGCCGCGCGCGTCCGGCAAGGGCACCACCACCGGCAGCGGCCGGCACTCGAGCCGTTCGCCGAGTTCGGCCACTACGGCGGCGAAGTCGGCGCCCGGACGGTCGAGCTTGTTGACGAACACGAGCCTGGGCAACTGGCGCACGTCGGCCTGGGCCCAGACCACCTCGGTCTGCGACTCGACCCCGCGCACCGCGTCGATCAGCACGACGACACCATCGAGCACGTGCAGGCAACGTTCGACCTCGGCGATGAAGTCGACGTGGCCAGGCGTGTCGACGATCTGCAGCAGGTGCCCCCCCCACGACACGCGCGTTGCCCCGGCGGTGATCGAGATGCCGCGCGCCCGCTCCTCCGGCAGCCAGTCCATCGCCGCCGTGCCATCGTCGACGCTGCCGAGCCAGCTCTGGGCGCCGGCATCGAACAGCATGCGCTCGGTCAAGGTCGTCTTGCCGGCGTCGATGTGGGCGACGATGCCGAAGGTGCGGGAGCGCTGCATGGCGGGCACCCGGCGCGCTCAGGCGGCGGGCGCCGCACCTTAACGGACCTCCGGCGGTGCGGCGACAACCGACTCAGGTCGTGATCGGATGCGTCGAGGCGCCCTGCGTGATGCCGCGCATCTGCATCTTCAGCTCGTCCGGGTTGTCGGAGGCGGCGAGGGCATCCTCGAGGCTGATGTTGCCGGCCTGGAACAGGCGGATCAGCGACTGGTTGAACGTCATCGTGCCGTAGTAGCCGCCTTCGCCGAGGGCCTTCGGCAGCGAGCGCGTGGCGCCCTGCTCCAGCAGCTCGCGCACGGTCGGCGTGTTGATGAGCAGCTCCACCGCCGGCACCATCGAAGTGCCTTCCTTGTTCTTCACCAGACGCAGCGAGCAGACGCCGGCGAGGTTCAGCGCGAGCTGCAGACGCACGAGGTCGTGCTGGTGCGGCGGGAAGAACGTGATGATGCGTTCGACGGTCTGCACGGCGTTGACCGTGTGCAGCGTCGAGAACACCAGGTGGCCGGTCTCGGCCGCCGAGATCGCCGCCGACACCGTCTCCGCGTCGCGCATCTCGCCGATCAGGATGACGTCCGGCGACTGGCGCACCGCCTGCCGCAACGCCGAGGCGAAGTTGGCGACGTCGACGCCCACCTCACGTTGGTTCACGATCGACCGCTTGTCCTCGAAGCGGAACTCGATCGGATCCTCGATCGTGATGATGTGCTTGTTCATCGTGCGGTTCACGTACTCGATCATCGACGCCAACGTCGTCGACTTGCCCGAGCCGGCGATGCCGGTCGCCAGCACGAGACCACGCTTGAGTGACGCCAGCCGCTTCAGCGGTTCGACCGGCAGGTTGAGGTCCTTGAACGACGGCACCTCGCCCTTGATGGCGCGGAAGACGAGCCCGAACTCACCACACTGATGGAACGCATTGCAGCGGAAGCGGCCGACGCCCGGCAGCGCCACGGCGGTATCGGTCGCACCGGACTGGGTGAAGTCCACACGCTGCCGCTCGCTGAGCACCTCGTCGACATAGGTGCGCAGCAGCTCGGCAGGCAGCGGCTGGTCCCCGAGGAACCGGATCACGCCAGCGACCCGCACGGCTGGACAACCGTTGGCCTTCAACACCAGGTCGGAGGCGTTCTCCTTGACCATGATGCGCAGGAAGTCGCGCAACTTGGGCAGCCGGCTGGCGGTCGGGAGCGGGGCAGTAGGTTGGGTCGTCAAGTCGAGGATCCTCGCTTCCCCTATCGGCACCCCGGCGCTGCGGCCAAAGGCCTGCAGCAGGCGGCGCGATGGCACAGCGCCGGCCCCGCGGAATCGGCGATGGCAAGGCGACTCGCGACGGTCCAACCTGGCCAGCTTCGCCCGGGTTCGGCTCGAGGCGCGACCGCTAGCCGAGGTCCGTCCGCTCGCCGGCGGCCCGATCGATGGCCGTTAGCCGGGTCCAGACCGCGGCGACGAGGTCGCCGAGGCCGTGCCCGGTGGCGCTGGAGATCGGCAACACCGGCTGCCCGATCGTGTCGGCCAGCGCCTGCGCCCGCGCCCGCGCCGCTGCATCCTCGACCTTGGTGGCGACGACGATGGTCGGCCGCTCGGCGAGCGCCGCCGAGTAGGCCAACACCTCGTTGCGCAACAGCCGCCAGGCCTCGGCCGGCTCTGCCATCGGCAGGTCACCGCAGTCGATCAGGTGCAGCAACAACCGCGTGCGCTCGATGTGCTTGAGGAACTTGTCGCCGAGGCCGCGGCCGGCGCTGGCGCCTTCGATGAGCCCCGGGATGTCCGCCATCACGAACGAACCCTCCCCGGGACCACGGGCGATGCCGAGCATCGGTTCGAGCGTGGTGAACGGATAGCCGGCGATCTTCGGGCGGGCCTTGGTCAGCGTCGCCAACAACGTCGACTTGCCGGCGTTCGGCAGGCCCAGCAGGCCGACGTCGGCGATCAGCTTCAGGCTCAGCAGCACGCGGCGCTCTTCGCCGGGCCGGCCCTTCTCGGCCGTGCGCGGGGTGCGGTGTGTGGCGGTGGCGAAGCGGGCATTGCCGCGACCGCCGTGCCCCCCACGCGCGAGCACCCACGGCACATCCGGCACTGCGAGATCCTGCAGCAGGTTGCCACGCTCGGCGTCGAGCACGAGCGTGCCGACGGGCACTTCGATGACGAGGTCTTCGGCGCTCTTGCCGCTGCACTGGCTGCCGCCACCCTGTTCGCCGCTCGAAGCCAGGAACTGACCGCGGCCGGTCAGGTGGTAGAGCGTGTTGCAGTGCGTCGTCGGCAGCAGCACGATGTCGCCGCCCTTGCCGCCGTCCCCACCCGTAGGACCGCCGCGCAGCACCTTGGCGTCGCGGTGGAAGGCGATGCAGCCGTCGCCGCCCTTGCCAGCCCGCACCGAGATCTCGAGTTCATCGACGAACATGTGTGGGGCCGGGCACGCCCGCTTCGGGGCGCAGAACCCACCGGCGGCCGGCCGCAGCTGCGGCACCGGCCACGGCAGGTCGACTGCCGTCTCAGCTCGCCGCTTCGACCGGGTCGACGTGGACCTTGCCGTTGCTCTGGAAGCGCACGACGCCCTC
Source organism: Planctomycetota bacterium (assembly GCA_016793265.1). Taxonomy (GTDB): domain Bacteria; phylum Planctomycetota; class UBA1135; order UBA1135; family UBA2386; genus JAEUHT01. The sequence continues at coordinate 9,934 of JAEUHT010000184.1, forward strand.
GGCGACCGCGAACAGCGAGTCGTCGTTGGCGCGGCGCACGTTGCGACCGGCTTTGAACTTGGTGCCGACCTGGCGAACGATGATCGACCCCGAGGTCACACGCTGACCGCCGTAGGCCTTGACGCCGCGGTACTGCGGGTTGCTGTCGCGGCCGTTCTGCGTCGAACCCTGTCCCTTCTTGTGAGCCATGGCTGCCTGCTACTGGATATTCGTGGTGCTTGGTGCTGGGTGGTACTGCCGTTCGGCAACCGCGATCACCCTTGGATCGACTCGATCTGCACGACCGTGTACTGGGCGCGGAAGCCGCGGCGACGGCGGCTGTTCTTGCGGCGGCGGAACTTGCCGGTGATGACCTTGGGGCCCTTCACCTGCCGCACGACCTTGGCGACCACCGACGCGCCGTTGACGAACGGCGTGCCGATGCGGCCGGCGCCCTCGCCACCGACGAGGCAGACCTTGTCGAAGGTCAGGGTCTCGCCCTCGGCGACACCGCGGCAGAGATGGATCTGGATGCGGTCCCCGGGTTGGACCCGGTACTGCTGATTGCGATCGTCGACGACGGCGTACATGGCGCTGGCTCTGGGCGCGGGGTGACTGAAGGGAAAGGGGCGGAGACGATAGCGAAGCCCCCACGGGTTTCAAGCGCCTCGTCCAGACCACCACCAAGTGGGGCCGGACGAGGCCACGGCGGGGCCCGCCGGATCAGGCCTTGACGCCGAGCCCGGCCGGGATGGCGATGCGAGCCTCCTGGCCGTCGCCGGTCAGGAAACGGTAGTGCACGACGTCGATCGGGTAGCTGTTCTCGGGGCGGAACAGCACCGTCTTGCCGACCGCGTCCTCGAGTTCGAGCACCCCGCGGCGTTTGTGGTTGACGAGGTAGTCTGCCACCGCCGGGGCGGCGAACACCTGCAGCACGGAGTAGCCCTTGAGGTTGACCAGGGCGCGCACCTCGCGCAGCACCGACAGCGCCTTCGACTGCACGGTGCGTGACCAGCCGGCGCCCTTGCAGTGCGGGCACGGCATGAACACCGTGCGCTTGAGACCCGGGCCGACTCGCTGGCGCGTGATCTCGAGCATGCCGAACGGGGAGATGCGGCCGACCTTGATGCGGGCGCGGTCGCCGCGCAGCGCGTCGATCAGGCGCTTCTCGACGCCGCGACGGTGCTTCTCGTGCGACATGTCGATGAAGTCGATGATGATCAGGCCGCCGAGGTCGCGCAGGCGCAGCTGTCGCACGATCTCCGGGATGGCGTCGAGGTTGGTGCGGTAGGCGGTCTCGTCGCTGTCGCCACCGGCCTTGTACTTGCCGCTGTTGACGTCGATCGCGACCAACGCCTCGGCCTGGTCGATGACGATCGAAGCGCCGTTCGGCAGGTCGACCTTCGGCTGGTAGAGCGCCTCGACCTCCTTCTCGATGCCGAAGTGGTGGAACAGCGGCGTCGTCAGCGTGTGCGACTTGATGCGCTCCGCCATGTGCGGCATGAGCTTCTCGGCGAAGTCGCGAATGCGCAGGAACACGTCCTCGCTGTCGACGACCACGTCGGCGATGTCCGGCGTGAACTGGTCGCGCATCGCCTTCAGCACGAGGTCCGACTCCTGGTAGAGCAGGGCCGGCGCGCGCGTGACCTTGAGCCGCTGCGCCACCATCTCCCAGATCTTCTTCAGGTAGTCGCGATCTCGCTGCAGGTCCTGCAGGCTCTTGTTGACGCCGGCGGTGCGCACGATGAAACCGATGCCACCGCTGCCGGTCTCGTCGAGCTCGCGCACGATGCGCTTCAGGCGCTTGCGCTCGCGCGGCTCCTCGATCTTACGCGACACTCCGCACTTGGGCAGGCTCGGCATCAGCACGAGGCAGCGTCCGGGTAGCGACACGTAGGTGGTCAGGGTCGGGCCCTTGCTGCCGATGCCCTCCTTGGTGATCTGCACCACCACTTCCTGGCCCTTCTTGAGCAGCTGGTCGATGGTCGGTCGCGGGCCGCGGGGCCGGCGGTCGTTGCGCTCCTCGCGCCGACCACGCTGGCGGCGGTTCCGCCGGCGATCGCGACCTTCCTTCTTGCCTTCGGCGCGCGGCTCCTCTGCGTCCTGAGCCTGCTGAGCCTCCTGCGGCTCGCCGCCGTCACTCGGCGCCTGGGCCTCGGCGTCCGGGGTTTGGGCCGCCGCGGCGGCATCGGCCGACGCCGCTCCGGGCTCCCCGCCGGCAGCGGCCGGGGGGGGCGCGGCGCCACCTTCGGCGTCGGGCTCGTCGGGCTCGTCGTCACCACCCGCCGCCATGCGCAGGGGCCGCTCCTCGATGCCATCACCGAAGCCGAAGTCACCGTCGTTCTCGCCGTCGTCGTCCGCGTCGTCGTCGCTCTCGGCGCCGTCGTGCGCGTCGTCGTCGCTCTCTGACGCTTCGTCGTCGCCCTCGTCGTCGCCTACCGCCCCACCGGCCGCCTCGTCGGCCTCGCCGTCGTCGGCTCGTTCGTCTGCCGCATCGTCGCCAACGCCGTCGGCCGCATCGGGCTCCACCACGCCGGCATCAGCGTCGTCATACTCGGCCTGCTCGACGTTCGCCGGTTCCGCCTCGGCGCCGTGCTGTTCGCCGGCAGCCTCACCGCCGAGCGCGGCGCCGGCGTCGTCGGCCTGGCCCGATCGCTCCCTGCGCTCGCCCTTGCCGGGCCGGGGGGAAGCCGGGCCAGCGCCGCCGTCGTCCTCGTCCTCGTCGTCGTCGAGCAGCGCCTGCTGCATCGACTCAGGACCGTCTTCGGCATCGACACGGGCGCGCCCCTCGATCACGTCCTCGAGCTGGAAGTCGGGACGGCCGTAGGCCGGCAGCACATCGCTGACATGCAGGAAGCCGTTGACTCGGCCGCCGAACGCGACGAAGGCCGCGCCGATCGACGGCTCGATGTTGACGACCTTGCCTTTGTAGATGTTACCGAGATACGCCTCTCGGTTGGCCAGTTCGACGTGCAGCTCCTGCAGCACGCCATCCTCCACCACGGCGATCCGGCTCTCTTCCGGATCGATGGCGTTGATGAGCATCCTCTTCAAGGGAGACCTTCTTGCGGCAACGATCGCCGGCTGGACCGACGACCCCCGATGCGGCGACTCCGGGCGACGACCACTCCGCGGCGCGGTCGCTCGGGCACCGCGGCCTTGTCGTCAACGCAGAACCGGCATCGGGAAGGGAAACGGATGAACACCATGCCGGACCGCCCCGACGAACGAGCGACCACTCGCGACCGACCGGGTCGGCGCGAAGCTGCCGGCAGCGACCGGGTCGCATGCGGTTCCTGCGGCGTGCCCCGGTGAGGGCAGCGTTCGGACCGTCGGCAGTCATGGGTACGGCGGGCATGGAAAGACGACTCTTGGGCAGCAGCCACCGCTCGGTGACCGCACCAGCGCCACCTCGACGGGAGGCAGCGGCCGGCATGCTATTGCGGAGCGCCGCCGCGCTCAACGCCGGTCCCGGAACGGCCGGCCCGCGAGGCTCCAGCCGGCCCGGGGGCCCGCTGGGACCTCAGTTGCGGCCGAAGACGGCGTCGCGGCCCTGCGACAGCGGCGAGCCGTGGTCCTTCAGCTTGTCCATCAGCACCTGGTTCAGCGTCTTCTGCTGGTCATCGGCGCTGCGGATGATGTCGGGCGTGATGAACACCAGCAGGGTCGACGTCGTCTCCTGGTTGGTCTCGTTCTTGAACAGGTAACCGAGCACCGGGATGTCGCCGAGCAGCGGCAACTGGGTGGTGGTCTTCGACTCGGACTTGGTCTTCAGGCCGCCGAGCACGGCGGTCTGACCGCTGCGCAGCAGCACCGTGGTCGCCAGCGTGCTGGAGGCGATACGCGGCAGCGCGATGGTGCCCTCCTGGCCGCCCGTGCCGATGGTGAACACGTCGAAACCAGCCGGGGCCAGCGAGGTGCTGCCCGAGCCCGTCAACGCGGTACGCTGCGGGATGACCTCCATGATCACCTTGTCGGTGCCGGGCACGATGTGCGGCGTGGCCAACAACTGGAAGCCGACGCTGACCGGCGACTCGTCGCCCTCCTCGAGGGCCAGCAGCAGACCGCCGGCCTGGCCCTGTTCGACGCGGGCCTGGGCGTAGCGCACCGACTCACCGACGAAGATCGTCGCCGTCTGGTGGTCCAGCGAGGTGATCTGCGGCGCCTGCGTGATCTCGGAGCGTGAGTCCTTCTTCAGCAGCTTCAGCGTCGCCGTCACCTGCTGGAAGTTCAGCGCGCCGAACACGACGTCGGGGATCACCGTGCCAGCCGGCGAATTCTGGGTGTCGTCGGCGAACGGACCGGCGCCACCGCCCGGCGTGTCGCCGGTCGGATTGACGATCAGGCCGTCTTCCCAGCCGCCGCTGCCGAGGTTGAACGGCAACCGCGTCGGGATCTGGCCGAGCCCGAGGCTCGCCTGCCAGCCGGTGCCACCGGGCGAGATGCCGTAATCGAGCACGTCTTCGTTGGTCGTGGTGACGAACTTGACGTCCATGCGCACCTGCGCCGGCTCGATGTCGATCAGCGCGATCGTCTGCTTGATCTTGTCGACGACCGGCTTGGTGTCCTTCACCATGATCGCATTGGCCTCGGCCATGTACTGCAGATTGCCGACCTCGGGCGTGATCATGCCGCGCAAGGTGTCGAGCAGGGTGAACACGATCTCACCCTTCTGCAGCGGCTGCTTGGCGCGCTTGTCGTCGATGTACTCGGAGGTGATGAACGGCGTGTAGGTCGAGCTCGGCCGCACGTACCGCAGCGGGATCGTCTCGGTGGCGAGGTCCTGCTGGATGTTGGCCGCCGGCACCACGCGCAGCACGCCGCGCGCCTCCTCGACGACGACGAAGTTCAGCGTCTTGACCGCGGCGTCGAGCGCGTCGCGCCAGGGGATGTTCTTCAGGCGCAGCGTGATCGTGCCCTTGACGTCGGGCGACACCACGATGTTGGCGCCGGCGATCTTGCCGATCGTGTCGATCACCTTCTGGATGTCGGTGTTCTCGAAGGCGAAGTAGACGCGCGGCGGCTTCTCCACCTTGAGCACGCCGCCGACCGCCTCGGTCACGACGCAACCGGCCTGCTCGGCGACGAGCGTCAGCGCCTGGCGCCAGGTCACGTCCTGCAGGTCGATGGTCACCGTGGCCTCGATGGCCTGGTCCATGATGATGTTCGCGTTCGTCTTGCGACGGATGCTCGACACCACCTCACGCAGGTCGCGGTCCTTGAGCCGCAGACTGAGCCGGCTCGAACGATCTCCCTCCGCTTCGGAGCTGATGTCGTTCGGCTGCTGCTGCGTTGGCGGCGCCGTCGCCGGCGCCGGCGCCGGCGGCGTGGGCTGCGGATTCTGGGGGTCCTGTGCGAACAGGGCGACGCCGGCACCGAACGCCGCAAACGCCCCGAAGATCCAAGTCCTGACTGCCTGCATCGTCGATCCTTCTCCCTCGCGGGGATTGCCTGTGATTCGCCGGCGATGGCCTCGTGCCGAGGACCACCGCGTCTCTCCTTCATCGAACACGCGGCGGCAGCGGCTTGAGGGAACCTCAGCCGCGCCGCGCGAACCTCACATCGTGCGCACGAGCGTCAGCCCGCGATACACGAACCAGACCTGCTCCTCCTCGACCAGCTTCACCAGCAGGTCGTCGGAGATGTAGTCGCCTTCCTCGTAGGCCTCGTTGTTCAGCAGCACCGCCGAGCGGCCCTCGGGGTTGACGACCACGCCCTGCATACGCAGGTCGAGCGCCTTGAAGTCGAGGGCCGTGCAGGCCTTGACGTGCCACGCCTTGGCAGCCACCGCCAGCTCGTGGCGCGGGTCCTGCGGACCGACGCCGAGCCGCGACGCCACCGCCTCGTAGCGGGTCTTCGCCTGCTCGAGCTGGCCGTTGTTGCAGTCCGTCTCCATCTCGGCCACCAGCTGCTGCAGCTCCGGCTTCGGCAGGAACGGGTCGGCCTTGCGCGGCTCCGCCTTGGCGGCGTCGCTGAGCTGGCCCCGCAGCTCGTCGAACGGCGCCACGATCTCCTTCGACCACCGCGTCTTGTAGGGCGTGTAGGTGATGCGGCCGGCACGGTCTTCGAGTTCGGTCAGCAACCGCTCGACGCCTTCCTTGAGCGCCTTCTCGAGGGCGACCTGCTCGAACAGCGTGGTCTCCTTCTGCCGCATGCGGTCGTGCATGTCGCGCAGCTTGGCGATCTCGCCGACGTACTGTTCGAGCAGCGCGCGCTGGTCGGCCGGGCTCGGGCCGTCGGACTTGATGTCGCCGCGCTCGCGCGGATCGGTCAGGATGTCGCGGCGGCTCTGTTTGCCCTTGTGGTCGTAGCGGTCGAGGCGGATGGCCTGCAGGCGCTTCCAGATCTCCTCGTGCAGGTCCTCCTTCTTCGACTCGTAGTCCGGGATGGTGACCTCCTTGCCGTCCTGCTTGCCGTTGTAGGAGTAGGTCTGCAGCGTCAGCGTGACCTCGTGCACGACATCACCGTCGCGCGTCTCCTCACCCTTCTGGCCACCGCCGGTATGGATGTCGAACTGCGTGATGCTCACGAACCGCTCGTAGTTCTCGATCAGGTTCATGAACTTGAGGCACTGCCACAGCGTCGCCGTCATCTCGTAGGTGTACTCGATGGGCGTGAACGCTCCCGTGTTCTTGCCGGACGACGAACGGCCGTTCAGCGCCAGTCGGCTGGCGACGACTCCCGATTGCCGCTCGCAGTTGCTGAGCATGCGCACGAAGTTGTTCAGCTGGCGAGTATCCGGCAGGATCTTGACGTACTCGTCGAGGTTCTCCCGCAGGATGATGACCTCCTTCTCGAGCCCGGGGACCTGCGCCAGCTTCTTGTCCGCGGCGGCGATCGCCTCGTTCTTCTGCGCCTCTTGGGCCACGATCTCGTCGATCAGGCCCTGCGCGTAGTAGACGCCGCCCACCGCGGCGAGCGCGACCGCGAGGCCGGCGCCGCCGATCGTCAACATCAACTTCTTCTGGGTCCAGTTGGCCATGGGGTCACCTCACTTCTTCGCCGCGGGCTTGCCCTTGGCCTTGGGATCGACGATGGTCGGCGCGTACTGCAGACTCAGCGGGAAGCTCAGCGCCACCGGTGGCACCCGCTGCTTGTCGACGACCTGTTCGAACGTCGGCTCCGACTTGCTGACCAGCCCCTTGGCGATCGGCGAAGCCTCGATGTCCTCGTGCAGGTTGGCGATGCGGTCCTTCTCGCGATCCTGCATCTGCACGTAGCTCGGCATCGACACGATGGCGCCCTTCTTGGGGTCGTTCTTCATCGCGATGCCATCGCACCAGGCGAGGTGCCGCTCGGTGTCCCCGTTGTTGTTGATGACGTCGATCAGCTCGTCGAGGAACTGCGACCAGACCCGGCGTGACTTGCCGATGTCCTGGATGGTCTGCACGCGCCCGGCGTACTCCTTCTGGTTCTTCTCGAGGTCGTCGAAGTAGACGACCTTCTTCGTGCGCGCGGCGAGCTTCAGCTCGACGTCGGCCAGCCGCTGCTCGGCGGCCGCGAGGTCGCCGAAGTAGACGAGACCGAACCAGCCGAGCGCGCCGCTGACCACCAGCGCCGAGGCGAACGCCGTGGCCAGCACCTTGGCAGGGATACGATTGCCGCGACGCAGGTCGGCGGGCAGCAGATTGATGCGAATCATGTGCGTGCTCCTCAGGATGCTGCAGCGAGTCCGATCGCGACCGCGAGCTGCGGCGCGAGCTGGTTCAGGGCCTCGACGTCGACGTTGTCCGCCTTCACCTTCAGGCCCTCGATCGGGTTCCAGGTCTTGGTGCGCTTCTCGAAGATGCGCTCGAAGCTCTCCTCGAGGAACGGCAGCAGCGCGGTGCCGCCGGTGAGGAACACCTCCTGCACCTCGCCGTCGAACTGGTTCTCGAAGAAGTCGAACGACAGGTTGATCTCGTTGCCGAGGTCCTCGAGCACCTGGGCCACGGCCTCCTGCACCACGGCGACCTCGGCGCCGGGGTCGCGCTTCATCGTCTCGGCCTGCGCCGGCTCGATGCCGAGGCGGCGGGCGATGGCGTTGGTCAGGTCCTGGCCGCCCATTGGCACCTCGCGGGCGAAGTAGCTGACGTTGTCGCGCAGGATGTTGATGCTGGCCTTGGTGGCGCCGATGTCGACCAGCGCCACGGTGCGGCCGGGATCCTGGATGCCAGGATTGACCATGTCGCCGAGCTCCCAGGCGTTGCCGAGCGCGAAGCCGTCGACCCCGACGGCCACCGGCTGCAGGCCGAGCTCGACCAGCATGCGGCTGTGGTCGGCGACGACGCTCTTCTTGGCGGCGACCAGCAGCACCTTCATCTCGTTCTTGTTGTTGCCGTCCTGCACCAACGCGAGCTTCTGCGCGTCGATCTCGACGTCCTCGACCGCGAACGGGATGTACTTGTCGGCGTCGAGCCGCACCGCCTGCACCAGCTTGTCCTCCGGCATCTCCGGCATGCTGATGTAGCGGAACACCACGTTCTTGCCGCTGACCGCGGTGGCGACACGCTTGCTGCGGAACCGCGCCGCGCGCAGCAGCTCGGCGATCGCCTCCTGACGCGCGGCCTCGTTGTGGACCTCGATCTGCGAATATCCCGTGATGACGAAGTCGTATTTGTCCCGCGTCAACTCGACAGCCTTGATGGAACTGCTGCCGATGTCGAGACCGACGATGCTCTTGCGCTGCTTCAGCATGACCAGTGGCGCTCCTTCGGGGGGTGCCCGCTTCCGGACCCCTATCGGCCGCGGCCCCGCCCCGGATTGAGTCATGCCCCCGAACGGGCCGGTGCCGCCACCCACCGAGGCGGCGGCGCCGATGCCACGGGCGCTCGCGAAACGGCCTCAGCGCCGGGCGCGGCGGGACCTCGAGCCGGTCACTCTTCGCCGAAGTTGGCGTCGACGAGCTCCGCCAACGCCCGCAGCAGCGCGTCGGCGTCGGGGCCGGTCGCCTGCAGCTCCAGCTCGACCCCGGTCTCGGCCGCCAGCATCATCATTCCCATGATCGACTTGCCGTCGACGCGCTCCTCGTTGTCGACGCGTCCGACCTGCAGCTTGGCGGCGTAGGCGTTGGCCGTCTGCACGAACAGGTGTGCCGGCCGCGCGTGCAGGCCGTGGCGGTTCTTGAGCTTGACCCGCAGCTGCCGCGGCTCCCAGGTCGTCACGAGGGCTCCTTGGCGGACATCTCGCGCAGCAGGTCGCGCATCGCCGGGCCATCGGCCGCGTCCAGCAGGAAGCGACGGAAGTCGGCGTGGCGCACCAGCCCGGCGATCCAACGCAGGCACTTCAGGTGCACCTCGGGCTCGGTGGCCGGCGACACCAGCATGAACATGGCATGCACGGGCTTGCCGTCGATCGCCTGCCACTCCATGCCGGCGCGACAGCGGGCCAACACCAGGGAGGTCCTGGTCACCTCCACGCCCTTGACGTGGGGCACGGCGACGCCGTTGCCGAGGCCGGTGCTGCCGATGGCCTCACGATCGGTCAGGCGCTTGCCGAGCGCTTTGGCTGCGTTCGCCGGGAAGGCGCCGGCGTCTTGCGCCGCCTGCAGCAGTTCCTTGAGGGCCGAATCCTTGCTCTTGGCGCCGAGTTCGCTGATCAACGCAGCGGCGTCGACTATCTGACGGATCATGGCCGGCAGTGTGCTGGAACGGCTGGTGCCGCGCAACATCCGAGCGGCACCGGGCCCTGGCTGGGCCGGCACCGCCCCCACCCTCGCCCCGGATCAGCCGCGCAGGTTCTTGCGCACGACCTCTTCGTAGGTCTCTTCCTCGGTCGCGTCGCCGCCCTTGGCGCGCCGGCCGCCGGCCCGGGAGCGGCCCGCGGCGCCCTTGGCAGCGGCGCCCTTGGCAGCGGCCCCACGGCCGTCCTTGCGCTTCTCCTTGTCCTTGCGCAGCTGCGCCTCCATCTTGTCGACCAGCAGGTCGATCGTGCTCGAGAACGAACGGGCGCGGTCGCGGGCGACCATCGGCCGGCCGCGGCGCTGGTGCACGATCAGCTCGACCTCGGGACTCTCGTGGGCGTGGTCGGCGACCACCTCGATGCGGGTGATGCGATCGCTGTAGTGCGCCAGCCGCGACAACTTGCGCGCCGCGTGCGACTGCATGCGCTCGGTGATGTGGTCGTGACGGCCCTTGAACTCGATGGTCACTGCTTCGCTGGTCATCGCATTACCTTGCTTGGTCTCTCAGCTATCGTCCACGATCAGAGCCGCGCAACATGCTGGCTGCAAGATCGTCCCGCGGTTGGCTCGCCCGATCGGGCGAGACCTTTCAGGGCTCGAAGCCCCAGAACTTGACCTCGGGCTCCAGTTCGACGCCGAAGCGTTCGCGCACCCGCCGCCGCACCTCTTCCATCAGGCTGACGAAGTCGGCCGCCGAACCGGCGCCGAGGTTGATGAAGTAGTTGCCGTGCAGCCCCGACACCTCGATGTTGCCGATGCGCAACATCTTGGCGCCGGCGACCTCGATCAGGCGCCCGGCGGCGTCGCCCGGCGGGTTGCGGAACACACAACCGACGCTGCGCTGGGTGACCGGCTGGGTCGCGTTGCGCTTCTTCAGCGACGCCGAGAAGCGCTCGAAGATGGCCTGCGGATCATCGGGGGTCAGCACGAACGTCGCCTGCAACACGATCTCGTCCTCGATGCCACCGTCGCGGTACCGTGGGTGGAAACCCTCGCGGCCGAACACCCGCAGGTCGCCATCGCGTGTGACCGTGGTCAGCGACGACAGCAGCTCGAAGGTCTCGCCGTCGCGTGTGCCGGCGTTCATCGCCACCGCGCCACCGACCATCGCCGGGATGCCGGTGAGCTTCTCGAGCCCGGCGAGGCCGATCTCCTTGGTGGCCCGCAGCAGGCTCGGCAGGGTCACGCCGGCACCGGCGGTGACCAGCGGGCCGTCGCGCACGATGCGGTTGAGGTTGCCGAGGTGCAGCACGGCGCCGCGCACGCCGGCGTCGGCGACGACGACGTTGCTGCCGCCCCCGAGCACCCGCAGCGGCACGTCGAGGTCGCGGCAGACGCGCACGGCGAGGGCGGCGTCCTCTTCGGCATAGGGCTCGATCAGCCAGTCGGCTGGGCCGCCGATGCGCAGGTGCATCATCGGTCCGAGCACGACGTTCTGCCGCACCGCGCCGCGCATGCCGGCGAGCGCCTGGCGCAGGTCAAAGTCCACTCAGCACCCCGGCCAGGGCCTGGTCGATGTCCCCGGCGCCGAGCAGCAGCACGACGTCGTCGCTGCGGCGCACAGCAGCGACCGCCGGTGGCAGCGCCGCCACCGCCCCCCCCGCCGTGCAGCGTCCACCACAACGGCGCACGGCCTCGACGAGATCGGCGGCGCTGATCGCCGCCTTCATCTCGGCGGACTCGCGGGCGCCGTAGATGTCGGCCACGATGGCGAGGTCGGCCTGCGCCAACACGTTGGCGAACTCGTCGAGCAAGCACAACGTACGCTGGTGCTGGTGCGGCTGGAAGACCACCAGCAGGCGCCGATGCGGGAAGCGCCGGCGCGCGGCGAGCAGCACCGCGCGGATCTCGGCCGGATGGTGGGCGTAGTCGTTGACCAGCACGCCACCGCCGGGCCCCACGTGCATCTCGAAGCGCCGCCGCACGCCAGCGAACGCGGCGAGGCCGGCGACCGCGGCGGCGACGTCGGCGCCGGCGATGTGCGCGAGGCCGAGCGCGAACAGGCCGTTCTGCATGTTGTGGCGCCCGGTCAGCTGCATCTGCACCCGCGGCAGCCGACGTCCGAGCAGCACCGGCACGAAGGAGAAGCGGCCGAGATCGTCACCGACCTCGACGGCGCGGATGTCGGCCCACAGGCCGGAACCGACGCTGAGGATCTGCACGTCGCTGCGCAGGCTGTTCAGCACCGCCTTGGGCACGCTCTCCTCGACCAGCGCCGTGCCACCCGGGCGCACGCGCGCGAGGTAGCCCGCGAACGCCTCGACCAACTCGTCGGTCGACGGGTAGCAATCGTGGTGGTCGTGGTCGACGTTGAGGATCGCGGCGCCGAACGGCCGCAGGCTGTGGAAGCTGCGGTTGAACTCGCACGCCTCGACGACGAACTCGTTGCCGCTGCCCCAGCAGCCGTTGCCGCCCAGCTCGGGCACCTCGCCGCCGATCAGGTGTGAAGGCTGCAAACCGGCGGCGCGCAGGGCCATTACCGTCAGGCCGGTCGTCGTCGTCTTGCCGTGGGTGCCGCCGATGGCGAGCGTGCGCCGACCCTCGCTGAGCCGACCGACGGCCTCGGCGTAGAGCAACGAGGTGAAGCCGCGGCGCACGCATTCCTGCACCTCGGCGTCGCCCACCGGCACCGCCGCGCTACGGATGACGTAGCCATCGGCGCCGTCGACGCGCTCGGGCTGGCAACCGCCCCACGCCTGCACGCCGTCGTGGCCGAGGCGATCGAGGATCGCGCCGCCGCTGGCGTCACTGCCGGTGACGACACAGCCGCTGCCGGCGAGCAGACGCGCGAGCCCGCTCATGCCGGAGCCACCGACGCCGACGAAGTGGAAGCGGTTGCTGACGAACCCGGCCGGGCCGTTACCGGTGCGCGCAGGCGCCACCGGTTCGGCCGGGATCTGGTGCGTGGTCGTGCTCATCCGGCCCTCCCACGGTGGGCGGACGGCTCGGCGACGCGTCCGGTGGGGACGGGGAGTGCCGGCTCGGGCCGCGGCGGCGCGACCACGCCGGCGCCGCGGCGGTCGCCGGCAACGGGCTGCCCATCTTCGCCCAGCACCCTCCCTTCACCCAGCAACCCCATATCCCCGAGGATGCGGTCGACGGCGTCGACTTGGTGCAGTTGCTTCGCCGCGCTCGCCATTGCCAACAGACGCACCGGATCGTCGAACAAGGCAGCCAGGTACTGCCGCAGCGTCTCCGGGCTCAGCTGCGGCTCTTCGATCACGATCGCCGCGCCCCGATCGGCGAGCACGCGGGCGTTGTGCAGCTGTTGGCGGTCCTTGTGGTGCGGGTAGGGCACGATCACGGCCGGTCGGCCCACTGCCGACAGTTCGGCGATGGTGGTGCCGCCGCCGCGGCAGATGACCAGGTCGGCGGCCGCCAGCATGCGGTCCATGTCGAGCGCCA
>JAEUHT010000309.1 GCA_016793265.1 Planctomycetota bacterium
GACGTTCTTGCCGAGCGCGTCGCGGAACGCCGGGCGCATGTCGGCGAGCGGCACGCGGTCCTGCGGGCGCTTGGGGCCGGCGAGGCTCGGCACCACGGTGCCGAGGTCGAGCGACAAGGTCGACGAGAACTCGGGCACCGGCGCGTCCTTGCTCCAGAACAGGCCCTGCGCCTTGTGGTAGGCCTCGACGAGCGCCACCTGCTCCTGGCTGCGGCCGCTGCGGGCGAGGAAGCGGCAGGTCTCCTCGTCGACCGGGAAGAAGCCCATCGTGGCGCCGTACTCGGGCGCCATGTTGGCGATCGTGGCGCGGTCGGCGAGCGACATCAGGGCCACCCCATCGCCGTAGAACTCGACGAACTTGCCGACCACGCCGTGCTTGCGCAGCAGCTGCGTCACCGTCAGCACGAGGTCGGTCGCGGTGGCGCCTTCCGGCAGCTTGCCCTCGAGCTTCATGCCGACGACCTCGGGCAGCAGCATGTAGGTCGGTTGGCCGAGCATCACCGCCTCGGCCTCGATGCCGCCGACGCCCCAGCCGAGCACGCCGAGGCCGTTGATCATCGTCGTGTGCGAGTCGGTGCCGACCACCGTGTCGGGGAACGCGAGCGTGTCGGCGCCTTCCTTCCTGGTCAGCACCGCGCTGGCGAGGTACTCGAGGTTGACCTGGTGCACGATGCCCATGCCGGGCGGCACGACGCGGAAGTTGGTGAGCGACTGCTGGCCCCACTTCAGGAACTCGTAACGCTCCTGGTTGCGATGGAACTCGAGTTCGAGGTTCATCTGCTCGGCCTTGGCGTCCGCGAAGGCATCGACCTGCACCGAGTGGTCGATGACGAGGTCACACGGCACCAGGGGGTTGATCTTCTTGGCGTCGCCGCCGAGCCGCCGCATCGCCGCGCGCATCGCGGCGAGGTCGACGACACACGGCACGCCGGTGAAGTCCTGCAGTACGACGCGGCCGGGCAGGAACGGGATCTCGACCTGGCCCGCGGTCGCCGGTCCCCAACCGGCGATGTTCTCGACGTCCTTCTTCGCCACCACGTAGTCGTCGAGGTTGCGCAGTGCCTGCTCCAGCAGCACGCGGATCGAGTAGGGCAGCCGCGACATCGAGCCGAGGCCCTGGCGTTCGAGCGCCGGGAGGGAGAAGTAGGTGAAGGTGCGCTTGCCGACCTTGAGCCTGGCGCGCGACGAGAAGGGGTTCCTGGCAGCCATGGGTGGTGGGTCGCGGGCGGCTGACCGGCCGCGCGCGAGCGGCAAGGGTTCTATCCGTTGTCGCACCGGCAGGCAAAAACGCACTCGGGCCAGGGGCTGGGCTCCAGTTCGAAGCCGGTCCTGCCGATGCCATCGGCGCCATGAAGCGATCCCCCTGCCTGCGCTGGCTGCCGTTTTCCGCCCTGTTGTTCGCCGCCTGCGCCGCCGGCAACTACCGCGCGGATCTCGCCCAGAACGACGTGCTCTACCGCGACGTCGAGTTCCGCACCAAGGCGCCCGGCGACCGCAAGGTCTTCGTGGCGCCCTGTGTCGATGCCCGCGACGTCGCAGCCCTGCCGGACCACGAAGGCAACTTCCCGATCGTCTACGGCGGTGACGAGTTCTGGGACCGGCCGGTGATCGACATGGTCGCCGACGTGCTGGTGCGGCAGCTCGCCGACAGCGGGCTGTTCGCCACGGTCACCGACACCGCCAGCGCCGACGTGCTGGTGCTGCAGCCGAGCGTGGTGCACTTCGTCGCGGCCGCCAAGCAGGGCCTGTCCGGCGCCGCCTCGTTCGCCGAGGTCGGGCTGCGGCTGACGGTGTGGGGGCCGAGCGTCGGCGGCGGCGAACGGCAGCAGCTGTGGGAGCAGACCTTCACCGGCGCCAACGGCTCCGACTTCGCCGTCAAACCGCCGAGCCCGTACCGCCTCGTCGGCCGCGCGCTGCAGCAGGCGATGGGGCGCGCCCTCGCCGGCCTCGACGGCAGCAACGTCGGCCGCTCCAGCGTGCCGATCAACCTGCCCGGCGCCCGCGAAGCCTCGGCCCCGCGGCGCTGACGGCCGCCGCTCGCGCCGGGGCCGGACGCGGCGTTGCGATCGTGCCGCCGCTGCGCTTCCATTGTCCGCCCCGATGAGCGACCCGGCCGCGAGCGTGCTGCAGTTGACCCCGCGCGCCAGCGGCTTCGCCCGCCGCGGCCAGCCTTGGTTCTACGCCGACGACGTCGCCAAGGGGGCTGGGTCGCCGCCGCGCCTCGTGCGCGTGCACGATGCGGACGGCCGCGACCTCGGCCTCGGCTGCACCGGCATGGGCAAGCTCGTGCTGCGCCTCTGCGGGCCGTGGCCCGGCGACGGCGTGCCGGATCGCGAGACGTTCTTCGAGAAGCGGCTCCGTGCCGCGATCGACGCGCGCCAGGGCCGGCTCGGCCCGGACGACGGCGTGCGCCTCGTGCACGGCGAAGGGGATTGGCTGCCAGGCCTCGTCGTCGATCGCTACGGGCCGGTGCTGGTGCTGCAGGCCACCAGCATGGTGGTGGAGCAGGCGCTCGACGCCATCGTGCCGTTCCTGGCCAAGGCGCTCGGCGCCGAGTGTGTGCTGGCGCGCCACGACGTGGCCGCGCGCAAGCACGACGGGCTCGTGCAGGAGGTGCGGCTGCTGCACGGCAAGCGGCTCGAAGCCGCGACCTTCGTCGAGCACGGCGTGCGCCACACGGTGCATCCGTTCACGGGCCACAAGACCGGCTTCTACCTCGACCAGCGGCCGGCGCGGGCGCTGGTGCGCGAACTCGCCGAGGGCCGGGCCGCGCTCGACCTGTTCTGTTACCAGGGCGGCTTCGCGCTCAACGCGCTGGCGGGTGGCGCGAGCCGCGTCGACGCCGTCGACCAGAGCGAGCCGGCGCTGCAGCTCGCGGCGGCGGCGGCGCAGGCGAATGGGCTCACCGGCCTGACCACGCACGCGGCCAACGTGTTCGACTTCGTGCGCGCCGCGCGCGAGGCCGCCCGCACCTACGGCCTGATCGTGCTCGACCCGCCGGCGTTCGCCAAGTCGCGCCGCGAGATCGAAGGTGCCGAACGTGGTTACCGCGACCTCAACCGCCAGGCGCTGCGCCTGCTGGCCCCGGGCGGGTTCCTGTTGACGTGCACGTGCAGCCACCACATGACGCTGCCGCGCTTCGAGGAGGTCGTGCGCCAGGCGGCGGCCGGGTTGCCATTCCGCGTCGTGCTGCGCCAGCGGCTCGGCGCCGGACCGGACCATCCGACGCCGATCACGCACCCGGAGTCGGAATACCTGAAGGTGCTGCTGCTGCAGCGGCTCGGTGACGCATGAGCGACGGAGCGACGATCGAGGTCCTGGTCAATGGGGCATCGCGCCCGGTGCCGGTGGGCTGCACGGTCACCCGGCTGTTGGAGCTGCTCGGCGTCAAGCCGGCGCAGGCGGCCGTCGAGCGCAACAAGCAGATCGTGCGGCGCGCCGAGCACGCCACCACCACGCTCTTGGCCGGCGACCAGCTCGAAGTCGTGACCTTGTTCGGCGGCGGCTGAACGCGCCCTTGTGTCGCGGCGCCGGAAGGCCGACGATCGCCGCCGTGACGCTCGTCGATTCCCCGCTCGTCCTCGGCCCGCACCGTTTCACCTCGCGCCTGCTGCTCGGCACCGGCAAATACCCGTCGATGCCGTCGATGGTGGAGTCGCTGGCGCTCTCGGGCACGCAGTGCGTGACGGTCGCCGTGCGGCGCATGCAGGTCGGCGTGCCCGACGGCAAGACGCTGCTCGACTACCTGCCGCGCGACAAGTACGTGCTGCTGCCGAACACCGCCGGCTGCTTCGATTGCGACCACGCGGTGCGCACGGCCCGGCTCGGCCGCGAGCTCGGCATCGGCGACCTCGTCAAGCTCGAGGTGCTCGGCGACCCACAGACGCTGCTGCCCGACCCGATCGGCACGCTCGAAGCGGCCCGTATCCTGGTCAAGGAGGGCTTCGTCGTGTTGTGCTACACCAGCGACGATCCGGTGCTGGCCAAGCGGCTCGAGGACGTCGGCGTCACCGCGGTGATGCCGGCCGGGGCGCCGATCGGCAGCGGCCAGGGCATCCTCAACCCGAACAACATCCGCATCATCTTGGAGCGCGCCAAGGTGCCGGTGATCGTCGACGCCGGCGTCGGCACCGCCAGCGACGTGACATTCGCCTTCGAACTCGGCGCCGAGGGGGTGCTGCTCAACACCGGCGTGGCGCTGGCGAAGGATCCGCCGCGCATGGCGCGGGCGATGAAGGCCGCCGCCGAGGCCGGCCGCGACGCGTTCCTGGCCGGCCGCATCCCGAAGAAGCTCTACGCCACGGCTTCGTCGCCGACGACCGGCATCATCGCCGGCGAATGAGCGGATGACGCTGTCGCCGGACCGGAGCCGCAACGAGCCGCTGCTGCAGCTCGTGCTGGTGTTCGTCGCCGTCGTCGCGGCGATGGCCGTGAACTACCGGGCCGCGGTGCTGGCGGTCGTGGTCGCCGGCGTGTGCTGGCCCCCGGCCGCGCCCTGGTTGCCGCTGCGGCCGGGCTTCGTGCTCGGTCGCTACCTGCCGTTCGCCGTGGCCTGGCTCGCCGCCACCATCGGCTACCTGCACCTCGCGCACGCTTGTGGCCACAGCATCCGGCCGCAGCCGCAGCTCGTCGAGCTGGGCCAGCACGGCGCCGCGCACCCGCAGTTCTGGACGCTGGTGTTCGGCATCGTCGTGGTGGCGCCCGTGTGCGAGGAGCTGTTCTTCCGCGGCTACCTGTTCACGGCCGTGCGCGGCGTGGCGTCGAGCCGCGTGGCGCAGTTGCTGACGGCGGCGGCGTTCGGCCTCGTGCACGGGGTCGACTACGCGCTGCCGATCGCCGGGCTCGGGCTGTGCTTCGGCTGGCTGCGCGAACGCACCGGAGCGCTCTTGCCGTCGATGCTCGCCCACGCCGTGCACAACGGTCTCACCCTCGCCCTCACCGTGTGCTGGCCCACGCACCTGCAGTGGATGTACCCGCAATGAACCCCGAGTCCCGCCAGTTCCAAGTCCACGCCGACATGGTCGGCCGCCTCGTGCGCCGCGGCGGCGCCATGATCGCCGACAACGCCACCGTGGTCGGCGACGTGCGCCTGGGCCAGGACGTCGGCATCTGGTTCGGGGTGACGATCCGCGGCGACGACAGTTGGATCGAGATCGGCGCCGAGACGAACGTGCAGGACAACACCTGCGTGCACGTCGACATCGACGCGCCGCTGCGCGTCGGCCGCGGCGTGACGATCGGCCACGGCGTCATCCTGCACGGCGTCGAGGTCGGCGACTACGCCCTGCTCGGCATGGGCTGCATCGTGCTCGGCGGTGCGCGCATCGGCGAGTACTCGCTGATCGGCGCCGGCGCCATGATCAAGGAGAACGCCGTGATCCCGCCGCGCTCGGTGGTGTTCGGGGTGCCGGGCAAGGTCGTGCGGCAGGTGACCGCGGCCGAGATGGAGGAGATGCGGTGGCGGTCGCGCCACTATGTGACCAGGGCCCGCACCTACCTGCACCCCGAGGCCTGAACGGGCGGCCGGTGCGCTGCCGGCCTTGGCACCGGCCAGACGCAGTCGCCCCGGGCCGAAGGTGTTGCCACGTTCTCGTTTCGGGCCCGTTGCTCGGGTGCGCAATTGCGGCCGGGCGCGCAGCGTGTGCTACGCTTGTGCACGTTGCGCCCGCGGCCGTGTGCGCAGCGCCCCATCGTCATGAATCTCCCTCGCCTCTCCCTCGTCCTCGCCTCCTCCGTGCTCGCCGGCGCCTGCGCGCGCCACTCGGGCAACCTGGCACAGCTCGTCATCGGCGACGCGCCGCGCTTCGAGACCCGCATCGAGATCCCGACCGGATCGGCGACGCACTCGGACTACTTCGTGGCCGACTTCAACGGCGACACCAAGCTCGACATGGCCGTGGTGAGCCTGACCGGCGAGATGCACGTGCTGATCG
>JAEUHT010000014.1 GCA_016793265.1 Planctomycetota bacterium
CGTCCCATTCCGCGAGTCGCGAGGAGACGCCGCCCAGGTCGAAGTTGCCACCGACGACGATGTGGCCGTTGGGCAGCACAGCCACGGCGCTGACCCCGATGGTCGTGTCACCGACGCCGGCACCCAGCGCGTGCCAACTGGTGCCGTCCCATTGCGCGACGTTCGTCGCCGGCACCCCGCCAGCGGAAGCGAAGGTGCCACCCGCGATCACGTCTCCGTTCGGCAGGACCGCTGTCGCCCGTACCCCGCCGTCGATCCCCGACCCGAGGCTGACCCACGTTGCACCGTTCCATCGGGCAATGCTGTTGGCGACGACACCGCCCACCGAATCGAAGAGGCCACCCAGCAGGAGGTCGCCGTTGGGCAAGGCCAGGAACGAGGAGACGGGGTTCGGATGGAGAGGGGTGGTCAAGGCTCCCACGCCCATGCTGTTCAGGGCGACCCACGCCGGCTGGCACTGGCTCTGCCCCGGCGCCACGAGGATCGCAGTCGCCATGGCAGCGATGATCGTGGTGGTCGCACGCGGGCGGGATCCGGTGGCTGTTGCGAGGAGAGACAAGGCTCGGGAGGTCGGTGGTTTGGTGGTCATGGTCACGATCCTGCGGTGGGCGATGGGCGGGGGCCGTCTGGGCTTCGATTCGTGCGACAGCACGCCCCGACGCAGCGGTCCTTCATGGCAAGGGCAGGGCGCAGGCCGGAGTAACACCAGATTCAGGAGTCCCGGCACACACGCTCCCGGGGCGGCCCGGTGGACCCTGCGCAGCGCCCTGCGACCACGCTCGCCGAACGCGTCGCCGGCCTGGTCAGAGCGCCTGCACGACACTGGCGCCGAGATCGACCGCCATCACGAGCATCAGCACGCCGGCGAGCACGTCGGCGTGCACCCGGTGCCGCCGCAGCGGGCCGGCGGCGGCGGTGCCGAGCAGCAGCAACCCCGGCAGCGTGCCGAGGCCGAAGGCCGCCACCAAGAGCCCCCCCTGCACGCCGCCGCCCGCGGGCAGCGCCCGCGCCAATGCCGCGTAGGACAGGCCGCACGGCAGGAGCCCGTTCATGGCGCCGAGCGGGATCATGCCGATCGGGCCGGCCGCGTGCGCGAGGCGCTGCGCCTTGGCGAAGCCCGCGGCCAGCGTCCGGGTCGGCACCCGCAGCATGCCTGGCTCCGGCAGCAGGCCGATGCGCGCGAGGCCCAGCAGCAGCAGGAACAGCGCCGCGAGGCCGCTCAGCAGCACCTGCAGTCGCGCGACGGCGCCGAGGTCGGCGAGCGCCCCGCCGAGCGCGCCGAGCAGCACGCCGAGCAGCGTGTAGACGCCGATGCGACCGGCGTGGTAACCGAGGTGCGGCAGCAGACCACCGACGCGCCCCGGGAAGGCGATCACGAGCGGCCCGCACATGCCGAGGCAATGGCCGACGCCGAAGAAGCCGAGCAGCGCCATCGAGGCGAGGTCGGCGCTGGCGAGGTCGTTGGGCATGCGGGCGGACCGGTCGCGTTGAGGCGCCGGGGCCGCGAGTCTATGCTGCGCCGTTCCCCACGTTCCAGAGACGCCCGATGTCGTTCGCCCGGTGTTGTTGCTCGCTGCTCGCCCTGATCGCCACTGGCTGCGGCAACGCGGACGACGCGCAGCGGCTGCGACCCGCGGCGCGCGGCCTCGACGCCGCCGGCCACATGCACCCGGGGCCACACGACCGCTGCCCGGTCTGCGCGATGCCGACCGCGGACAGCTTGGAGGTCGCCGCGATCGAACTCACCGACGGCGCCACCCACTACTTCTGCGGCACGAGCTGCATGCTGCGCGCCTGGCTGGAGCCGAAGGCCCACCTCGCGGCCGGCGAACGCAAGGTCGTGCGGGCGCGCGCCATCGACTACTTCACCGGCGAACACGTCGACGCCGCCGAGGTCTGGTGGGTCGCCGGCGCCGACGTGACCGGGGCGATGGGCCGCATGGTCGTGCCGCTGCTCGGCGACGCCGCCCTCACCAAGTTCCGCGAACGGCACGGCGCCCCCCTCGTGTTCCGGCTGCGCGACCTCGACGCCGGCCTCCTGCAGCGCGCGACCAGCAGCGCCCCGACGGGTGATGAACAGCGCTGACGAGCTGTTCCCGCGCCTCGCCAACGCGCGCCGCACCGTGCGCCTCCTGCTGCTGGCGGCGGCGGTGGTGGCCGTCAGCGTGACCATGGTCGCCTGGATCGGCACGGCAGACCGCGCGGTGCCGGCCCGCTGCGTGCGGGCGCTCGCCCTGTCGACGCTGTGCTTCGCGCCCGCCGGCACGGCGGCGCGGTGCCCGGCCGCGCTGCATGCGGCCGTCGACCTGCGCTTCGTACCCGGGGCACCTGGCTCGCGATGAAGGCGCCGCTCGGACTGTTCGCGTGGGCCTGCCGCCAGATCGCGCGGCAGCCTGGCACCGCCTTGCTCACCGGCATCACGATCTGCGCGCTCGTCACCGCGAGCGCGACCGTGCTGCTGCTCGAAGCGGCGTTCGCGGCCACCGCCCGCGAACTGCTCGGCGCCGGTCCGAGCCACGTCGTGCGGGCCGTGGATGCCACCGGCTGGCGACCGCTGATCGCCGGTACCGCCGCCGAGACCGCGCGCACCGTGGTCGGCGTCACCGCCGCACGACCGCGCCTCTGGGGCGTCGTACGCAGCGCCGGCGGCGCCGCGGTGACGGCCCTCGGCGTCGTCGATCCGGCCGAGTTCGCCACGCTGGGCCAGGCCCCGCAGCAAGGGCAGGCGATCGTCGGGCCCGGCGTTGCCCTCGACGCGGCCGACGGGGCGCCGCGCCTCACGCTCGTCGCCGCCGGCGGCAGCCGCACGTTCGTGGTCACCACGCAGCTCGATGCCGCCAGCGGACTCGCGTTGCACGACGCCGTGCTGCTGCACGCCGACGACGCCCGCACCGTGCTGGGGCTCGGCCCGGAGCAGGCCTCGGACCTCGCCGTGTGGGTCTACCACGACGCCGAACAGGCGGCGGTCGCGCAGGAACTCGCGGCGGCGTTCGCCGGCGCGGTGCGCGTCACCACACGCACCGAGGCGATCGGCGCGGCGATCGCCGGCTTCGCGCGCGAGGGGTCGCTGCGGCTGCTGCTGCTGGTGCCCGCGACCCTGGCGCTGTGCCTGCTGCTCGTCGTCGCCGTGCGGCGCGGCCGCAGCGCGCGGCGCGAGCTCGGCCTCTACAAGGCGCTCGGCTGGAGCACCGGCGACCTCGTACGCCTGCAGCTCTACGGCGCCCTGGCAGTCTCGGTGCCTGCCGTGCTGCTCGGGCTCGCCGGCGCCGGATGGCTGGTGTTCGGACCGGCGCGCAGCTGGCCGGCACAGTGGCTGTTCGCGTGGCCGGGACGCGCCCCCGTGTTGGTGTTGACGCCGGCCGCCGGCCTGCAGGTCGCCTTCGGCGTCGCCAGCACCGTGCTCGTGCCATGGCTCTGCGCGACCTTGCTGCCGGCCCTGCGCAGCGCGACCGTCGACCCGCAGGACCTGCTGCGCGGAGGCCGGGCGTGAGCAGCGTGCTCGAATGCCGACAGGTCGCAGTGCAACGCGCCGGCGCCGGTGGTGCGCCGCGGCACCTGCTCGACGGCATCGACCTGCGCGCCGAGAGCGGCACGGTGCTGGCGCTGGTCGGCGCGACCGGTGCCGGCAAGACGACGCTGCTGCACACGCTGGCGGGGCTGCTGCGGCCGAGCGCGGGCGAAGTGCTGGTCGACGGCGAGGCGATCTCACGCTGGACGTCGGCCCACCGCGACCTTTGGCGGCGGCGCGTCGGCATCCTGTTCCAGGGTGCGGAGCTGATCGACGACCTGTCGGTCGCCGAGAACGTGTTGGCGCCGCTGGTGCCGCGGCAGATGCCAGCCGCGCAGAAGCACGACGCCTGCGCCGACACCCTCACCGCGCTCGACCTCGCGCCGCTGGCCGCGCGGCCCGCCAGCGACCTGTCGGGCGGCGAACGGCAGCGCGTGGCGTTGGCGCGCGCGTTGGTCGGCGCCCCCGCGTTCCTGTTCGCCGACGAACCGAGCGCGCATCAGGACGACGCCCACCTGGCGTTGGTCGTCGGCCAACTGGCCGCCGCCCGCGACCGCGGGGCCCTGGTCGTATTGGCGACGCACGACCCGCGCCTGCTCGACGCCGGCCTCTGCGACCAGGTCGTGCGGCTCGTGGCCGGCCGCCGCGCGGCCGGGGCCGACGCGTGATCCCGCACCCGCTCGTGCTGGCCGTGCTCGGCTGCGACCTCGGCGCGCTGCTGCTGTTGCTGTATGCCGGCTGGGTCGCGGCGCGTGTCGTCACCAACTGGCAAGCCGACGCCACCCCCGAGCAGCTGCGGCTCGAACGGCAGACCGAGGCCGCCGGACTCGCCGGCAGCGCGGCCGCGCTGCTGAGCCTGCTCGGCTCGTTGGTGCTCGTGGTCGCGTTCGCCGGCGCCTTGCCCGGCCTCGTGCCCGGCGCGATGTGCGGCACCGGCGTGCTGCAGGCCACCGGTGGTCGCGGGGAACGCGCGCTGGCCCTGCGCCTGCTGGCCCTGCTGCTGCTCGGCGCCTGGCGGTTGGTCGCGCGGCTCGACGCACGAACCCCGCGCGCCCCGTTGGTGCGCACCGCCGCCCGGCTGCTGCTGCTGGCGGTGCCGGTCGCGCTGTTGGCGGGGCTCGACACCTGGCGCGCGCTCGCCGCGCTCGACGTGCACACGCCGGTCGACTGCTGTGCGGTCGTCTATCGCCACGCCCACGAGGCAGCAGCAGCCGGAACGCAACAGCCCGCCACGCTGCGCGCCGTCCCGTGGATCGTCGCCTCGCCGCTCGCCGCGCTGGTCTTGGGCGTCGCCGCGCTCGCGGCGCTGAGGCGCGGCGGCGAACGCTCGGCCCGCCGCACCGGCCTGCTCGCGCTCGCCGCGCTCGCCTTCGCGCCGATCGCGACTTTGGCCCTGGTGCGCGTCTGGAGCGCCTACCACTACGGCGTGCTGCAGCACCACTGCCCGTGGTGCCTGCTGCTCGCCACCCACGACCTGGTCGGCTACCCGCTGTTCTTCGCGATCCTGCTGGTGCTCTTCGAGGGCCCGACCGCCTGGCTCGCGCAACGCCTCGGCGAACGCCACGCGGAGCTCGCGGCGGCGGCCGCGGCGCGCACCCGACGGGCGACGTGGGGCACGCTGATCGGCCTCGCCCTCTACGTCGCCCTCGCGTTCGGCCCGGCCCTGCTGTGGCGCTGGCGCCACGGCGTCTGGCTGCACGGCTGAAGCCGCCGGCGGCGCTGCGGGCCACCTCACGCGACCGCCGCTCGCCGCGGCTTCGTGGTGGCGCTAGATTGCCGCCCATCATGGCGATTGCGAAGGGCACGACACGCCTGCGCCCGGTGCCGCGCCGGGTCCCCTGCGGTCGCCGGTTCACCGTGTTGTTGTTGGCGACCACGCTGAGCAGCTGCTTCACGGGTGCGATCTGGGGCTTCTTCCCGCAAGAGGACCACGACGACCCGGACGCGGCGATGGCGCTGACCTACGAGCGCGGCACGAAGTGGTCGTGGGAACTGGTGCTCGGCCGCATCCTGGCCACGCCGTTCACGTTGGTCCTGGACTGTGTGACGCTGCCGGTGCAGGCGGTGCTGTTCGGTTGGAACGACGACGACGAAGCCAAGCGGCCGTGCCCGCAGCGTCGCCCCTGAGCCGGAGCACCGGACCACGACCGCAGGCCAGCTGCCGCTCCGCGCCGGCGCTGCGGTCAGTGGTCGCCGAGGTGCCCGCGCACCGCGTTGCTGGTCACGGCGCCGAACGCGTTCACCGGCTGGCTGCTGAACACGATCGTCGTCGCCAACAGCTCGACGCCCCGCAACGACGTCTGGTTCGGGAGCAGGAAGCTGGCCGGGTGCGACGACCCGGTCACCACCCACGCCGACAGCACGTCGAGCGAGGCGCGCAGGTTGCATCCCGGCATGCCGATGGCCGCGAGTTCCGCGACCGCCGGATCGGACAGGCCGAACACGTCGATGCCGATGGTGCCGCCGGCCGGGAGGTTCGTGGCGATCAGGTTCCAGGGCGTGCCGAGCACCGGCCGGTTGACCGCCGCGAGCGTCAGCGGCCAGATCTCGGTCGCGGCCAGCGGCAGCGTGCTGCCGCCCAGCGCCGAGAAGTCGGTCGAGCCGAGGTCGGGGCTCGGACCTCCCGGCGAGTAGCCGACGAGATGGGCATTGCCGAGGCCCGAGATGCTGCCCCACGCGATCGTCACCGTGCCGTTGGCGTAGAGCTGGAACTGCAGCGTGTTGGCGTTGGCGGTCGTCGAGCCGCCGAAGTCCCAAACCCCGTCCCAGGTGACGACGGTGATGCCGACGTTCTGCTCGACCTTGACGCGGCCGCCTTGGCTGACGGTCGGATCGTAGTCGTGCCAGGACCAGAAGGCCGGTTCGGTGGCGTTGAGCATTGCGGTCGCGCTCGGGGAGTAGGCCGAACCGTTGCCGCTCGGCCGCGAGACGAACCCGTTCGAGCAGACGCTCACCCCGGACCAGCCCGGGAACGAACCGGTCGTGAACGCCACCGTGACCACGCCGTCGTCGTTCAGGTTGAGCACGGTCGGCGTGCCGGTGGCGCCGACGGGCAGCAGGGCGCCGAGCCGCGACACGCTGTAGCCGCCACCGGGCTGTGGCTGCAAGGTCAGCGCCGAGTTGGCCAGGTCGAACGTCGAGGACGGCTGGAACAGCTGGTAGCACGAGCCCGGCACGACTCCGCAGCCGTGACCGAGCACGGTGGTCGCCGCCAACTCGGTGCACGGCTCGGTGGTCATCCAGACGAGTCCGAACGGGCTGCCGCCCACCTGCAGGGTGCCGGTGGCGCCGGTCGTCGTCCACGCCGGGTCGCCGATGTCCCAGCTCCACCCCACCGCGCTGAGGTTGGTCAGCGTGCCGGCGACGAGGCTCTGGAAGCTGTTCTGGGCCGCGGTCGTGTTGCGGGCGCTGCCGCCACCGGGCGTGCTGGTCGTCCAGTTGCCGAGCACGTCGACGACGTCGCCGGCGCCGACGCGCAGCTGCGGCGTCACCACGCCGGCGTTGCCGATGCTGCGCCAGGCGACGACGCCGTTGATGCGCACCAGGTAGCTCGCCGTGCAGCCGTTCACGAAGGCCGCCGGCGGCAGGCCGAGCCGGCTGATGTTGAAGTCGCTCGGCGCGGTGAAGCGATACCCGCGGCTGGCGCCGGCGAACACGCCGGCCGCCGGCGGCAGCGTCAGCCCCGCACCGGGCAGGTAGAACAGCCGGGCGTTGACGACTCGGTCGGAGACCAAGAGCGGCGAGAACAGGCTCAACGCCGACTCGCCGCAGTGGACCGTGAGCTCGGGGTTGCCGTAGCTCAGGATGCCGCCGCTCGGCACGATCGTCATGTACTGGGACATGCCCGTGGCCCGCACCGCGATGCCGTGCACGCCCGGCGCGAACACCAGCGGGGTCAGGTCGACATGGTGCGGCTGGCCGGCGACCGCGCCCACCACCGCGGCGGTGGTGGCGAGGCTCCAGCCGGCTGCGCTGGTCTGGTTGCCGACGCGGGTGCCAGCGCGGGTGTAGATCTCGACGGTGCCGGAGCCACCGAGGTTGAGATCGAGCCCGACCAGCGTGATCGGCGTGGCCTGCACGTCGAGGTCGAAGTAGATGGCACTGCCGGGCAGCGCGATGGTGTTGTGGGTGAACGTCGTCTGCAGGGTCGTCTGGGCTGGCGCGGCCGCCACGAACAGCAGGACGGCGGCGACCAGGGTGCGGAGGATGCGGGACATTGGGCAGCGGATGCGGCAGGGCAGGATGGGAGAAGGGTGGCGCACCACCCGCCGGGCGATCGCGCGGCAGCCCCTTCCCGCAGGACGGCGGCGCCACCCGACACGGATTTCCCGGTCCCGCCCGCGGGCGCCCTGGGACCGATGGGATCGCGCCCTCAGCCGAGGCGCACGGTGCCGAGCCGATCCCCCGGGTCACAGAACTGCCCGAGCAGCGCGGCGAGCTGCTTCACCAACGGCGCGGTGTAGAGGTCGTAGTAGCGCTGGTTGTGCGGGCCGATGCCGTGTTCGGCCGAGTAGCTGCCGCCGTGGCCCTGCACCGCGAACTCGTAGATGCGCGGCTGCAGCGCCGCGACCACCTCGGCCGCGGGCCGGCCGATCGCCGCTTCGTCCCACAGCAGGTTCAGGTGGGTGCCGCCGTCGCCCCAGTGACCGTAATCACACAGCCGCACCTGCGGCCACTCGCGCGCCAGCAACGCCTCGACCTCGCGCGTGAACGCCGGCAGCCGCGACCGCGGCACGCTGACGTCGAACGCGAGCATCTTGCCGCTCTTCTGCAGGCTCTCGCTGATGTGGTGGCGGATCTGCCAGAACTCGTCGCCGTTGCCCATCACCACGTCGATGCTGTCGCCGGCCGCATCGAGGAAGCTGCCGAGCCGCGTGGCGAGCAGTTCGCCGAGGTCGAGGCTCTCGGCCGGCAGCGTGGTCCCGAGCTCGACCAGCGCGGCGAAGCGCGGCAGGCTCGCGAACGGCCGCCGCAGCCCAGGCTGGTGCTCGAACACCGCCGCCATCGCGTTCTCGCTCATCACCTCGAAGGCGCTGAGCACGTCGCCGAGGTCCTGTTCGAGGGTCGACAGCAGCTGCAGCACGGTCTCGCCGTCGCGGCAGCCGACCAACGCCACCGCCCGCTGCCGCGGCCGCGGCGCCACCTGCAGGACGGCGCGCGTGACGACGCCGAACACACCCGTGGTGCCGACGAACAGGTGCTTGGCGTCGAGGCCGGTGTTGTTCTTGCGCAGCCGGTTGAGCAGCGACAGCACGCGGCCATCGCCGAGCACGACCTCGATGCCGAGCAGGTTGTGGCGCACGTCGCCGTAGCGCAGCAGCCGCGTGCCGCCGGTGTTGGTCGCCACCATGCCGCCGATCTGCGGATCGGCGCCGAGGTCGACCGGGAACCAGAAGCCGTGTGGCCGCAGCGCTTCGTTGAGCTGGCTCAGCAGCACGCCGCCGTCGACGAGCACGGTGCGCGCGGCGGCGTCGAGTTCGATGGTCTGGTTGAGCCGTTCGAGCGACAGCACCACCATCTGCCCGCTCGCGTCCGGCGTCGACGCCGCCACCAGCCCGGTGTTGGCGCCCTGCGGCACGACGCGCGCGCCGTGCTCGGCGCAGAGCCGCAGCGTCGCCGCCACCTCGGCGGTGCTGGCCGGCCGGGCGATGCAGCGCGCGATGCCCTGGCCATAGCGCCAACCCTGCTCGAAGCGCGCGCGGTCCTCGGGGCCGGTCAGCACGCCGCGCGGCCCGAGTTGGCGGACCAGGTTGTCGACGAGGGCATCACTCATGGGCGCGTTTTACCAGGGCAGGCGGCAGCTCACGACCGCGGTTGCGGCGAGACGGTCAACCCTTCCTGGCGATCCGGCTCGCTGGGGCGCGCGTTGCGCCCGCCACGCTACCGCTCGTAGGCGCCGAAGATCGTCGTGCCGGCGACGGCGCGCTGGAAGAACCGTGCCTTGACCGCCTGGTAGTCCGGATGAGCGAAGAACGCCTCCATCTGGGCCTTGCTGCCGAAGTAGATCGCGAACACCCGATTGATCGGGTGCTCGCTCGCCGACTTCAGCACGCTCTGGATCGTGAAGTCGTAGCGGAAGCCGCCACCGTGGGCGGCGAGCAGCGGCGCCATCGCCTCGCGGTATTGCTGGTAACGCGCATCGTCGGTCACGGTGAGGCCGACCATCAGCTCGTAGCTCATGGCGCGAGCGTAGCGCCCATTGCCACCCGCGCCCGGAGCGCGACGACAGGTCCTCGCCGGCTGGCAGCGGGCCGGCAGCGGCCGACGCCTTCCGGCCTGGACCGGCGCCAGGCCGGGCCCATCGGCGGGGCCGATGGCGACACGAGGCCATCCGGCAGACGTCTGGCCCAGAGCCCGGCGCGGCACTAGCGTGTCGCCATGAGCTGCGAGATGCCCACCCCCGGTCCCGACCACCGCCGACTGCACCGACTCGCCGGCACCTGGCGCGGCACCGAGACCTACCCGCCGTCGCCGTGGGCGGCCGAGGGCGGCAGCGCCGAGGCCACCACCCGCTTCCGCGTCACCACCGGCGGCTTCGGCGTCGTCGGCGACTACGAGCAGACGCGCCACGGCTTGACCACGTTCGAGGGCCACGCCGTCTACACCTTCGATGCCAGAGCCCAGCAGGTCGTGCTGTCGTGGTGGGACAGCCTCGACCAGGGTCGCGAGGAGTTCCGCGGCAGCTGGCAAGGGGACGTGCTGACGCTGACCAGCGAGGGCGCGATGGGCTTGGCGCGCCTCGTCTACGACTACTCGTCGCCGGGCAAGCTGCGTTCGAGCATGCACACGTCGCCGGACGGCGAGGCGTGGACGCTGATGTTCGAAGGCAGCTACGAGCAGGGAGCCTGACCGGATGAGCCGCGCGCTCTCGCTGCAACACGTCGCCACCACCGTCCTGGTGCAGGACCTGCCGCAAAGCCGCGCCGAGATCGCGTTCCTCGGCCGCTCCAACGTCGGCAAGTCCTCGCTGATCAACGCGCTCGCCGACCAGAAGGGGCTGGCGAAGGTGTCGAAGGAGCCTGGCCGCACCAAGGCGCTGTTCTGTTATGCCGCCGGCGAACGTGGCGCGACGGTGGTCGACTGCCCCGGCTACGGCTTCGCCAAGGTGGCGAAGAAGCTGCGCGCGGGCTGGCTGCCGATGCTCGAGGACTACCTGCTGCAACGGCAGGCGCTGCGCCAGGTGGTGCTGCTCGTCGACGGCGAGATCGGGCCGACCGACCTCGACCTGGCGATGCTCGACTGGCTGCGGGAACACGAGGTGCCGCACACCGTGGTGGCGACCAAACAGGACAAGGTCAAGCCGTCGCACCGCGAACGGCGCCGGCGGGAGCTCGCCGCGGCCAGCGGGATCGAAGCGCACGCCGTGGTGTGGGTCAGCGCGCGCGACAACGAAGGCCTGACGCGGCTGCGTGAGCTCGTGCGCGAGTGGCTCGGCTGAACGGCGATCGCCCATGATGCACGAAGTGCGCAGCATCCCGCCGGCACCACGCCGCGTACGGCTCCGGCCGCTGCTCGCGCACCGCTGGCCGCTGTTTGCCATCGGTGGGTCGCTGACCTGCTGCGGGTTGCTGATCGCGTGGTTGATGTTCCTGCAGGCGAGCAGCCGGGGCAGGCTCGACGACACGACCCCGCGCCAGTTCGTCGGACGGTTGACGCAGGTGACCGCGCCGCGCCCGTTCGCCGGCGCGCGCTGGCAGGAGGTCGGCTACGACTTCGAATACGTCGAAGCCGCCGACCCCGAGCGCCCCAGCCACGTGCCGCAGCGGGTGACCTGCTCCGGCCTCTGCTTCGTGCCCGCCGGCGACCACGCGGTCGGTGACGAGGTCGCGATCGAGGTGTCGTCGCAGGACCCCAACACCCACCGGGTCGTCGGCGGCCTGCTGCTGGTCGAGCGCGACTGGCAGCGCGCGCGGTTCTGGCTGGTCGTGATGGTGGTGCCGGGCGGGCTGCTGCTGCTCGGCTGGCTCGCCAGCGCGATGCAGCTGCGCCAGGTGCTCGTGCACGGCGACGTCTCGGTCGGCCACGTCACCAAGGTCGTGCGCGTGCCGCTGGTGATGCCGGAGATGTTCAGCGTGCGCTTCGAGTTCATCGATCACCGCGCCATCCGCCGCAGCAGCCGGCACTGGGTGCGTTCGCACGGCGCGCTCGGGGCGCGCCTGGCGCAGGCGGGCGCCGGCGGCCGGCCCGAGGCCCTGCCGGTGCTGCACGATCGACGGTTCCCGCAGCGCTGCCGCCTGCTGCTGCCCACCGACTACCTGCCTTCGCCGGTGCGGGACGTGCTGCCGACGGACGGCGCCCCATGAGCGGCGAGGCCCCGCTCGACGTGCGCTCGCTGCTCGGTCCGACGGGCCCGGTCGCGGCGCGCCTCGACGGCTTCGAGGCGCGACCGCAGCAGGTGCAGCTCGCCGTGGCGGTCGAGGCGGCGCTCGCCGATGGCCGCCACCTCGTCGCCGAGGCCGGCACCGGCACCGGCAAGTCGTTCGCCTACCTGCTGCCGGCGGCGCTGCACGCCGACCGCCACCAGGGTGAAGGGCCGGTGGTGGTGTCGACGCGCACGATCGCGCTGCAGGAGCAGCTCGAACAGAAGGACCTGCCGTTCCTGCACGCGGTGTTGCCGTTCGAGTGGTCGTCGGTGACGGCGATCGGCCGCAACAACTACCTCTGCCTGCGCCGCCTGCACCTCGCCGAGCGGGAGCAGCACCTGTTCGAAGATCCCGAGCGCGCGAGCCAGCTGCGCCGCATCACCGAGTGGGCGGCGACGACGCGCGAGGGCACGCGGCAGGACCTCGACTTCCCGCCGGATCCGACCGTGTGGGAGGAAGTGCAGGCCGAACACGGCAACTGCCTGCAGCGCGCCTGCAAGCACTTCGACCACTGCCACTGGCAGCGGGCGCGGCGGCGCATGCAGACGGCGCAGGTGCTGGTGGTCAACCACGCGCTCTACTTCGCCGACCTGGCGCTGCGCATGGCCGGGGCGTCCTACCTGCCGGCGCACCGCGTCGTCATCTTCGACGAGGCCCACCACCTCGAACGCGTCGCCACCGAGAGCCTCGGCCTCAGGGTCTCGGCCAGCACCGTCGGCTGGCACCTGCGGCGCCTGCACGGCCGCCGCAACGAGAAGAGCCTGTTGTCACGGCACGGCAGCAAGGTCGGGCGGCTCCTGTGGGAGGAGGCGCGACAGCACAACGAGGCGTTCTTCGCCATGCTCGACGAACGGCAGCGCGCGAGCGGCACGAGCGAAGGGCTGGCGCTGCGCGACACCACGCTCGACGAGCCGCTGACGCCGGTGCTGCGCGCGCTCAGCGAGGAGCTCGCCAAGGCCGCCGTGCTGACCGAGCAGGTCGACGCCCGCATGGAGCTGCAAGCGCGCGCCAACGGCCTCGATGCGCTGTGTGCGACGCTGCGCGCCCTGTGTGTGCCCAATCCCGCCGCCGGCACGCCGCTGGTGCGCTGGATCGAACCCTCGCGCCACGGCCCCATGTTGTGCGGGGCGCCGCTCGACGTCAGTCAGGCGCTACGGCAGCACCTGTTCACCAACGGTCCCACCGTGGTGCTGACCAGCGCCACGCTCGGCACCGGCGACGACGACGACTTCGCCTGGTTGCGCCGCCAACTCGGCCTCGACGAGGCGAGCACGCTGCGCGCCGGTTCGCCGTTCGACTTCGATCGCGCCGTCGACCTCGTGCTCGAAGAGGCGATGCCCGACCCGACGCTGGCCGGGCCGGGCTTCCGCGCCGAGGTGGTGCGCCGCGCCCTGCAGCACGTGCTCGACAACGGCGGCCGCGGCCTGATCCTGTGCACCTCGTGGGACTTCGTGCGCCACGTCGCCGCCGGCCTGCGCCAGCCGCTCGCCCAGGCCGGCATCGAACTGCTGGTGCAGGGCGAAGCGCCGCTGGCGCGGCTGCTGGCGAAGAAACGCGAGGCGCCGACCTCGGTGCTGATCGGCACCGACAGCCTGTGGGAAGGCATCGACGTGCGCGGCGACGCGCTGACGCTGCTGGTCATCACGCGGCTGCCGTTCCAGAGCCCCGGCCACCCGCTGACGCAGGCGCGCATGGAGGCGCTGCGGGCCCAGGGCCGCGAACCGTTCGCCGACCACTCGCTGCCCGAGGCGATCCTCAAGTTCCGCCAGGGCTTCGGCCGGCTGATCCGCAGCCACCAGGACCGCGGCAAGGTCGTCGTCATGGACCCGCGCGTGCGCACCAAGGCCTACGGGCGGCGCTTCCTCGGCGCCTTGCCGTTCAGCCCGGACTACCGCGC
>JAEUHT010000042.1 GCA_016793265.1 Planctomycetota bacterium
CCCGAGAATGGCGCCCGTGAGCCCCGCGGTGTTTCCGCGCACCGGAAGCGGCTGGGATTGCCGGTTCGGCCTGCATGGGGCCTCGGCGACCGCCCTTCGAATCGCACGCCTCCGCGCAACTGCCGCCGGGGCTCGACAGCGGCGACTCCCCGCGACATGGGTGCCGATCCGCCGGAGGGGCCGCAGCGAGGCTACGTGGCCGGGGCCAACTGCGGGCGGCACCCGTGTCGCGGCCTGCCTCGCGTTCGGTTGCGCTCAGTACGGGCTGTCGAGCATGTCCCAGATGATCTGCTCGACGTCGGGCTGGCACTTGCCGGTCAGGCGCTGCACGGGTTCGCCCTTGCCCTCGATGTGGGCGGCGATCTCGGGCAGGTCGTCGAGCGTCACCTTGCTGTAGAAGATCTTGTCGGGGTACAGCGTGACATTGATGCCCTGATCGCAGGCGCCGAAGCACGGGTAGCGCCGCATCTTGATGCGCTCCTCGTTCGGATCGAACTGCCGGATGAGATCGCGCAGGCGATCGTAGAGGTCGCCGCTGCCCTTCTCGGTGCAGTCGCCGCCCTCGCAGACATAACAGAGACGGTTGGTCATCGGGGGGGATTCGGGGTGCAGCCCGGCGCCGGCGGGAGGGCCCGGCCGACGCCGTGTGGCACCGGCGTCGGGGTCAGTGGAACTTGACGTACTCGAACTCGATCGACTGGTCGTTGACGCCCTGCGCCGGCGGCGCGATGTAGTTGGCGAACTTGCCCGGCGCCGTCACCTTGACCATGCACGAATCGACGTACTTGCGGTCCTGCTCGGTCGGCAGCCACTCGGTGTGTTTGTGCGTCCAGGTGGCCTCGTCGATCAGCTCGCCCTTCGGCGAGAAGCGGAAGCCGCTGTAGACGCCCTGGTGGCGGTTGAACTTGTGGTCCGGCAGGTAGACGCGGGCGCTGACGCCGGTCTTCTCCAGGTCGCGGTTCCAGCGGTCGACGATGCGGCGGCAGTCGGCGATGTAGGCGTCGAGCAGCACGGCGTTCATTGCGCGGCGCAGCGGGATGTCACGCTTCTCGATCTTGCCCTCTTCGGTCGGCACCTCGAGCGAGTAGTTCGCGGTCAGCGCCTTCGGGTCCTTGTAGATGCCGTCGCTCTCGCGATAGCGGCCCTTGAGGCCCATCGCGAACGCCTCGGCGGCGTTGGTCGAGTCCTCGCCGCCGAACAGGTCCATCGAGCCGGTGAACCAGAAGTTGATGTACTTCTGCACGATCTCGAGCGGCAGCGCGCCGACCTTGGCCGGGTCCTTGCCTTCCTTCATCAGCTCGCCGGTGCGCTTGACGATGCGGCCGACGCCGTTCTCGCCGGTCTGCAGGTGGTAGGCCTCTTCGGCGAGCATGAACTGCGTGCTGCGCGCCAGCGGGTCGAAGCTCGACTCGGCCAGCGAGGCGAGCTGGTACTTGCCGTCGCGGTCCATGAAGGCCGTGAAGCAGAAGAAGTCCAGCCAGTTGGTGACCGGGTAGTTGAACGCCTGCAGGATGCGCGGGTTGTCCTGGTCGCCGCTGTGGCGCTCCAGCATCGCCTCGGCCTCGTCGCGGCCGTCGGCGCCGAAGTGCGTCTGCAGCAGGTAGACCATCGCCCACAGGTGGCGGCCTTCTTCGACGTTGACCTGGAACAACGAACGCAGGTCGTAGAGCGACGGGCAGCAGTGGCCGAGCATACGCTGCTGCTCGACCGACGCCGGCTCGGTGTCGCCCTGGGTGACGATCAGGCGGCGCAGGCGATTGCGGAACTCACCGGGCACCTCCTGCCAGGCCTTCTCGCCGAGCTGGTCGCCGAAGTGGATCTTGCGATCGGCGGGGCCTTCGGCGAGGAAGATGCCCCAGCGGTAGTCCGGCATCTTCACGTAGTCGAAGTGCGCCCAGCCGCCCTGGCCGACGCCGACCGCCGTGCGCAGGTAGACATCGGCGGTGTTGAAGTCGGTCGGGCCGAGCTGCTTCCACCACTCCAGGAACTTCGGCTGCCACTTCTCGAGCGCCATCATCAGGCGCTTGTTGTCGCGCAGGCCGACGTTGTTGGGGATCTTGGCTTCGAGGTCGACGTTGCTCATTGCGTTGCCTTGGTCTTGATGTCGCGGCGTGTTCAGCGGGGATGTCGCGGGGGGGCGGCGATCAGGTGCGCCGCCAGTCGAACCTGGCGCTCTCGGGCGCGCCGTAGCGGGTCAAGGCGCCTTCGTCGCCGGTGGCGTTCGGGCGGGTGAAGATCCAGTTCTGCCAGGCGCTGAGGCGGCCGAAGATCTTGCTGTCGCAGTTCTCGGCGCCACCGAAGCGCAGCGAGGCCTCCATGCCGGTGAGCGCGTCCGGCGACAACGAGGCGCGTTCCTCGAGGGCGATGCGCACGTCGTCGTCCCAGTCCACCGGATCGAGCAGATAGGTGCAGAGACCCTGTTCGTCGGCCTCGGCGGCGGTGTGGGCGGCCGGCTCCTTGGCCAGCTCGTGCGCGTGCTGGGGCTGGGCCAGGAAGCGGTTGTGGAGGCGCGTCAGGCCGTGGCTCATCGGCAGCGCACCGTCGCTCAGCGGCCCGATCGCCAGCACCACCTTGTCGTCGTCGAGCGCGTAGACGCGGTCGCAGGCGAGCGTCAGCTCGAAGAAGGCGCCGGCGCAGCACGAGTCGGCGTCGACCAGCGCATAGGTCGAACGCGCCATCAGGTCGAAGCGGCGCAGCGTGCGCGCCATCTGCAGCAGGATCTCGTTGCACAGCCAGTGGCCGCGGTCGGCCCACAGGTCGCGTTCGACCTGCAGCAGCGCCTCGCGGTCGCCGCGCGTCTGCAGCACGATCAGACCGACCTCTTCGTGGTCGAAGCGCAGCTGCAGCAGCGCGTCGTCGAGCTCGCGGTAGCACTGCAGCGCCCAGGCGCAAGAGCCGGCCTGCTCGTAGCCGGCGCCGTTCTCCGGCTGCGCGCCGCTCGGGCCGTGCACGGTCAGGCGGGCCAGCCGGTGGGCGGCGTCGACCTCGACCCGCACGTGTTGGTACTGGTAGACGTCGCCGTCGCGCTTGGCGTGGATCGGGGCCAGCGTGATGCCCTGCGCCGGGCGGGCGGGCTGGCTCGCGGCGAGCGCCTTGGCGCGCTGCTGCACCTTCTCGGCGAACTGCGACTTCGGCCAGATCGCGTCGACGAAGCCCCAGGCCAGCGCCTTCTTGCCGCGCAGCCCCTCGGCCATGGTGCAGAACACGTCGGCCCGGTCGCGGCGCACCTTGCGCTTGTCGACGATGCGGGTCAGGCCGCCGGTGCCCGGCAGCACACCGAGCAGCGGCACCTCGGGCAGCGACACCGCGGAGTTGTTGTCGTTGACGAGGTGGATCTCGTCACAGGCGAGCGCCAGCTCGTAGCCGCCGCCGGCGCAGGCCGCGTTGATCGCGCAGATCGCCTTCAGGCCCGAGTTGCGGCTGGCGTCTTCGAGGCTCAGTCGCGTTTCGTTGGTGAACTTGCAGAAGTTGACTTTGAAGGGGTGCGTGCTCTCGGCCAGCATCCAGATGTTGGCGCCGGCGCAGAACGCGCGCTCCTGGGCGCTGCCGACCACGACGACGCGCACGGCCGGGTGCTCGAAACGCAGCCGCTGCACCGCGTCGGCGAGCTCCATGTCGACGCCGAGGTCGTAGCTGTTGAGCTTGAGCTCGTAGCCCGGCTTGTAGGGGTGGTTCGGGTCGACGTTCATGCGCAGGTGCGCGATGTCGCCGTCGACCTGGAGTTGCCAATGGTGGTAGCTGCTCGGATGTCGGTTGAAGTCGGTCATGCCCGGCTCTTTGCGGTTCGAGGGCGAGGCAGTGTGCGCATGCCGGGGGATCGCGGCAAGCACGATACCGCACATCGTGGCCGTCATCCGATGCGATATAATGCGTATCGGCGTGCCCTGGCTTCGGGGTAGTGCCTGCCCGGCCGGTTGCCTACCCTGGCCACCGTGACGAACGGAACCCTGACGATCGAGGTCCGGCACGCCGAGCGCCTGTGCTATGCGATGCAGCAATGCGCGGTGCCGTGGCTGCACGGCCTGCGCCTCGTCAACGGCGGCGACCTGCCGCTGACCGACCTGCGCGTGACGCTGACCCTGGTGCCGTTCCTGGCCGCGCCGCTCGAGCTGTTCGCCGCGTCGGTGCCGCCCGGTCAGGCCGTCGACCTCGAGCTGCCCGACCCGACGTTGGCCGCGACCACGCTGGCGAACGCCATCGAAGGCCAGCGCGCCGACCTCGTCGTGCAGGTGGACCACGCCGGTGCGGTGTTGGCGTCGACGACACGTTCGATCGATGTGCTCGCCTACAACGAGTGGCCCGGCCTCGCCGTGCTGCCGGCGCTGGCGGCGGCGTTCGTGGCGCCGAACCACCCGGCCTTGGCATCGCTGCTGCAGGAGGTCGCCGCGGCGCTCGAACGGCGCACCGGCTCGCGCGCGCTGGACGGCTACCAGAGCGGCGACCCGGCGCGGGTGATGGCGATCGTCGAAGCGGTGCACGACGTCGTGCGGGCGCAGGCGATCACCTACGTCAATCCGCCGCCGAGCTTCGAACGCACGGGGCAGAAGGTGCGCACGCCGGAGCAGGTGCTCGGCGACCAGCTCGCCACCTGCCTCGACCTGACGTTCTTCTACGCGGCGCTGTGGGAGCACATCGGCCTGCACCCGCTGCTGGTGTTCGGCAGGAGCCACGCCTTCGTCGGCGTCCGCACCGGGGCCGGCTCGTCGCCCGAGACCACGATCGCCGACGCCGTCGAGCTGCGCAAACGGCACGACCTCGGCGCGTTGGTGGTGCTGGAGACGACGCTGGCCTGCGCCAGCAACGCGGCGCCGTTCGCGACGGCGGTGGCGGCGGCGCGGCGCCGGCTCGACAAGGACGCCGAGTTCGTGCTCGCCGTCGACGTCGCCGCGGCGCGGCGTTCGGGCGTGCGGCCGCTGCCGGTGCGTACGTTCGCCTTCGCGCCGCTGCCGGCGGCCTCGGCCGCGGTCGCTGCCGCTGCCGAAGGCGAGCCCAGCAATGGTGGTGGTGACGAACCGGCGCCGCCGCCGCGCCCCGCCGCGCCGCCGCCGCCGAAGGACCGGCTCGAGCACTGGAAGCAGAAGCTGCTCGATCTGTCGATGTTCAACCGCCTGCTCAACTTCGTGGTGACGAAGAAGGCCGTGCCGCTGTGTGCGCACGAGCTCACGGCGATCGAGGACCGGTTGCAGCACGGGGCGCGTTTCCGGGTGCACGCGCGGCCGGCGCTCGGCCAGCCGGGCGATCCGCGCGACCTCGAGCTCTCGGCGCGGCAGAGCGGCATCGACCCGCTGCAGCACCTGCTGGCCGAGGAGCTGCGTGCCGGCCGTCTGCGCGCCGACCTCGAGGCGGACGAACTGGACACGCGCCTGGTCGAGATCTTCCGCCACGCGCGCACCTCGATCGAGGAGAGCGGCGCCAATACGCTCTACCTCGCCATCGGCTTCCTGAAGTGGTTCGAGACGCCGACGTCGAGCAAGCCGCGGCGCGCGCCGCTGCTGCTGCTGCCGCTGGTGGCCGAACGCTTGTCGGTGCAGGAGGGCTTCCGCTTCACGCTCGACGACACCGAGCCGCGGCTGAACCAGACCCTGCTGCAGCTGCTGCAGCGTGACCACGGCATCGTGGTGGGCCTCGGCGACACGCCGCCCGAGGACGACGACGGCGTCGACGTCGCGGCGGTGCTCGCTGCCTTCCGGCAGGCGGTGCTGGCCATGCCGCGCTGGGAGGTCGAGGCCAGCGCCTGCATCGCCTTCTTCTCGTTCACCAAGTACCTGATGTGGCTCGACCTCGCCGATCGCGAGGACCTGCTGCAGAGCCCGGTGCTCGAACACCTGGTGCAGCGGCCCGGTGCCACGCTGCCGCAGGCGGCGCCCGAGGTGCCGCGCGAGACGCTCGACGCGATCGACCCGGCCACCGTGTTGTGCCCGAAGGACGCCGACAGCTCGCAGCTGGCGGCGGTGTTGTCGGGGGCCGGTGGCCGCTCGTTCGTGCTCGAAGGCCCGCCCGGCACCGGCAAGTCGCAGACGATCACCAACCTCATCGCGCAGGCGTTGGCGAACGGCAAGCGCGTGCTGTTCGTCGCCGAGAAGCGCGCCGCGCTCGAGGTGGTGCAGCGCCGCCTCGCCGACGTCGGCCTCGGCCCGTTCTGCCTCGAGCTGCACTCCAGCAAGAGCGGTCCGAAGGCGCTGCTCGAACAGCTGCGCACGACGCTCGAGCTCGGCCAGCGGCGGGCGCCGGCAGAGTGGGCGACGCTGGCGACGGAGCTGCAGGCGGAGCGCACGCGGCTCAACGATTTTGTGCGCCGGCTGCACCGCGAACGGGAACACGGCATCTCGGTGTTCGCGGCGATGGCGCAACTGTGTGGCCTGCGGCAGGCCGCGCGGGTGCCGCTGCCGGAGCTGCTGCCGCGCGGCGCCGCGGCGGTGGTGGCGGCGCGCACCGCGGTGCGACAGCTCGCCGCGGTGACGCCCGCGATCGGCGTGCCCGCGGAGGCGCCGTGGTGGGGTGTGTGGCGCACGGACTGGACGCCGGCGCTGGCCCGCGAGGTGGTGCCGGTGGCGGCGCGGTTGCAGGCGGCGGCGGCGGCGGTCGTCGCGGCGCTGCCGCCGGTCACGGCGGCGCTCGGCCTCGACGCCGTGTTCGCCGGCGGCG
The DNA here is from genome assembly GCA_016793265.1 of Planctomycetota bacterium. Lineage (GTDB taxonomy): Bacteria > Planctomycetota > UBA1135 > UBA1135 > UBA2386 > JAEUHT01. The sequence goes on from JAEUHT010000042.1 coordinate 6,646, forward strand.
GCCCGAGCCGCGACCAGCTGGGCGCCGTGCTCGACCTCGCGCGGCTGCTGCGTTCGCCGTCGTTGCCGCCGCGCGCGCTGCTGGAGATGGCCGACTGGAAGCGCCGCGAAGCCGAGCTGATCGCCGCCTGCGACACCGGCCGCCGCCGCGACCAGCTGTGGTCGGCGCTGGCGCCGCGCTGGCGCCGCGACCTGTTGGCGCTCGATCTCGATCGCCTGGTCGGGCCGTTCCGGCAACACGCCGAACACATGTTCCTCGTGCGTTGGTGGCATCTGCGCGGACCGCGTCGCCAGCTGCTGCCGGCGGCGATCGGCAAGCCCGGCGCTGCCCCCGCCCTGCGCGACGACCTCGAGCGTGCGCTGCTGGTGCGCGACGAAGAGCGGCGGCTTGCGGCGGCGACCGCGGCGCAGCAGGCGCTCGGGGCCGCTTGGCGCGACGGCTTCGCCGCCTGGGACACCGTGGCGGCGTGGGTGGGCTGGGTCGGCGACGTGCGCCGCCTCGTGCTGCGGCTCGTGCCCGGCGCGCTGACCCCGGATGCGGGCGTGTTGGCGGCGCTGGCGCAGGTGCTCGACGACCTCGGCGCCGGCGACACCACGTTGCCGCCGGGGCTCGCCCTGCTCGCCACCGCGACCGACGAACTGGCCATGGCGCAACGCGCCGCCGGCGAGCTGCTGCAGCTCGACGCCGTCGAGGCGTTCGGCGCCGAGGCGGCACCCGGTTGGCTCGCCGCGGTGGCCTCGCGCGCGGCGCGCTGGCAGCAGCACGTGCCGGCGCTGCGGGACCATTGTGCGTTCCGGGTCGCGGCCGATGCCGTGGTGGCGCAGGCGGCGGCGCCGCTGCTGGCTGCGGTCAACACCGGCAAGATCGCCCCCGCGGCCGCACCGGCCGCCTTCGAACGCACGTTCCTGGAGACCTGGCTCGACCAGGTGCACGCCGCCGAGCCGGAGCTGGCGCGCTTCCGCGGCCAAGACCACGAACGGGTCATCCAACGCTTCGCCGAACTCGACCGCCGCGCGCTGCGCCTCGCCGGCGACGTCGTCGTGGCGCGGCTCGCCGCCGAGCTGCCGCGCGTGCGCGACACGCAGGTGGCGAGCAGCGAGCTCGGGCTGCTCGAACGCGAGCTGAAGAAGCAGCGTCGCCACAAGCCGGTGCGGCGGCTGTTCGCCGAGATCCCCGGACTGCTGCAGCGCCTGTCGCCGTGCATGCTGATGAGCCCGCTGTCGGTGGCGCAGTTCCTCGGCCGCGGCGCCGCGCGCTTCGACCTGGTCGTGTTCGACGAGGCGTCGCAGATCCCGATGTGGGACGCGGTCGGTTCGATCGGCCGCGGCCGTTCGTTGATCGTCGTCGGCGACAGCCGGCAACTGCCGCCGACGACGTTCTTCCAGCGTCTCGCGCAAGGCGACGAGCCGGCGGTCGACGACCTGCCCGAGGACCTCGAGAGCGTGCTCGACGAATGCGGTGCCGCCGGTTTGCCCCGCCTGTTCCTCGACTGGCACTATCGCAGCCGCCACGAGTCGCTGATCGCGTTCAGCAACCACCACTACTACAAGAACCGCCTGCTGACCTTCCCGGCGCCGCAGGCGATCGCGCCCGGCCTCGGCGTGCGTTCCGTGCAGGTCGCCGGCGTCTACGACCGCGCTGGTTCGCAGCAGAACCGCATCGAGGCCGTGGCGCTGGTCGACGAGGTCGTGGCCCGCCTCGCCGATCCGGCCCGCGCCCGCCACAGCCTCGGCATCGTCACCTTCAGCAGGGCACAGCAGGTGCTGATCGAGGACCTGCTCGACGCCGCGCGCCGCGAGCGGCCGGCGATCGAGCCCGCGTTCGCGCGCGCCGACGAGCCGCTGTTCGTCAAGAACCTCGAGAACGTGCAGGGCGACGAGCGCGATACGATCCTGTTCTCGGTCTGCTACGGGCCCGACGCCGCCGGCAAGACCTACGAGAACTACGGGCCGTTGAACCAGCAGGGTGGTGAACGCCGGCTCAACGTCGCGGTGACGCGGGCGCGGCGGGAGCTGGTCGTGTTCACCTCGCTGCGCGCCGAGCAGGTCGCCGTGCGCACTGACGCGATCGGCGCCCGCCACCTGCGCGCCTTCCTCGACTACGCGACGCGCGGCGAGGTGGCGTTGGCGGCAGCGGTGGCAGCCGATCCGTCGTCGGACGTCGAGTCGCCGTTCGAGGCCGCGGTGAAGGACGCGCTCGTGTCGCGCGGCCACCAGGTGCACAGCCAGGTCGGGTGCTCGGGTTATCGCATCGACCTCGCCGTCGTCGACCCGACGGCAAGAGGGCGCTACCTGCTCGGCATCGAGTGCGACGGCCGCAGCTACCACTCGTCGGCGACGGCGCGCGATCGTGACCGCCTGCGCGCGGCGGTGCTGCAGGGGCTCGGCTGGCGGCTCTGCCGCGTATGGTCGACCGACTTCTGGCAGGATGCCGCCGGCGAGATCGAGCGTATCGAAGCCGCGATCGCCGCCGCGGCGGTGGCCGTTGCCGAGCCGGCGCCGCTGTTGGCGGGCAACAGTGTGGCCGAACCGGTCCCAACGCCCGAACCAGCGCCCGAACCAGCGCCAGACCCAGCGGCAGAGCCTGCGCCGGCCACACCACCGCCAGCCGCGGCTGCACCGCCTGCAGGTGCCCTGGGCGAGGCCGATGCCGACGGCGCGCGACCCTACGCTCCGGTGGCGCTGCCGCGCCGCGGTGACGCCGAGGCCTTCGCCACGCCGCGCGCGCTGCCCGTGCTCGGCGAGGACATCCGCACGGTGCTGGCCGGCGAGGCCCCGCTCACCTTCGATCGCCTGGCGCGCACGGTCGCCGCGGCCTGGGGCCTCGGTCGCGTCACCGAACGAGTGCGCGAACGTC
>JAEUHT010000110.1 GCA_016793265.1 Planctomycetota bacterium
CCCATGACGGCGGCGATCGGATAGAACGCCTTGGCCAGCAGCAGCTGCAGGCTCAGGTCCGGGTGGACCAGGCCCAGCGCCGCGTTCACCACCGCCAGCAGCCCCAGGAACGCGATCAGCATGGCGCCGACATTGAGGGCCAGGCTCAGGCCGTCGCTGGCGCCGGTCGCCGCCGCCTCGACCACGTTGCCGGAGCCGACCCCTTCGATCTTGTCGACCTTGCCGAGCGTGTGGCTGCGTTCGGTCTCGGGCCAGAGCATCTTGCTGCAGACCAGTCCGGCCGGCACCGCCATGACGCTGGCGACCATGAGCTGGCCGGCCACGAGCGCGCGGTGGGCGGCGTTCTCGGGCGTATCGGGTCCGCCGACGAAGCCGACGTAGAGCACGAACACGCCGCCGGCGATGGTCGCGAAGCCGCCGACCATGATCGCGTGCAGTTCGCTCATGGTCATGTTCCTGAGGAACGGCTTCACCAGCAGCGGCGCCTCGGTCTGGCCGACGAAGACGTTCGCGCACGCGGACAGCGACTCGCTGCCCGAAGTGCCGAGCAGGCGCACCATCACCCAGGCCATGCCGCGCACGATGACCTGCATCACCCCGAGCTTGTAGAGCACCGCCATGAAGCTGGCGAAGAAGATCAGCGTCGGCAGCACCATGATGGCGAAGACGAAGTTGCGCTCGTCGCCCGGCGGCACCACCTCGCCGGCGGCCTCGCGGCTGGCGCGGTCGAGGTAGCCGATGCGATCGGGGTTGCTGAGTTCGTTGAAGACGAAGTAGATGCCCTTCTGCGCCAGCCCGAAGAAGGCGTTGACGCCGCGGCCGACCGCCTGCAGCGCCGCGTTGCCGGCGTCCCAGTAGAGGAACGTGAAGCCGAGCACCGCCTGCAGCACGAGCCCGACAGAGACCAGGCGCCAGTTGATGGCGCGGCGGTTGTTCGAGAGGGCGAAGCAGATCGCCAGCATGACGGCGACCCCGCACAGGGAGACGAGCTTCAACATCTGCCGGGAGTGGTTACCGATCCGCCGCCACGAAGCAAGCGCAGGTCGCGGCGGCGCCGAGGATCGCCGTCGCCGGCGGCCACCGGCCGCCGCGGCAAGGGGCCGGGGCCGGGTGCCCGCAGTGCACCTGCCGGCCCGCCCCATCACGCCGGGATGGCAGCAGCCGTGCCGCAGAGCCGTGCCGGCACCGTGGGCCGAAGCGAGTTTTGGAAATCCCACAACAGCCACCTGGGGAATTGGATTGCTGGGCCGCTTCCCCTTGCAGGGGCCTCGCCCATCGCCAGCCCCGTCTCCGTTCCACCACCCCCAGATGAACATGAGAGTCCGCAGTTCCCCTTCCTTCCTGTTCCCGCTGCTGTTCGTGGCGCCCTTGGCCGCCCAGGCACATGACGCCGCGCCGGCCAACGCCAACCGCATGCCGCTGCCCGTGATGCAGCAGCCGACGCAGCTCGAATCCGGCCTCGTCGGCAACTCGACGCTGCCGGCGCCGACGACGCCTACCGACTTCGTCACGCCGATCCACAGTGCCGCCGACGACCCCGCCGGCTACAGCTACGGCACCTGGGCGGCCGGCGCCGACTACAAGGTCGGCTTCGCCAAGGACATCACCTTCATCCCCTACCTCGGCCGCGACTACCCGGCCACGCAGAGCGTGCGCTGGCAGACCGTGAGCGCGACCGCCGGCGGCAGTGATCTGCTCGCCGTGCCGACGCCGACCACCTGGCATGACCACGACCGCTTCGAATACCGCTACGGCGGCGTGGTCGAAGCCTACGACGTGCAACTCGGCGGCCTCGAACAGACGTTCGTGCTGACCAACCGTCCGGCCCACTCCGGCGACATCGTCGTGCGCGGCCGGGTGACGACCACCCTGCAGGGCACGCTGCTGGCCGACGGCGCCATCGACTTCGCCGACGCCGACGGCCGCAACCTGGTGCGCTACGGCGCCGCCACCGCCATCGACGCGCGCGGCGACCAGCAGCCGATGTCGACCTCGTACGCGGACGGCATCGTCTCGCTGACCGTGCCGGCGGCGTGGCTCGAGGGCGCCACCTTCCCGGTCGTGATCGACCCGCTGCTGACGCCGATCGCCCTGCAACTCGGCGTCGCCAAGGGTGAGTCGGTCGATCTCGTGCGCGACGACGGCAGCAACACGCTCTTCAACGTCTACGCGCGCTTCGTCTCGGCGACCGATGCCGACGTCTGGGGCCGCATCTACGCCGACGGCTTCGGGGCCGGCGGCGCCGGCACGCTGGTGTTGACCGACATCACCACCTCGTGGAGCACACCGACGATCGACTGCAGCGTCTGCGGCCCGCAGGGCACCTACGTCGCCGCGATGTCGCGCGAGTTCGCCGCTGGCGCGGCGATGCGCATCTGGGCCCAACCCACCTCGACCACCACGACCGTGACGGCGGTGCTGTTCGGCCCGTTCTCGGCGACCGTGATCGACTGGCGGCCGACGGTCGGCGGCATCCAGGCCTTCAACGAGAGCGGCAGCGCGGTGACCGGGACCCATTGCCTCGTCGCCTTCCAGCGCGACAACAGCGGCACCCCGGGCACCAACACCGCCGAGAGCGAGATCTGGGCGCTGCCCGTCGACTGCACCACCTCGCCGGCGACGCTCGGCACCGCCTTCGAAGCCGCCAGCACGGTAGCCGGCCGCGACAGCGAGATGCCCGACCTGACCAAGATCAGCGAAGGTGGCGCCAGCACGAGCTGGGTCATCGCCTTCCAGGAGTACAACAACGGCATCACCAACGATGACTGGGACGCGCTCGCGCGGCGCATCACGACGACGACTTCGACGGCCACCGAGTGGTTCCCGACGGTCTCCTCCGGCGACCACAAGCTGACGCCCAAGGTCGCCGGCCAGGACGGCCGCTACTGCGTGTTCTACGGCCGCGTCAACCAGACGACGCTGACGAAGGTCTCCGGCTACGACGCGCACAACATCGACTGCGAGCGCTTCGACTGGCCGACCGGCGGCGCGATCGGCAAGCTGGACGCCAGCGTGCTCGGCACCAGCAGCACCGGCACGCGGTACCTGCGCGTCTACGGCGCCGCCCACGACGCCGATACCAACTCGTTCTGGCTCGGCCTGTGGCACGCCAACGGCGCCGGCTCGCGCAACCTGTTCCTCGACCGTGTCGGCCACCGTGGCCAGCGCGTCGAAGGCGAGTCGATCTCGCCGGGTACCATCGACTTCGTCGACGGCAACCTCGACTACGACGACGACGCCAAGGGCTTCGTGTTCGCCTATGCCGAGGACAACGCGGCGGCGACGCACCCGCTGCGCGGCAACGTCTTCGCGTTCCCGAGCGAAGTGGCGCCGTTCGTCGGCGGCCTCGGCTGCAACAGCGTGACGATGACCTGGAGCGCGACCGACGTCGACGGCACGGTGATCGCCGCCAACAACCAGCAGATGGGCCACCAGTTCACGCGGCTCAGCGCCTCGGGCGGGCCGGCGACCGGCTTCCACCTGATGCAGCTGTCGATGGACACGCTGGACGTGGTCGTCCTGCACCCGCTGATCACGCCTGGCTGCCGCCTGTTGGTCGACGTGTTCGGGCCGGGCTACATCGGCCAGGTCAGCGACTTCGGCTCGTCGGTGGCGTGGAACATCCCGCTGCCCGACACGCTGCCGGGGTTCACGCTGCACTGCCAGGACTGGATCTACGATCTGTCGACCAACCTGCTGACCACCAGCACGCGCCTGTCGGTGCCGCTCGTCAGCAACTGAGCAGGTGCAACGCCGAGCCACGTTCGCGCGGCCATCTGCGCCGCTGCGAACGCGGCCCGGCGGGGCGGTCGGCGACTTGACGGCCCGCGGCGCGCCGTCGACCATGGCCGGCCCGTCTCCCTCGTGGAACCCGCTCCCATGCGCACCCGCCGCCTGCTCGTCGCCGCCCTCTGCGGCGCGTTCTTCGCCACCGCCACCGCCGCCCAGGGCTGCCCGACCGGCACCTTCTGGAAACGCGATACGTTGCCGGACGTGCCGACCGGGCTCACCGGCGTCAGCGTGATCCAGGGCATGTGCGAAGGTGAGAGCGCCGGCATCGTCTTCGAGATGCCGGCCAACATGCCGCCGCAACGCATCACCCAGGTCGTCGCGCCGTGGGGTGCGGGGCTCGGCGTCAATGGCTTCCAGGCCTTGCTCGACGTCGAGGTCTACGACGGCGTCAGCTTCAGCGGCGCCTTCGCCAACATGGGCACGCTCGTGTTCAGCCTGACGCAGGCCGGCGCCGCCGAGATGAATGTGCAGAGCCACGGCCTCAACACGCTCGACACCAGCACCTTCAACATCATCGTCGGCAACGCGCCGGCGACCGGCACGCCGCCGGTGCGGCGCTTCGCGATCTGCTTCCGCACCAACCTGAACCTGCACCCGAGCGGCAGCTGCGCCTCGGGCTGGCCGGCGAACTTCTTCACCGACAACGCCCAGCAACCGGGCCTGTTCTGCAACAACACGATCACGCCGCAGCGCACCAGCCTGATCGAGATCCAGGGGCAGGGCTGGCGCGACGCCGCGCTGGCGACGGTGACCGGCATCCCGCTGTGCCCGATCTACTACAGCGGCATCTGGTGCATCCGCTGCTGCAGCGAAGACGCCTACCCCGCCTTCTACACCACGTTCGGCAACGGCTGCCCCAACTCGCTCGGCGTCTCGCACCTGATCCCGGCGACCCTGCCCCGGCTCGGCCAGAACCTGTTCGTGATCGTCGACAACCTGCCCTTCAACCTCGGCCTGATGATCACCGGCGCCTCGAACTCGTTCTCGACGCTCGGCCCCTTGCCGATCGACATGACGCCGGTCGGCATGCCCGGCTGCAATCTGCGCGTCAGCCTCGACTTCATGACCACGTTGGTCGGCGGCGGCAGCAGCGCCTCCTACCTGCTGGCGATCCCGAACTCGGCGCAGCTGCTCGGCGCGCAGCTGTTCCAGCAGCCGTTCGTGTTCGACCCGCCGCTCAACGCCTTCGGCGGCTCGCTCGGTGACGCCGCCACCATGCAGATCGGCAGCTGATGGACGACGCCGCGGTGACGCCCCCCGCCGGCGCCGCGCGCCGCCAGCTCGCCGACGGCCGCGACGACCTGTTGATCCGCGAAGAACCGCTGCTGCTGGTCGTGCACGGCCGGCAGCTGTTGACGATGCGCACACCGGGCCGCGACGAGGACCTGGCCCGCGGCTTCCTGCTCGGCGAGGGCATCGTGCGCCAATCCGCCGACATCGTGGCCTGCACGGCGCTCGCCGGCGACCCCGAACGCCAGAAGGTCGACGAACTGCACCTGACGCTGCGCACGCCGCCGACCGGGGTCGCGGCGGCGCGGCTGTCGCGCACGCACGAGATCCGCAGCTCGTGCGGCGTCTGCGGCGTCGTCGACCCGGCGACGATGCTCGACGAGCTGCCGCCGCTGTTGCCAGGCGTACCGAAGCTCCCGGCGGCCCTGGTGGCGACGTTGCTCGAGCGGCTGGCACAACGGCAGCCGCTGTTCGCCGCGACCGGCGGCAACCACGGCGCCCTGATCGCCGGTGCCGACGGCACGGTGCTCGGCGCCGGCGAAGACGTCGGTCGCCACAACGCGCTCGACAAGGCGATCGGCGAAGCGGCGCGGCGCGGCGGCGACCTCACCCGCGCCATCGCCGTGTTGTCGGGCCGCGCCGGCTACGACCTCGTCATCAAGTGCCTGCGCGTGCGGCTGCCGATCGTGATCTCGGTGTCGGCGCCGAGCACGCTCGCCTTCGACCTCTGCCGCGCCGCCGGTGCCACGCTGCTCGGCTTCGCCCGCGACCAGCGCCACGTCGTCTACTGCGGCGGCGAACGCCTCACTTCGTGACCGCCGGCTCGTTCGCGGGCGGCGGCGCGGTGAGGGCACAGCGGAAGCCGGTGTGGCAGAAGGCGGTGTCCGGCGTCGACTTCATGCGCGTGCCGGGCAGGTAGCCGAAGCAGTACTGGTCGCTGCACAAGAACGAACCGCCGCGCATCACGCGCTTCTTCACGCCGGGCTCGGCGGGGTCGTGGCTCGTCGCCGGCCCCTGCGGATCGATCGCCAGCTGCTTCGCATCGCCGTAGCCGTCGGGGCGGTACCAGTCCTGGCACCACTCCCAGACGTTGCCCGACATGCCGTAGAGGCCAAAGCCGTTGGTCGGGAACGCGCGCACCGGCGACGTGGTCTCGAAGCCGTCCTGCTGCGTGTTCTGACGCGGGAACGTGCCCTGGAAGATGTTCGCCTGCAGCACGCCACCGGGCGCCGCTTCCTCGCCCCACCCGTAACGCCGCTGGTCGAGGCCGCCGCGCGCGGCGAACTCCCATTCGGCCTCGGTCGGCAGCCGCTTCTCCGCCCACTGCGCATAGGCCGCGGCGTCGCGCCAGCTGACGTGCACCACCGGGTGCTCGTCGAGGCCCGCGAGCGACGAGCCCGGGCCGCGCGGATGCCGCCAGTCGGCGCCGGGCACGAATCGCCACCAGCTCCAGAACTGGCGCAGGTCGACGGGCTCCGGCGTCGTCGGCGGCGTGAACACGAGCGAGCCCGCCACCCGCTGCGCGTCGGGCAGACCCGGCACGTCCTCGGCCGACGGCGGCTTCTCGGCGTCGGTGACGTAGCGCGTGGCGGCGACGAAGGCAGCGAACTGCGTGTTGGTCACCTCGCTGCGATCGAGCCAGAAGCCACTGAGCCGCACGCGGTGCAGCGGCGCGTCGCGGTCGCCGCGTTGGCTGCCGAGCACGGCCTCCCCACCGGCGATCCAGACCATGCCGGGCGGCGGCGCTTGCGCCAGCAGCGGCGACGTGATGACGGCCAGGACGGCGGCGAACACGACGTTCATGGCGCCAGTGTCGCCCGGCGGCAGCGCGCCGGCAACGCGCCTAGCGGGCAGAACGTGCGGCGCGGGCGGTCTGCTGCACGGCGGCGAGGTGCACCGCCAGCGTGGCCTCGAGCACGTGCAGCGCCCGGGCGTCGGTCAACAGGCTGTCGCGCGCTTCGTCGAAGATGCAGGCCGTGATCGCCCCGCGCAGGAACTCGATGAGCTGCCGCGCCGGGTGGGCGAGGCGGCCGAGTTCGGGCCCGGAACCGGTCAACACCGGCAACCACTGGGTGGCGACCGCGTGCCGCGTGGCGCCGTCGACCTTGCCGGCGAGGATCGCCAGCAGCCACGAACGCGCGGCCCGGCGCCGACGGTTCAGCACCGAGACCTGGATCGGCTGCGGGTTGCCGACCTCGAAGCCGCGGCGGTTCTGCCGCGCGATCGTATGGTCGACCAGCGAGCGAACCAGGGCCGGGATCGACGGCGCCGCGGCGGCGTCGAGCCTGGCCAGGCCGATGGCGTCCGGCTCGCTGTCGCGCACGGGCAGGCGGGCAGGTTCGAGATGGAGGAATGGACGCGGCTCCCGCAGTGCCGTCGCCGTCACGTCCCGTTCCGAAACCGTCGACTTCGTCATGCCGTCGCTATCGGCGGCACCAGGCGCGCGACTTCAGCCGTTCGTCGCGCGACGCCACAGCCGGCCGAGTTCGTTGTCGACGATCGCGACAGCCGGGGCAGCGCCCAGCAGGCTGATGGGGCGCGGCCCGTACACGGCGTTGACGTGCGCCAGCGCCTCGGCGCCGTGCAGGTCGCCGAGGCCACAGGGCAGCTCCCGGAACACCATGCCGGCAGCGGCGGCGGCTTCGAGCAGCAGCGCGCGGCCGAGGCCGGGCAGCACGCGACCATCGAGCGGCGGGGTGCACCAGCGACCGTCGCGGCGCAGGCACAGGTTGCCGTTGGCGAACTCCAGCACGGCGCCGTCCGGCGCCACCACGAGGCCCTCGTCGGCGCCACCGTCCTGCGCCTGCTGCAACACCGCCGAGTAGAAGCCGCGCGGCTCGGCCTTGAGGTCGGCGGGCGGGGCGCTGGTCGGCCGTTCGAGCACGGTCGGCAGGCAGGTCAACGCCGACAGCGGCGACCGCGGCCGCGTCGTCATCACCACGTGCACCCGGCCGGCGACGGGAGCCAGCAGCAGCCGCAGCACACCGTCGCCGTGGCCGTTCCGCAGCAGCAGGTCGACGGCGGCGCCGCGCCAGGCCAGCGTCGGGCCGGTGGGCAGGCCGAGCCGGGCCGCCGTCACCGCCAGCCGGTCGAGGTGACGCGGCCACAGCGGCAGTTCCCCGGCGCGCGCGGCCATGGTCTCGAACGGCGCCACCGCGTCCGGCTTCGGCAGCGTCGCCACCGCCACGAACCGGCCGTCGAGCCAGGCCGTCATGCGACCGCCTCCGGCGGCAGTTGCACGCGCGTCTGCAGGGCGCGTTCGAGCCCCGCCATCTTGGCCAGCGACTCGGCCCACTCGGCCGCCGGTTCGCTGAGCGCCGTGACGCCACCACCGGCGTTGCCGCGCAGCCGGCCGCCGCGGTGCACGAGCGTGCGGATGGCGATGTTCAGGTGCAGGCGCGGCCCGGGCCCGAACCAACCGATGGCGCCGGTGTAGACGCCGCGGCGCGCCACTTCGAGGCGTTCGAGGATCTCGAGGCAACGCAGCTTCGGGCAGCCGGTGATCGAGCCACCAGGGAACGTCGCGCGCAGCAGATCGACGGCGCTGGTGCCGGGCACGAGCCGCGCCAGCACGGTCGCGTACAGGTGGTGCACCTGCGCGAAGGTCGCGAACTCGGGGAACGGCCCGACCTGCACGCTGCCGGTCATCGCCACCTTGCCGAGGTCGTTGCGCAAGAGGTCGACGATCATCGCCAGCTCGGCGAGGTCCTTCTCGCTCCCCAGCAACGCCGCGAGCTGCGCCGCGTCGGCCGCGGCCCCGTCGGCGCGGGCGCGTGTGCCCTTGATCGGCCGCGTGCGCACCTCGTCGCCGTCGCGCCACAAGAACTCCTCCGGCGAGCTGCTCAGCACCGCGGTGCCCTGGCCGTCCTCGACATAGGCCGCGAACGGCGCCGGGCTGACGTGGCCGAGCCGCCAGAACAGCGCCCGCGGGTCGCCGTCGAAGCCGGCCGTGAACGGCTGCGTCAGGTTGGCCTGGAAGATGTCGCCGGCGCGGATGTGCTCGACGACGGCGGCGACGCGGCGTTCGTAGTCGGCGCGCGACAGCTCTGCCCGCAGCGGCCCGGCGGCCGGCAACGGCGGCGGCGGCGGCGCCGGCAGCGGGGCGAACTCGCGGCAGGTGGCGTAGGCGGCGACGTGCAGCACCGGCACCGGGAAGTCGTCGACCAGCGTGCGCGGCCAGCCTTCGACGTCGTGGCCGAGGTCGTAGCCGAGCCAGCCGACGACGCGGTGGTCGGCGTGCGCGGCCAGGAACCCGCCGAGCCGGGCGAACGCGCCATCGACCGCACCCGCCGGCAGCGTCAGGGCCGCGACGGCATCGGTGAACAGCCAGGTCGGCCCGGCGCCGCCGCTGTGCAGCAGCGCCACCGGCTCGCCGCGCCGGGCGGCGAGCAGCGCCGCGAACGGCGCCGCCGCGGTGTCGTCGTTCACTCGCGCTTCCAGCCCGCCTTGCGCTTCTCGAGGAAGGCGGACATGCCCTCCTTCATCTCGGCGGTGCTGCTGATGATGCCGAACAGGTCGGCTTCGAGGTTGAGCCCATCGGCCAGCGACAGGTGCACGCCGCGGCGCACCGCCTGCTTGGCCAGCGCCAGCGCCGCCGGGCCGCGCGAGACCATGCGCCTGGCCACGGCCTTGCACTGGTTCATCAACTCGGCCGGTTCGAAGACGCCGTTGACCAGCCCGATGCGCAGCGCCTCTTCGGCGGAGATCGGATCGCCGGTCAGGATCAGCTGCAGCGCCGCCCCGGTGCCGACGAGGCGCGGCAACCGTTGTGTGCCGCCGTAGCCCGGGATGATGCCGAGCGAGGTCTCGGGCAGACCGAGCTTCGCCGTCACAGCCGCAAAGCGCACGTCGCACGCCAGCGCCAGCTCGAGGCCGCCGCCGAGCGCGAAGCCGTTGATGGCGGCGAGCACGGGCTTCGACAGGTTCTCGATGCGCAGCGTCAGGGCCTGGCCGCGCTGCGCGTTGGCCTTGCCGTCGAGCACGCCCTGCTTGGCCAGCACGCCGATGTCGGCGCCGGCGACGAACGCCTTCTCGCCGGCGCCGGTGACGATCACCGCGCCGACCGCGGCGTCGTGGTCGAGCTTCGCAAACAAGCAGTCGAGCTCGGCGATGGTGGTGTCGTCGAGCGCGTTGAGCTTGCTCGGGCGGTTGACGGTGACGACGGCCAGGTGGCCGTCCTGTTCGAGCGTCACATTCTGCAGCCTGGTCGGATCGAAGTCCATGTCATGCCTCCTGTGCGGTCGCGGGTTCCCGCTGCTGGCGCGGCCGCAGCTCGATGCGCTGGATCTCGACGCGCGTCTTCGGCTTGCTGCGTTCGCCGCCCGGGCCGAAGTCACACTCGATGCCGGCGATGCCGTCGAGCACGTCGAGGCCGGCCTCGACCTTGCCGAACACCGTGTACTGGCCGTCGAGGAAGTCGGCGTGATCGGCGTGCACGATGAAGAACTGCGAGCCGGCCGAGTTGGGGTCGCGCGCGCGCGCCATCGACAACACGCCGCGGGTGTGCGGGATGTCGTTGAACTCCGCCGGCAGCGTGTAGCCGGGGCCGCCGGTGCCAGGCATGCCGCTGCCGCCCTTCTTCGAGTGCGGGCAGCCGGTCTGGATCATGAAGTTGCGCACGATCCGGTGGAACGCGACACCGTCGTAGAAGCCCTGCTGCGCCAGGGTGAGGAAGGCGCGCACGTGGCGCGGCGCCTGCTCGGGGAAGAACGTGACGACGAGCGTGCCCTTGTCGGTGACGACAGCCGCTTCGATGGTCGCCGGGTCGGTCTGATCGAGGTCCATGACCGGCGCAATCCTGCCCGGCCGACCGCCGTCGCGCGATACGGAAGCGGGCTTCTTCGTGGCGGCTACCTGGTGACCGGCAGCACGATGGCGTGGCGGATGATCACCGGGCTGACCGGCGTCTCGCGCTGCACGCCGCCGACCGGCACGTAGGCGATCCGGTCGAGGGTGTCGGCGCCCTCCTCGAGGTTGCCGAACGCGGAGTACTTGCCATCGAGGTGCGGCGAGTCCTTGTGCACGACGAAGAACTGCGACCCCGCCGAGTCGGGGTCCGAACCGCGCGCCATCGACAGCGTGCCGCGCAGGTGGCGCAGGTCGCTGAACTCCGCCTTGATCGCGTAGCCGGGGCCGCCGCCGCCCCAGGTCTCCATCGGCCCGTCCTTGGTGTTCGGGTCGCCGCCCTGGATCATGAAGTCCTGCTTCACGCGGTGGAACTTGGTGCCGTCGTAGAAGCCGCTCAAGCAGAGCTGCAGGAAGTTGCGCACGGTCTTCGGCGCCTTCTCGGGCCGGAACGAGAACCGCATGTCGCCGTAGTTGGTGACCAACACGACCTGGGTGCGGGCGAGGTCGAGCCGATCGAGGTCGACCCGGCGGTTGTCGGGCGCGACCTTGATCAGGCAGCTGGTGCCGGCGAGGCCCTGCCAGGCCACCGTCACCACGGCGATCTGCGTCAGCTCGGGCGACGGTACGAAGCTCGCCGCCGGGAACTCGATGCTGCGCTCGATGCGCGTGCCGGCCGCCACCGCCACCATGCCGGCCTTGCCGGGCCGCGTGATCGCCGGCAGCTCCCGATCGTCGGCGCGCACCTGCAGCCGCACGCCGGTCAGCAGCTCGCCAGGGATCTCGGTATCGGCGTCGACCTGCAGCACGAGGGTCAACCGCACGTTCTCGGCCACCGGCACGAACGACGGCGCGATCAGGGCGGAACGCACGCCGGGCAGCTCCTGCGCCAGCAGCGGCAGCAGCAGCGACCACACGGCGACAACGAACGGGAGGTGGCGGGTTGGCATCGGTTCGGCAACTAGTCCGGCAGCAGGCCAGGGTAATAGCGGGATCGCCGCGGGCGCGGAAGGGCGAGCCCCGCGCGGCTTGAGCCGGGCGCCAGGGAGGTCTCGCCGCGGGACGCGCCGTTCGCGCGCTGCCACCGTGCGGGCATGCCGCCGCCGCGCCCGACGCCTTCGGCCACCGCAGTCGGGCGGGCCTTCTGCCCGATGACCAGGGGACAACCCGTAGCCACCGTGTCCACCAACCAACCACCCGACCGCCAGGCCGGCAACCTGCTGATCGAAGTCGCCCTGGCGATGGTGCTGCTCGGCGTCGGCCTGACCGCCGTCGCCGGCGTGCTCGGCTCGAGCCTGACGGCGAGTTCGCAGAGCAAGCAGCTCAACCACGGCGCGCGCTTCCTCGAAGCCGTGCTGTCCAGCCTCGACGAGCAGTCGAACGACGCCCTGCTGGCGATGAACGGCAACGTCTTCTTCGACCGCCCCACGGCCGCCGAGAGCGCGCACCGCGTCGATCTCGCCGCGACCCGCAGCGGCGTCGACGGCGTCGACATCGTGCTCGTGCTGCGCCGCCTCGCCACCGGCGACGAGATCGCCCGTGTCGGCACCTACCGGACCTCGCGATGAACGCCGCCCTCCCACCCCGGACCGCGGGCTTCACGCTCGTCGAGGTCATCGTCGGCGCCTGCCTCGCCGTATTGGTCGGCCTCGCCGCGATCACGCTGCTGGTGTCGAGCCGCGACGGCGCCAACCAGGCCCGCCAGGACACCATGGCGACCGGCTGGCTGCGCAAGGTCAGCCAACGCCTGCGCGAGGAACTCGCGCAGTGCTCACCGACGAGCCTCGGCGTCGAACGCGACCTCGACCAGAACGACGTCGTCACCATGCAGCGGCCGCTCGCCTCGGGCGGCGGCACCCCGGCCTGGGGCGCCTACGACCCGAGCCGGCCCGAGGCCGAACGCATGCGCGAGGACTGCTTCGCGCGCTACGCCGTGCTGGTGGCCGGCGACGACCGTGTGCTCGTGCGCCAGGTGCTCGACGCCAGCGACGTGGTGCTGCACGAGGAAGTGCTGGCGCGCGGCCTCGCCGACGGCCTCGGCGCCGTGCCGGGCCTGCGCGTGGAACCGGCCGGCGCCATGTGGCGCGTGACCATCGGCGTCGCCGCTGCACCCGGCCGCCGCGGCGACCGCATCACCTTCGACGTGGCCCTCAAGAACTGACGGAACCCGACCATGACGCAACGACGATCCGGCGGCGAAACGGGCAACGCCCTGGTGATGGTGCTGGTGGTGACCATCGCCATCAGCGGCCTGCTCTACGCTTCTCTCGCCACCACCACCGTCGACCTGCGCGCCTCGGCGCAGAGCCTCGACGACGTGCGCACCACGGCGCTGGCGCAGGCCGGCGTCGAACGCACGCTCGACCAGCTGCGCGGCGCCGGCCGGAAGTTCAACACCATCAACCCGATGCAGGGCATCCAGGCCCTGTTCGCCGGCGGCACCTACACGGCGCTGGCGGCGGCGCCGATCCAGGTCGGCAGCGAGGTGTTCGGCGAATGCAGCGCCACCGCGACGGCGGTGGTCAGTGACGCGGAGCACATGGTGATCACCATCGACTCGACCGGCTACTACCCGTTCGCGCCGGTGCACCGCCCGCCCGGCGCGCCGGCGCCGCGTCGCAAGAGCCTGCGCGTCACCGTCGAGGTCGACCTCGAACAGAGCAAGGTCTTCGACAACAGCTACTTCATCAACAACTGGGGCTGGTTCTACGGCAGCAACATGTTCTGCCGCGGCAACGCGCGCAGCAACGGCCAGTTCGACATCGCCGGCTACTCGCCGACGGTGACCGGCCAGCCGACCTACGACCGCCTCGAGTGGTTCGGCAGCACGGCGTCGCTGAGCGGATACCGCGACGACAACGCAGACGGCCTCGCGGACGGCGGCGACGGCGGCGTGTTCGCCGGCTGGGACATCAGCGGGGCGCAGAACCTGCAGGGCAACGGCGCCCTGGCCAAGAACCAGCACGAGTTCCAGGACCGCATCGAGATGCCGAATCTCAGCAACCTGACGATGTACGAGCAGCGCGCCACCGCCGCCGGCGGCACCATCTCGGTCGCGGGCACGACGCTGGTCAGCGGCGTCTACGGCGATGACGCCGGCGAGAAGCAGAACCTCTACCTGATCGGCACCGCCGCCAACCCGATCGTCATCGACGGCCCGGTGGTCGTGCGCGGCGATCTCGTGCTCGCCGGGGTCATCAAGGGCCAGGGTGCGATCTACACCGGCGGCAACGCCTACATCCCGAACAACCTCAGCTACGCCAACCCACCCGCCACCAGCCGCCCGGCCGACAACTCGCAGGCGGCCACCGAGACGTGGCTCGCCGCCAACAAGGACAAGGACTTCGTCGCCGTGCTGGCGCGCGAGAACGTCGTGCTCGGTGACCACACCAACGCGACCTGGCGGTCCTACGTCAGCGGCTGGCTGGCGCACAGCATGAACAAGTCGCGCGAGGACGCCGGCGAAGACGGCATCCCCAACACGCGGCTCGGCAAGGACGGCACCGCCGGCACCGAGGACGACGACGTGCTCGAGGACGACGGCTTGTTCTCGGTCGAGCGCTACACCACGCTGGACGAGACGCTTGGCCTGATCCCGCCCGGCCTCACGGTCGGCGACGTCGTGCCGGGTTCGGGTGAGGACATCGACGGCGACGGCGTCTACGACGACACGCTGACGCTGGCCGACCTCGACCTGACGGCGGCCCTGGACCCGGCCAACTGGGGCGGCACCATCACCGGCAGCGTCACCTACGGCTCGATCGCCAGCACCTCGATGGCGCGGCTCGACGGCGTCTTCTACACCAACCACGCCTTCGCCTGGCTGACCCTGCCGTCGACCGCGATCCAGATGAACGGCGCCCTGGTGTCGCGCAACGAGAGCATCATCTACGGCGGCCCGAGCCTGAACTTCAACTACGACTGCCGCCTGCTCGGCGGCAGCGCCAGCCTGATCGGCGACATGTTGCCGCGCACGCTGAGCCCGTTCTGGCTGCACGACTGGATGGTGCTCGACACCGACCCGAACGTCGGCGTCGTGCCGTGATGCGATCGACCACCATCGGAGGAGAACCATGCCCACCCAACGACCCCGGGCCCGGAAGCACCTGTCGGGCTCGCTGCTGCTCACCTTCGCCATGACCAGCGGGATCACCGCCCAGGAACCGGGTGACGCGGCCGCAGCACCGCCGACCACGGCCGCGGAGCGCCTGCTCGCTCAACAGCAGCGCGAGGCGTTGCTGCCGAAGGTGCACATCCGCGGCGCCGAGGCGCGCCTGCCGTCCGACATGCGCGCGGCGCCGGTGCAGCTCGTCGGCATCGAGCAGGACGGCAACGGCTTCCGCCACCACACACCGTCCCTGGCCCACGGCGAAC
>JAEUHT010000204.1 GCA_016793265.1 Planctomycetota bacterium
ATCGCCCCACGACGTGCGCCTGGTGGTGCCACAGGGTACCTCGCTGCGGGATTGGATCGCCTCCGGCCCCCATCCCTGGCCGCACGTTCGTGTCGTGATGGGCACGCTCGCGGCCATCGCCGCCGATGCGGAGTCGCGGCCCGACCCGGCAGCACCGCTCGACACGAGGCAGATCGTGGTGGGACCGCTGGGACGGACGTGGCGCCTGCCCGTGGTGTCGGCTGACGCGCCCCGGCCCATCGCACCGTCGGAGTGGCTCGCAGCCAGCTGCCGGCAACTGTTGGCGATCTGCAGGGATGACCTGCCGCTGCGAACCCGGATCGCGCTGACCCGTGCGACCACGATGGCGGACATCGGCGCGTTGCGGGCCGCCATCCAGTCCCCGCGCGCCGACGGCAGCCAGCTGACGCGAGCCCGGCGCTTCTTCTCGCTGGTCCCGGCCGCGGCCCTCTTCTGGTCGTTGACGCTGATCCACTACACGCTCCAGGCGCAGCTTCGCGAAGTGCAACTCGAACGGCTCTTCAAGGGTGCCACGAGTCGCTACCAACTCGCGTGGTTGCTCGAGAACGCGGAACATCGCGAGAGTCTCTTCGCGACGATGGCCGGCAGGCCACACCTGGCATGGGACTGGCAGGAGGCGTTCGGCGTCTCCCTTGACCCGAACGGCAAGGTACCTGAGGCCGCCATCCCATCGCTCGTGCACACGCTGCAGGCCGAGAGCCGCGCGTTGTGGGATCGTCACGCCACACGCACACTGGACTACCGCCGGACGGCACTGCTGATGGGCGACAGCCGCCACGCCGATCTCGCCGACTACGTAGCCACCGGAATCGCCGCCGAAGTCGCGGTGAACCTCGTGGTGGACGCCCGAAGCCAGACCAAACCCGACGACACGGCATGGGACTCGCTCTCGGCGCAGTTGCTTTGGGCGGTGCACCAGCGCGCCTGCGGCGCCGACCCGCTGAGAGCTCCGAGCTTCAACGCAGTCCCTTCGGGGGCGGTGCTCGACTGGTTGAGCCAGGGCGGGGAGTTCGACGCCAGCATCGCCACGGCGGCTGATCGAGCCGCAGTTTCCTGGCCTCGGCGTCCCGCCCTGACGTGGTTCCCAGTTCTCCTGTTGGGTGGCTCCGTCCTGCTCAGCTTCCTGACGCGGGGCCAGTTCGTGATGCGGCGCGCCGGACTCGCCATCGTCGGCCCGGACCTGGTGGGCGTGAGCCGGTTGCGTGCCGCCATCCGTGCGGGTGCAGTCGTCGCGCCGGCGTGCGCTTGCACCTTCCTGGCAGAATGGGTAGACGCCCGATGGGACCGCGGCGGACTGGTCTGTGGCCTGCTCTACGTCGGCATCTTCTTCGTCACGCTGACCTTCCCCCTGCTGGCGTTTCGCGACCCAAGCCGGTTGCCGCACGACCGATTCGCTGGCACTCGCGTGGTGCCGTGGTGACCCCGATCACCACCGCAGGCGATACACCGTGATCGCCTGCGGGCCGTCGCCACGCGCGACGACGTCGGCAAGAGACCGGAGCGCCAGGTCGTGAGGGCTGCCGTGCTCCGGTGCCATCGCCGCGTCCAGCGGGGACTCGACGACGAAGATCGTGCGCAGGTCGCCTTGCCGCGCGAGTTGCTGCAGCTCGCCGCGGCGCCGTTCGAACGTCGCGGCGTTCATCGCCGCGTGGCCGTGCACGATCAGGCTCTGCGCCGTCGTCGCCACCCACAACGTACGTCCGGGCTCCGGGTCGTGCTGCGCGGCCAGCGCATCGATCGCGGCGACGATCTCGGCGATGGCGAAGCGCGGCACCGGCGTGGCACTGCCGCCGCCGACGAGGCGCACGCCAACCGCGAGCAGCGGCAGCGCCAGCACGGCGAACGTGGCCCGGCGCCCGGGAACGGCGACGACGAGCAGCGGCGCCAGCGCCGTCGCCCAGGCCAGCGGCAGGAACAGGCGCAGGGCCGTCGGTTCCCCGGCATCACCATAGAACCACGCCAGCACCACGACGGTGAGCGCCACCACCGGCAGCGCCACCAGCCCGTCGCTCGCCTGCGGCCGGCCATTGGCCAAGCGGTGCACGAGCCCCCCCACCGCCAGCCACGCGAGCAGCCCAGGCAGCACGTTGTCCGCGCGCAGCGAGAACCACGCCTGCAGCAGCTTCGGCGTGTGCGCCAGCAGGTTGGCCAGCGACAGCAGCGGCTGCCCAGAGGCCTCGGGGTAGAACTTTGCGTTCTGCGCGTGCTGCAGCAACAGCACGAGCGGCGTCATCGCCGCCACCACCGCCGCCAGCAGCAGCCAGCCGCCGAAGCCTGGCCGGAACCGGCCCTTCACGTGCCACGCCACGAGCGCCAGCAGCAGCCCGAACGCCGGCAACGACTCGTAGCGCGCCTGCGCGAACAGCAGCCCGGCGCCGAGCAGCCCGGCCCAACGCGGCGCGTCCGGTTGGCGCACGAAGTCGGCCGCCGCCAGCAGCAGCAGCAGCAGCAGCACCGTCGCCAACAACTCGAAGCCGGCCGAGGTCGCCACCACCGCCGTCAGCGGCACCGCCCAGAGCAGCCACGGCGCCGCGCACGCGGCGACGAGCCCGAGCCGCTGCCGCACGAACACGAACGCCAATACGAGCCCGAGCCCGAGCAGGCCCGCATTGAGCACGAAGACGTTGCTGACGCGGTAGCCGGTCAGGTCGTGCAGCAGGCTGACCAGGAACGCGAACAACGGCGGCCGCTTGTCGACGAGGTTCTCGAGCGCCAGCGGCGCGCCGTGGAACGGCACCGCCGCCGTGGTGATCCAGGCGGCGCGCTGCGTGTGCATGTTCTGCGACGCCGAGACCAGGCAGGTCTCGTCGAACTGCTGGCGCATCGCCGTCGGCACCGTGCCCAGCACCAGCCCCACGACCGCGGCCGCGAGCAGCACGCCCGGCGCGAGCCAGCGCACCACCGCCGCGAACGGCAGGGTGCGGCCACGCAGACGGCCGACCGCCGCGATCACCACCAGCAGCAGCACGACCGGCATCGACCAGTAGAGCACGGTGCCGAGCAGGGGCATCCGTTCGCCGGCGGCCGTGTCGAACCAGGCCACGAGAAGCAGCGTCGGCGGCACCAACAACACCGCCGCCACCACGAGCCATTGCCAGGGGCGCGGGTGCCGGGTCGGTGCGTCTTGGGCCATCGACGCGAGAAGCTAGGAGTCCGGCCGGGAAAGCGCCACGGCGCGGCGGCCATCGGGTCGATGCCACCGCGGTTGCCAGCCGACGGAGAACTCGCCGGCGCCAACCGATAGCCTTCGCCTCCTCGATGTTCCGCTCCCGGGCGCATTCCTTCACCCAGCAGGCTCGTCTCGCGATCTCGCTGTCGTGGATCGCCGGCTACACCAACGCGCTGACGATCCTCGAGTGCCATCAGGTCACCTCGCACGTCACCGGCACGCTGTCGCAGATCGGCGTCACCGTCGTCGAAGGCAATGCCGACGTCGCGCTCTACCTGGTTGGGCTCGCCGCGACGTTCCTGGCCGGCGCGTTCACGTCCGGCATGCTGCTCGAGCTCGGCCGCATCCGGCGCTACCGCTCGATCTTCGTCTTGCCGATGACCGTCGAGGCCGTGCTGCTCGCCGCCTTCGCGCTGCTCGTCGAACGGTCGGCGAGCGGGCACCTGACGCTGGCGCATCCGGTGGCGTGGATGACGTTCTTGCCGACGTTTGCGATGGGCATGCAGAACGCCGCCATCACGCGCATCAGCGGCGGCGTCGTGCGCACGACCCACGTCACCGGCGTGGTCACCGACCTCGGCCTCGAACTCGCGCGGCTGACGGCCAGGAGCGGGCATCGCAGTCACCGTGTCGACCTGCGCCACCGCCAACAGGAACGGCTGCGTGTGCTGTTGCTGCTCGGCATCATCGGCAGCTTCGTCTTCGGCGGCACCGTCGGCACCGCGCTGTTCGATCACCTCGAGCGGTGGTCGATGGTGCCGGCGGTGCTGTTCCTGGTCAGCCTGGTGGTGCGCGACATGCTGCGGCCGATCGCCCCGATCGAACTGCGCACCAGCAACTACCGTGGCGCGCCGATCATCGCCGTCTACCACGCCGAGCCACCCAAGGACGCCAGCCCCGGCTACATGCCGGACCTGCAGTCGTGGGCCGAGCGGCTCGACGACCACGTGCGCGTCGTCGTGCTCGACATCGCCGCGATGCCCGAACTCGACGACAACGCCGCCCACGAGGTGCACCTGCTGATGGTGCATCTGCGCGGCTCCGGTCGCACCCTGGTGGTCGCCGGCGTCGGCCAGAAGCACCTCGCCGTGCTGCGCCACTGCGGCGTGCTGCAGAACTTCGATCCCGACGAGTTGTGTGAGGACATCGAATCGGCGATCGAATACGCCGAGGATCTCGCCGAGACTCTGTAGGAGCGCCGCATGGAGTCCCGCAGAGAGCCCAACCTCGTCAAGACCACCGGCGAGGTCGAACCGTTTCGCGAGCCGAAGCTGCGCCGTTCCCTGGCCCGCAGCGGCGCCGACCGGCAACAGATCACGACAATCACCGAGGCCGTGCGTGACCGGCTGCGCGACGGCATGCCGACCAGCGAGGTGTTCCGCATCGCCCACCGCCTGCTGCGCGGTCAGCGGCGCGAGACCGCGGCGAGGTACTCCCTGCAGCGCGCGCTACAGCGGCTCGGCCCGGACGGCTTCCCGTTCGAGAAGTTCATCGCCGAGCTGTGGCGCAGCGAGGGCTTCCGCACCAAGACCGGCGTGATCCTGGCCGGCCACCTCGTACGCCACGAAGTCGACGTCGTCGCGCGGCGCGGCGACGAACGACGCCTGGGCGAGTGCAAGTTCAAGGTGCAGAGCGACGGCAAGGTCGACGTCAAGGTCGCGCTGTACGTGCGTTCGCGCGCCGCGGACCTCGATGCGCTGACGAACGGCGAGTTCTGGCTCGTCACCAACGGGCGCTTCACGAGGGATGCGATCGTCTACGGCGAAGGCTCGGGGCTGCGGCTGCTGGCATGGGATCACCCCAAGGGCGACGGACTGCGCGAGCAGATCGATCGAGCGGGCCTGCATCCGCTGACCGCGCTGAGTTCGCTGCAGCGGGCGGAGCAGCAGGCGCTGTTGCGGGAAGGCGTGGTGCTGTGCCGCACGCTGATGGAGCGGCCCGGGGTGGTCGGCAGGTTGCGGTTGTCGCGCGGCAGGGAGGCGGAGTTGTGGCGGGAGGTGGAGGGGTTGTGTGCGGGGGGGCGGTAGCGGGGGGCTGGAGCGTGGGGTGCGTGGGGCGCGGGGCTGGGGTGGTCGAGTGGTCGGCGGTGTGCGGTTCGAGTGCTTGACTTGCCTCTCCGGTGCCGCCAGGATGGCTCCGCTGCGCACGCGGGTGTAGTTCAGCGGTAGAACGTCAGCTTCCCAAGCTGAATGTCGTCGGTTCGATCCCGATCACCCGCTCCATTTACTCAAGTTCTGACAAGGGTTTGCGAGTGATGCGCGAACCGCGACCCGAAGGGCATGAGTTACTTTCGTAACTTCGGCCCCTTCCAGACGTAGAGACCGCTTGCATGGGCAGGCGACCGAACAAGCCAAAACGACGCTTCCCCGGGGGGTCCGCGGTCTGGAGCGAAGGCACGTGGAAGTGGCGGGCGCTGCTGCGCGTTGACGGCAAGCAAGTAGTCGGCAGCTACCGCGCCACCCAGGAAGAGGCGTACGC
>JAEUHT010000129.1 GCA_016793265.1 Planctomycetota bacterium
GCACCCGCGACCGCGTGGTGGTCGTGGCACCAGTACAACCCGACCGAAGCCGGCAGCGGCTTCATCTGGTTCGAAGAGGACCTCGGCACGGCGCAGATCCGCGTCACCTGGCTCAACGTCGAGAGCTACCCGACGACGGCCGTCAACCAGAGCACGATGCAGATGGTGTTCGATCCGATCACGGGCATCGTCACCTTCAACTGGGTGGCGCTGGACACCGTTGGCGGCAGCGGCACGCTGGACTGGGATGACACCCTCGTCGGCTACTCGCCGGGCGGCGCTTCGCCGAACCCGGGCGCCTCGGACCTGCCGGCCCTGTTTGCCGGTGGCCCCTCGATCTCGCTGCCGGGCACGGAGGCGTTCTCGCTGAAGGTGGTCGCTTCGGCCAAGCCGCTGATCGGCACCACGATCAACCTCGACACGTCGAATGAGACGAGCCTCGGCATCGGCCTCAACTACCTCAGTGTCGTGCAGTTGCCCTCGCCGGGCATCGACCTCGGCTTCCTGGGCGCCCCCGGTTGCCCCCTGCTCGTGGACATCACCGTCGGCATCGGCAACGTGATCTCGAACCTCGGTCTCCCGGGCCTCAGCATGTCGGTGGCGTTCCCGCTGCCGAACAACCCGACGCTCGCCGGCGTGTCGGCCTACAGCCAGTCGGTCTGGCTCGACCCGGCCGCCAACGCGTTCGGCGCGCTGACCTCGAACGGCATCGAGATGGTGCTCGGCAACTTCTGAGCTGCCCCGCCTGAGAGGCGGCGCAGCTCAGCTTCGCTGGGGCGCCGCCTCGCGTCGACTGCGACATCGCACCATCGACCAACCGCCTCCGCTGCGGCGCCTGGCTACGGCTGCCCCGCCTGAGAGGCGGCGCAGCTCAGCTTCGCTGGGGCGCCGCCTCGCGTCGACTGCGACATCGCACCATCGACCAGCCGCCTCCGCTGCGGCGCCAAAGCCGCCGGCGACCCCGACCACGCCATGCGATCCCCGATCGCCGACGCTGCCCTCAGCAGGCGCACCACCGCCCCCAGTCGAGGCGCCGGACCATGGCAGCACACCCTGGGCAACGCTGCCGGCATAGGCATGTCGCCAGACCGTAAATACCGGTGCGGGCACGGGTTGCGTGAGAACTCCACGGCATCGCACCTGGACTGCCCAGGGGCAGGTGATAGGGTTTCCCAGCTCGAAGCCGGGTGCGTGCCCGGCTTCCTTCTCTCCCTGTCTCAGAACCACGAGTTCCATGAAGACTCTCGTCACCATGACGGCGGCCATGCTGGCCGTCGCCGCGAGCGCCCAGTCGCCTCTCAACGTCAACCCCACGGGCGGCGGCCTCTACGGCTGGAATCCAACCTCGCCGGACCACCAGACCTTCTTTGACCTGACCGTCTCCACGACGGTCACGCTGCAGGCCCTCGCCGTGCCGCTCAGCAGCCCCGTCGGTCAGCAAGGCACGTTCGAGCTGTGGATGACCAACCCGGGCATCACCACCTTCGTCGGCAACGAGACCAACGCGGCCAATTGGCACCAGGCCTCCGCGGGCACGGTCGTCGCCAACGGCACCACCGGCACCATCGCCTCGCTCACCTGCACTTCCTGCCAGGAGACTGGCGGTGTCGGTCTCGTGCTGCAGCCGGGCACCTACGGCTGCGCGGTCCGCTACGGCAACGTCGCCAACCTGTTCTATGCCGTGCCGACGCTGCCGAACACGTTCTCGACGGCCGAGCTGTCGGTGACCGGCGGTGCGATCCAGTACAACGCCTTCGTCAGCACCCCGTCGGGCCCGGCCGGCACCTACCTCGGCTGGAACTGGTACGGCAGCATCTACTACGCGGTCGGTGCGGTCCCCCATTCCTGCGCCGAAACCGCCACCTACGGCAACGGCTGCGTCGAGCGCTTCGGCTCGATCTTCGAGGAGTACACCTCGGCTGCCGCGGCGACGACCGCGCTGAACGGTCGCTCGCTGAGCTACGTGCCGAACGGCATCGGCGCCTATGACGTCGTGCCGGGCATCGCCGCCTACGGCTACGTCGCCCCGAGCGGCGCGGCGCTGCAGATCGCGGCCAGCGACGATGGCGAAGCCACGCAGCCGCTGACCATCCCGTTCGTCTATCCGGGCGGCATCGCCACGGAGCTCTACATCTGCTCCAACGGCTACGTCTCGCTCGGCGGCAGCAACCTGACGCTGTCGGGCCCGAACTGGGTGCCGGAGCCGCCGCCGTTCCTCAACGCCACGAACACCGCCTGGTGGATCTGGCACGATCTGAACCCGACCGAGACCGGCAGCGGCTTCATCTGGTTCGAAGAGGACGCCGGCACGGCGCAGATCCGCGTCACCTGGCTCAACGTCGAGAGCTACCCGGACACCGCGGCCAACCCGAGCACCTTCCAGATGGTGTTCGACCCGATCACGGGCATCGTGACCCTGAACTTCGTCGCGCTCGACACCGTCGGTGGCAGCCAATACCTGCAGGGTGATGACTGGCTCGTCGGCTACTCGCCGGCCGGCGCGTCGCCGAACCCGGGCATGACCGACCTGGCCGCGCTGATGACCGCGGTCAACCCGCCGGTCAGCCTGCCGCCGAGCGAGGTGTTCCCGCTCGCGCTGGCCGCCTCGGCCAAGCCGATGATCGGCACCACGATCGACCTGGAGACCACGAACGGCACCGGCCTCAGCCTCGGCATCAACTTCATCGGCACCGTCCAGGTCAACCCGGGCATCGACCTGGTCTTCCTCGGCGCGCCGGGCTGCTTCGCGCTGATGGACATCAACTCGGGCACCAGCAATGTCATCTCGAACCTCGGCGTGCCGGGGCTGAGCATGAACATCTCGCTGCCGATCCCGAACGTGCAGACGCTGGCCGGCGCCGTCGTCTACAGCCAGTCGATCTGGCTCGACGCCACCGCCAACGCGCTCGGCATCATCACGTCGAACGGCGTGAGCCTGAAGGTCGGCAACTACTGATCGGGCCGGCGATCCGGGAGGCCTCGGGTCGCAGCGCATCTGCCCGCCTCATGCCGGCCGCGCTCGTCCTCCGGGACGGGCGCGGCCGGCTCTGTTTTGCGGCCGCCTTCCGGGCGGGTCGCCGGGTCCCGTTCCCGGTCGGAAGTCGTTGCGCGCCGCTACAGATCGCACATTCCGACTGCCGAGATCCTTGACAGCCCGTTCCCGCCCCCCCTAACAAGGGCGCCCCACCCCCCTGATGGCCAGCAAGAGCAAAGCAGACGGCACCCCCGTCGTCATCGTCGAGTCGCCCGCGAAGGCGCGCACGATCGGCAAGTTCCTCGGTTCGGGCTACCGCATCGAGGCCAGCATCGGCCACATCCGCGACCTGCCGGGGGACGCCAGTGAGGTGCCCGCCGAGCTCAAGAAGGAAAAGTGGGCCAAGCTCGGTATCGACGTCGACCAGGACTTCCGCGCCCTCTACGTGGTGCCCGCCGACAAGCGCAGCCACCTCGACAAGCTGCGCAAGATGGTCAAGGACGCCCCGGTGCTCTACCTCGCGACCGACGAAGACCGCGAAGGGGAGTCGATCTCGTGGCACCTCGTGCAGGAACTGCAGCCGAAGTGTGAGACCCGGCGGCTGGTGTTCCACGAGATCACCAAGGGCGCGATCCTCGAGGCGCTGGAGCACCCGCGGCAGATCGACATGGACCTGGTCGAGGCGCAGGAGACGCGGCGCCTGGTCGACCGCCTCTACGGCTACACGGTGTCGCCGCTGTTGTGGAAGAAGGTGCGCCCGCGCCTTTCCGCCGGCCGCGTGCAGAGCGTCGCCGTGCGCCTGATCGTCGAGCGGGAGCGCGAACGCATGCGCTTCAAGCCCGCCGACTACTGGAGCCTCGAAGCGGTGTTCGGCGACGATGGCGCCCAGCCCTTCGTGGCCGATCTCGTGCAGGTCGCCGAACAGCGCGTCGCCACCGGCCGCGACTTCGACCCCGAGACGGGTGCGTTGCATGCGGGCGGCAAGGGCGTGACCGTGCTCGGCGAACGCGACGCCGTGGCGCTCGCCGGTGAGCTCGCGGGCCAGGCCGCCACCGTCGCCGACGTCGAGCAGAAGCCGTACGTCGAGCGGCCGTACCCGCCGTTCACGACCTCGACGCTGCAGCAGGAGGCCGCGCGCAAGCTGCGCTTCGCCGCGCAGCGCACGATGCGCGCCGCCCAGCGGCTCTACGAGAACGGCTTCATCACCTACATGCGCACGGACTCGACCACGCTCAGCGCGCAGGCCATCGCCGCCGCGCGCAGCCTGATCGCCCGCGAGTTCGGCCCCGAATACCTGCCCGACGCGCCGCGCCAGTACCAGACCAAGGTCAAGAACGCGCAGGAGGCGCACGAGGCGATCCGGCCGGCCGGCAACGACTTCGTGCATCCGAACGCGCTGCCGGGCGACATGGGCGACGACGAGCGCCGCGTCTACGAGCTGATCTGGCGCCGCACCGTCGCCTGCCAGATGAAGGAGGCGCGCGGCCAGCGCACGACGATGACGCTGACCATGTCCACGGCGCAGCGCGGCACAGCGAAGTTCACCGCCACCGGCAAGACCATCGAGTTCCCGGGTTATCGCCTCGCCTACGTCGAAGACCTCGAAGACGCCGAGGCCGAGCTCGCGGAGGCCGAACGGGTGCTGCCGAACCTGCAGCAGGGGCAACGCACCACGGCGCGCGAGCTGAAGCCCGCCGGCCACACCACCCAACCGCCGCCGCGCGTCACCGAAGCCGGTCTGATCAAGGAGCTCGAAGCGCGCGGTATCGGCCGCCCATCCACCTACGCCGCCATCATCGAGACGATCGTGCGGCGCGAGTACGTGTTCAAGCGTGGCACCGCGCTGGTGCCGACCTTCACCGCCTTCGCCGTCGTCGACCTGCTCGCCTCCTACCTCGGCTGGCTCGTCGACTACCAGTTCACGGCCAAGATGGAGGACGACCTCGACGAGATCAGCAACGGCCGCGCCAAGCGCCTCGACTACCTGCGCCGGTTCTTCCTCGGCGGCGAGAACAAGAAGGTGACGCCGGGCCTGCGCGACCACGTCCGCGGCGTCGATGAACACATCGACCCGCGCAAGATCTGTTCGATCCCGCTCGGCAACAACACCGACGGCGAGCTGGTCGAGGTGCGCGTCGGCCGCTACGGCCCGTTCCTGTCCTGCGGCGACAAGCGCGTCAGCGTGCCCGACGAGACCCCGCCCGACGAACTGACGTTGGGGAAGGCGATCGACCTGCTGCAGAAGGGCGGCGACGGCCCGAAGGTGCTCGGCAACGACCCCGCGACGGGATTGCAGGTGTTCGTCAAGGTCGGGCGCTTCGGTCCCTACTTCCAGCTCGGCGAGGCCGCCGAGAAGCCGAAGGGCAAGAAGGGCAAGAAGGACGACAAGCCGAAGATGGCCTCGCTGCTCGCCGGCATGGCGCCGGAGACGGTGACGCTCGAACAGGCGCTGGCGACGCTGGCGCTGCCGCGCACGGTCGGCACCGCCAAGACCACCGACGGACAGGACGAGCCCGTGCTGGCCGCCAACGGCCGCTACGGGCCCTACCTGAAGTGGGGCAAGGAGACGCGCAGCATCCCGGCCGGCCACACGCCGCTGACCGTGGACCTGGCGCTGGCGCTGCAGCTGTTTCTGCAGCCGAAAGCCGGCGGTCGCGGCCGCCGTGGCGCACCCGGCGCGCAGAAGGCGCGGCGGGAGGTCGGCGAGAGCCCGGTGACCAAGCAGGTCATCAAGCTGCTCGACGGCCGGTATGGCCCCTACGTCACCGACGGCGTCACCAACGCTTCTCTCGGCAAGGACGAGAACCCCGACGAGCTGACGCTGGCGCGCGCGCTCGAACTGCTCGCCGCCCGCGCCGCGAAGGGGCCGGCCAAGAAGAAGCCGGTGCGTCGCAGCAAGAAGGCCGCGAGCTCCTGAGCCGCCGCCACGGGTTGCCGCCGCGGCCGTTCGCCGCGCGCTGGCAACCAGCCCAGGCGATCGTGTCGCTCCCCTGCCGCACTGGGAATGGCCGCGGGCCTTCGGCGGCGGAGCGGCGGAGCCATGTGCGTATCGCCGCCCCCTGCGGTTGATCGCATAGCATGCCGCCAATTCCTGCATGGACCCCCACTTCACAACTCGCGTCGACCCCGCCACCGGTCTGCCCTACCTCGCGGTCAAGAACCGCGGCCGCGACCTGCTGGCCAACCCGCTCACCAACAAGGGCACCGGCTTCACGCCCGAGGAGCGCGACGCCCTCGGCCTGCACGGCCTGTTGCCACCGAAGGTTGCCGACTTCGACGAGCAACTGGCGCGCGCCTACGAAAACCACCGCGAGGCGACGACGCCGCTCGGCCGCTACGTGCACCTGGCGACGCTGCAGGACCGCAACGAAGTGCTGTTCTACCGCCTGCTGCACGAGCACATCGAGGAGATGATGCCGATCGTCTACACGCCGGTGGTCGGCGAAGCCTGCCAGCGCTTCTCGCACATCTACCGGCAGTCGCGCGGCCTCTACGTCGGCATCGACATGCAGGGCCGCGTCGCCGAGGTGCTGCGCAACTTCCCGATCACCGAGCCGTCCGTGATCGTCGTCACCGATGGCGAACGTATCCTCGGCCTCGGCGACCAAGGCATCGGCGGCATGGGCATCCCGATCGGCAAGCTCAGCCTCTACACGCTGTGCGCCGGTCTGCCGCCCGAGACCACGCTGCCGATCACGCTCGACGTCGGCACCGACAACCAGGAGCTGCTGCACGACCCGCTCTACCTGGGCCTGCGCCACCCGCGCGTGCGCGGCGAGCAGTACCAGGACTTCGTCGACGAGTTCGTCGCCGCCGTGCGTGAGGTGTTCCCCACCGCCGTGCTGCAGTGGGAGGACTTCCTCAAGGAGAACGCGATGCACCAGCTGCTGCGCTTCCGCGACAAGCTGTGCTCGTTCAACGACGACATCCAGGGCACCGCCGCGGTGACCGTGGCCGGTCTGATCGCGAGCCTGCGCATCACCGGCGGCAAGCTCGCCGAACAACGTATGCTGCTCGGCGGCGCCGGCGCCTCGGCGCAGGGCATCGCCCAGCTGTTCGTGCTGGCGCTGCGCGAAGCGGGCCTCGACTCGCGCACCGCCCACGAACGCATCTTCATGGTCGACCGCTCGGGCCTGGTGCTGAAGAGCCGCCCCGGCCTCGGCGACTTCAAGGCCGAGTTCGCGCACAACGACGCCGAGATCGGCGACTGGCAGGTCAAGGACCGCAGCAACATCTCGCTGCAGGAGGCGATCGAGAACCTGCGCCCGACGATGCTGATCGGCACCTCGGCGACCGCCGGCTTCTTCACCGAAGCCGCCGTGCGGGCGATGGCGAAGCACACCGAACGGCCGGTGATCTTCCCGCTGTCGAACCCGACCTCGAAGGCCGAGTGCACGCCCGCCGACGCGCTGCGGTGGACCGACGGCCGCGCCGTCATCGCCACCGGCAGCCCGTTCGCGCCAGTCGACGTCAACGGCCACCGCCATCGCATCGGCCAGTGCAACAACAGCTACGTCTTCCCCGGCATCGGCCTCGGCGCCTGGGTCGGCAAGCTGCGCCACATCAGCGACGAGATGTTCCTCGACGCCTCGCACACGCTGGCCGACATGGTCGCGCCCTCGGACCTGTCCGAGTTCTCCGTGTTCCCGCGCCTGTCGCGCATCCGCGAGGTCTCGCTGGCGATCGCCTGCGCGGTCATCCGCCGCGGCATCCAGCAGGGCCACGCCGACGCCTCGCTGGCGAAGGGCCTCGAGCAGCGCGTCAAGAAGGCGATGTGGTTCCCGGAGTACCTGCCGTTCCGCGCCGTGTGACCCCCCGCCCCGAACGGGGCCTTGCCGCCAGCGCAACCGCCACCAGCCGCCCGCCCTTGCGCGGGCGCGGCCGTGGCCGATGATCGCCGGATGCCTTCCGTGCCCGCCATCGTCGACCCGTCGCTCGACCTGTTCGCCGAGATCGACCGCCTGCGCAAGGCCAGGAAGGCCGTGATCCTGGCGCACTACTACCAGGATCCGGACATCCAGGACCTCGCCGACCATCTCGGCGACTCGCTCGAGCTCGCCAAGCGCGCGCGCGACGCCAAGGACGCCGAGGTGATCCTGTTCTGCGGCGTGCACTTCATGGCCGAGACGGCCAAGATCGTGAACCCCGGCAAGATCGTCGTCATCCCGGACCTCGACGCCGGCTGCTCGCTCGCCGAACAGTGTCCGGCCGACCAGCTGCGCGCCTGGAAGCAGCGGCATCGAGACCACTACGTCGTGATGTACATCAACTGCAGCGCCGCGACCAAGGCCGAGAGCGACATCATCTGCACGTCGTCGAACGCCGAGCGGGTGATCCGTTCGATCCCGCAGGATCGACCGATCCTGTTCGGCCCCGACAAGAACCTCGGCGCCTTCCTGGTCAAGAAGACCGGCCGCGCCATGGACCTGTGGCCCGGGGCCTGCATGGTGCACGAGACCTTCAGTGCGCAGAAGATCGCGGCGCTGAAGGCGAAGCACCCGCGCGCGAAGTTCATCGCCCACCCCGAGTGCGAGGACCACGTGCTGCAGCTCGCCGACTTCGTCGGTTCGACCTCGAAGCTGCTGGAGTTCGTGCAGCAGGACCAGGGCCAGGAGTACATCGTCGGCACCGAGACCGGCATCCTGCACACGATGAAGAGGGCGGCGCCGCAGAAGACGCTGATCGAGGTGCCGTACGAGGACCGCACCGCCGCCTGTCAGGGCTGCAACAGCTGCCCGCACATGAAGCGCAACACGCTCGAGAAGATCTACCTCGCCTTGCGCGACCTGCAGCCGCGCATCGAGATGGACGAGTCGCTGCGCCGCCGCGCGCTGCTGCCCCTCGAACGCATGCTCGCACTCGGCTGACGATCGCGTAGAGGAGACGGCTGGACCAACCATCCGCACTTGTTCGCAGGCCCTCGCCAAAGGCGCAGAAGCCGCCTGAACGCGCGACAACGGCATTCGCGGTGACCGCGGCGAGGCGCTAGCTTCTGCGCGGCATCGCACGACGCGGCGCCGCCCGCCCAGCTACCACGAATCCTCCGATGATCGAAGCCCTGTACACGAAGAAGCAGATCGAGCTCCAGCAACGCGCCCGCGCGCTCGCGGAACAGGTGATGCGACCCGTCGCCGCCAAACACGACGTCGAGCAGTCGTTCCCGTGGGAAGTGCAGGCGGCGATCCGCGACGCCGGCCTCTACGGCGTCTGGATCCCCGAGCAGTACGGTGGCATGGGCGGTGGCGTGCTCGACCTCTGCCTCGTGGTCGAGGAGTTCTCGCGCGCCTGCGGCGGCATGGGCGTCGCCTACGCGGTCAACGCGCTCGGTTCGTTCCCGATCCTGGTCGGCGGCACCGACGAGCAGAAGCAGCGCTGGCTGCCGCGCGTCGCCTCGGGCGAGGCGATGATCTCGTTCGGGCTCTCCGAGAAGGCTGCCGGCACCGACGCCGGCTCGATGATCACGCGCGCCGAGAAGGTCGGCAACCGCTACCTGATCAACGGCGAGAAGAAGTGGAACACCGGCGGTTCGGTGGCCAGCCTCAACACGATCTTCGCCGTCACCGCGCCCGGCCGCGGCGCGCGCGGCATCTCCGGCTTCGTCGTCGAGAAGGGCTCGCCCGGCTACCGCGTCGGCAAGCACGAGGACAAGATGGGCATCCGCTGCGTGCCCGTCGTCGAGCTGCACCTGGAGAACTGCGAGGTGCCGCCCGAGAACCTGCTCGGCGGCGCCGAAGGCCACGGCTTCAAGCACGCCATGCAGACGCTCGACCGCGCCCGCCCCGGCGTCGCCGCGCAAGCCGTCGGCCTGGCCCAAGGCGCGCTCGACCTGGCGATGCAGTACACCCACGAGCGCCAGCAGTTCGGCCAGACCATCGACTCGTTCCAAGGCGTGCAGTGGATGCTCGCCGACATGGCGACGCAGATCGAGGCCGCGCGCCAGCTCGTGCACCACGCCGCGCGCACCATCGACAGCGGCCACAAGCAGATCTCCAAGCTGTCGGCGATGTGCAAGCTGATGGCGACCGATACGGCGATGAAGGTCACCACCGACTGCGTGCAGCTGTTCGGCGGCTACGGCTTCTGCAAGGACTTCCCGATCGAGAAGTACATGCGCGACGCCAAGATCACGCAGATCTACGAGGGCACCAACCAGGTGCAGCGGCTGGTGATCGCGCGCAGCCTGCTGCGCGAAGCCGCCAGCAGCGGCGGCGGTGGCGAAGCGACGTCCTGAACGCCGCGGGTCGACCGCGCCGCGCCACACGCGCGGCCGCGGCGGTCAGCAACCGTAGTCCGGCGCCTCGGGGATCGTGACGCCACGCAGCGCCCTGGCCGCCCGTTCGCGCGCCAGGTGCGACTCGACGAGGCAGCCATCGAGACGCTTGCGCTTCATCTCGAACGCCTCGAGCCCGGTGAAGCGCGCGCACGGCCCGGCCTTGTCGGCGTGGCTGCCATCGCGCGCGACGACCTCACCGAACCCCGTCGCGTAGCCCTCGATGCCCGGCATCGTCTGCTCCAGGTGGGCGACGTGATCGGCGTGGAAGCAGGCCTGGCAATCGCGCCACTGCGGGTGCCGGCGGTAGCCGAACACCAGCTCCGTGCACAGCCGCGCCACTTCGCCGGCCGCGCGCGCGGCCTGCACGCGGCCGAGGTCGCGCAGCGTCTGCAGCAGGCCCGGCAGCTTCCCGGCGAGGTCCTTCCGCCCCGCTCCCTGCGTGCGCAGCTGCTCCAGGTCGAGCACCATGCTCTGCGCGCCGAGCAGCCAGCACAGCGCGTCGGCCATCAGGAAGGTCACGCCCTGCCGGTGGTCGCGATACAGCGCGTGGCCGTCGAGATCGGTGTTGTCGAGCAGGTGCTGCATCGACCAGCGCCACAGGTCGAACGCCGAACCGAGCGCGCAGGCGCCGCTCTGTGCGTCGACGCCGGCGATGCGCTTGAGTTCGCGTTCCCAGCTCTGCATCAGCGCCAGGAACACCGGGTTCGTCATCGTCGACGCGAGCTGTCGCCGCTGCACCGCCTCCGGCCCCTCGTAGGTGGCCTCGAGCTGCGCGTCCATCCACTTGCTGCCGAGGAAGCCCGGGCAGCCCTCGGTCAGGCCGCTGCCGCCGACGAGGCCGACGGCCTCGCGCATCAGCACGGCGCCGTTGCCGGTGTTCCACAACTTGGTCGCCGGCCCGAGCACGGTCACCTGCGCCTCGGCGATCGCGAACTGCACCATCTGGTCGGCCCGCAGCTGCTCGGCGCGCGCCGACCGCGCCTGCGCCGGATCCGAGCTCAGCTCGATGCACTCGATCGCCCGCTCGGCGAGCTCGCGCAAGAAGCGCGCTTCGTCGCGCGCCCCTTGCCCACCGCCGCCGGCGTCGCGCCCGATCGCCGCCTCGAGCCCGTCGAACTCGTCGAACGCGCGCGCGGCGCGGAAGCCGAGCGAGGCGCTCGCCTCGCCGCCGGCCCAGATGTCGACCAGCCGCTGCAGCGCGTCCTCCTTGAGCTGCAGGCCGAGCTCGTGCCGCGGCGTGCCGGGCGCCGTACCTTCGCCGCGGAAGCGCGAACGCTGGTAGCGCACGATCGGCTCGATCGCGCTCAGCAGCTTCG